>JAAYLC010000030.1 GCA_012522045.1 Bacteroidota bacterium
ATTTATTTTAAAAATAATTTAATCCGAAATCCCAACCTGTAAATGAACTTAAATCCGCTACCATCAACTCCCAAACGAGGGCGCAAAATTAAACGAGATTTACATATAAACAAGGAAAAATGAAAGATATTTTTATTTATTTTTTATCTCGCTACAAATCAGCTTGCTAGAAAACAAAAGCTGTTAAACCACAGCTCTTGATATTAAACACACAAGGTTATCGAAAGAACAGACTGCAAATTTAAAACGTTATTCCTTACCAACCAAAAAAATTATGGAGAGTTATCCATATTTTTTTTTCGCCAATAATCTCTTAGCTCAAAATAATCAATTGGAATGGCAGGCTCCTGTTTTTCAAGGCTTTTATCTTGAAAAGCTCGAAGTAGAATATCCTCAATTAAATAGTCTTCTTCGTTTACATAGGGATTAAATTCCTCTTTTAAAGAAATATCGAACATATTGGCTGTTACATTATACCAGAATGCACGCCAACCGGTTCGCAATTCCTTGACCAAATCAAAAGCAGTTTCTCCGGTTTGACGATGAATAAGCTTCACCAAAATCTGACCTTCTGAACGTGTAAGCTTCTTTAACTGTTCTGAAAATTCATTTTCAATGTAGTCTTGAAGTCGTTTTGTATAAATTCTCTTGTGCTTCTTTTTTTCAATTTGTTCCAGTCTTTGATTCATTACCACCAATCTTTCTGCTGCCAACTTCGCATAAGGATATACTTTATGAGTTCGTCTTTTTAATAAAAGATACCGTCTTTGTGCTTCTTTAGAATCAAATTGCAATTCAGACAATAAAAAAACCTCGTCCAAACTAATCCTATCCCTATGAATTGAATCGCCTTCTATGACATAATAGAACACTTCTGTAGTGTCATTATCAATTTGAGCGTTGAGAAATTGGACGTTTGTCAACAAAAACACTCCTATATATATATACCACTTAATCATACACTTTTCCGAACTTCTGCCCATAGGTACAAAAAGTATCCCAAAAATAAACAAATAGATGGCTGCTGTGTTCTTTATTCATTAATTTTGGAAGTTTAATCATTAAAAAATGTTTGAATGGAATCATCTATATTGAACGAAAAATCATTAGAGTTTTTAGAATCTTACCTTAACAACGCCTCTCCCACGGGTTACGAATGGAAAGGTCAAAAAATCTGGATGGATTATTTAAAACCGTATGTAGATACTTTTATCACCGATACATACGGAACAGCAGTAGGTGTAATTAATCCCGATGCAAAATATCGTGTGGTTATTGAAGGCCATGCAGATGAAATTTCCTGGTATGTAAATTATATTACCGATAACGGTCTTATTTATGTTGTGCGTAATGGCGGAAGCGATCATCAAATTGCTCCTTCTAAAGTTGTAAATATTCATACCGCAAACGGAATTGTTCAAGGCGTGTTTGGTTGGCCTGCAATTCACACACGCGATAAATCAAAAGAAGAATCACCAAAACCGGAAAATATTTTCATCGATGTGGGTGCCCATAGTGCTGATGAAGTGGCAAAAATGGGAATTCACGTTGGTTGTGTTATAACTTATCCCGATCAATTTCATATTTTAAATGAGAAAAAATTCGTTTGTCGTGCGCTGGATAACAGAATCGGAGGTTTTATGATTGCTGAGGTTGCGCGCTTATTGAAAGAAAATAACGTTCAACTTCCATTTGGACTTTACATTACAAATTCAGTACAAGAAGAAATCGGTCTTCGTGGTGCAGAAATGATAGCAGCAAGATTAAAACCCAACGTTGCCATCATAACCGATGTGACTCACGACACCACCACTCCGATGATTGACAAAAAGAAAGAAGGTCATATTGAATTAGGCAAAGGTCCGGTTATCGCATACGCACCGGCGGTACAGCAAAAGTTACGCGATTTGATAACTTCTACTGCCGAAAAAAACAACATTCCTTTTCAGCGTGCTGCACTTTCCAGAGCTACCGGAACAGACACTGATGCTTTTGCATACAGCAATGAAGGCGTGGCAAGCTCGCTTATTTCGCTTCCTCTACGTTATATGCATACCACTGTAGAAATGGCTGACCGAGAAGATATCGAAAACGTTATCAAATTGATTTACAAAACTCTTGGAGAGATTAAAGAAAATGATAATTTCAGTTATTTTGAATAAAATCCATTTGCCACTCACATTATCGTCCTTATGAAACTCTCTCCAAAACAAGTTGAAAAAATTATTGATGATAATGAAAAAGCTGCTGCCATAGCCCAACTTGTTTATTATGAGGATGAACAATTGACCATTGAGCGGAAAAGACGAGGAAGAGGATTTTCCTATTACCATAACACTAAAAACGTAAAGGACAAATCCTCTTTGGCTCGTATTAAAAAACTTGTTATTCCTCCGGCTTGGAAAAATGTTCGCATTTCGGATAATCCGAACAGTCATCTTCAAGCAACAGGAATTGACAGCAAAGGGCGAAAACAATATCTCTACCATCCGCGATGGAATCAAATTAAAAACAGTACGAAATTTTTTAGAATGTCTGCCTTTGGAGAAGCGCTTCCCAAAATTCGCGATCAAGTAGCTCGCGATTTGCGAAGACGAAAAATGGACAAACAAAAGTGCATTGCTCTTGTCATTCGTTTGATGGAAGAAACACATATTCGAATTGGCAACAACCAATATGCGCGAGCAAATAAAACTTACGGCCTATCTACGATGCGAAAGCGTCATTTAACTGAAGAAGATGGCACCTTATATTTTGAATTTACAGGAAAAAAAGGCAAACAACACAAAGTCCCTATCGAGGACAAAAAATTGAGCAAACTCGTGATGCAATGTGAAGAAATTCCGGGCTGGGAATTGTTTAAATACACAGACGAAGACGGACATCATCGCATTGATTCAGGAATGGTAAACGACTATTTGCACGAAATAACAAAGAACTCGTTTACAGCCAAAGATTTCAGAACTTGGGCAGCCAGTAAAATATTTTTAGAAACCATTTTGGAAATTGAGCCACCGCAAAACGAAACAGCTTTGAATAAAATTATTCAGGAATCATGTAATATTGCAGCTGCTGCTTTAGGAAACACAAGAACAGTTTGTAGGAAATACTATATTCATCCGGCGGTTATTGAAGCTTATGAAAAAAACACACTGCCTTCCATAAAAAACCTTTCAAAGTCTAAATTGCCTGAATCGTTAGAAGATTCCGAGAAATTACTGCTGAATATTATCGAAAATTACACTTTTAAAATTGACGAAGAATAATTTTTGAGTATATCACTTCCTGTAATTTTCCAGAAAATTTATGACATTTCGCTCAATTCTTTCCAAGATATTGGAAGTTTCCTCTTTAATAAATTTCTCTCCGGTAATGTGTTCATACAATTCAATATAACGTTCCGAAACGGATTGCACGTAATCATCAGTCATTTCTGGTAATGCTTGACCTTCTTTCCCTTGAAAGTTGTTGTCTATGAGCCATTGTCTTAAAAATTCTTTTGACAATTGACGCTGTGGTTCGTTTGCGTTTTGTCTTTCTTCATAACCTTCAGCATAAAAATAACGAGAAGAATCGGGTGTATGAATTTCATCAATCAATACAATTTTTCCCTCTTTGGTTTTTCCAAATTCATATTTCGTATCCACGAGAATCAACCCTCTTTCAGCTGCGATTTCGGTTCCTCTTTGAAATAGTTTTTTCGTGTAATCTTCCAATTTTGCATAATCTTCTTCCGAGACAATTTTTCTTTTTAGGATTTCTTCTCGAGAAATATCTTCATCGTGTTCACCCAATTCTGCTTTAGTGGCAGGCGTTATGATAGGCTCGGGAAATTTGTCATTTTCTTTCATCCCTTCCGGCATCGGAACTCCGCAAATCATACGTTTTCCCAATTTGTATTCGCGTGCGGCATGCCCGCTTAAATACCCTCTGATAACCATTTCAATTTTAATAGGTTGACACGCATGACCAATGGCGACATTCGGATCGGGAATTTCAATCAACCAATTTGGAACGATATCTTCCGTAGCTTTCATCATTTTAGTTGCAATTTGATTGAGAATTTGTCCTTTGTAAGGAATTCCTTTAGGCATTACCACGTCAAATGCGCTAATCCGATCGGAAACAATCATTACTAAAATATCATTGGCTAAGGTATAAACATCACGTACTTTTCCGTGATATACATTTTTTTGTCCGGGGAAATTAAAATTGGTCTCTGTAAGTGTATTGGTCATTGCCATGGGTTTCTGTAAACTTGTTTTTATAATTTAAATGAATTCTTATTCTAAAAAAGTCAGGTGCTTAGTTAAGGATGTCTTTAAGAAAATTAAATAAAAATCATTCCATATTTTCAATGGTTTTATACGCTGATATAATATCTCTTACCAATCTGTGGCGAATGACATCTTTATCGTCCAATTGAACCACTCCTATTCCTTTGACATCTTTTAAAACTAAAATGGCTTCTTTTAATCCCGAAACGACACGCCGGGGCAAATCAATCTGACCGGGATCGCCGGTGATCATAAATTTTGCATTTTTTCCCATGCGTGTGAGAAACATTTTCATTTGGGCGTGGGTCGTGTTTTGGGCTTCGTCCAAAATCACAAAAGCATTGTCCAAGGTGCGTCCTCTCATAAAGGCAAGTGGCGCAATTTGAATAGTTCCGGATTCCAGATAGGAAACCAGACGTTCGGCAGGTATCATATCCCGAAGTGCATCGTAAAGCGGTTGCATGTAGGGATCTAATTTTTCTTTTAAATCGCCCGGAAGAAAACCCAAATTTTCACCGGATTCTACCGCCGGACGCGTCAAAATAATCCGACGCACTTCTTTCTGTTTCAGTGCACGAACCGCGAGCGCTACTCCGGTATATGTCTTTCCGGTTCCGGCAGGCCCCACGGCAAAAATCAAATCATTTTTTTCCATCAGTGTTACCAACTTTCGCTGATTGGCAGTTTGTGCCCGTATCGGTTTGCCACTGACGCCGTGAACTATTATTCCGCCACTGCTGATAGGTGTTTCATAATCTTCTCTTTTATCACTTACCAGCACACGCTCTATTAAATTTTCATCGAGTTTGTTATAACGCGCGTACTGCTCCAATAACATCTCCATGCGTTTATCAAACTCTTCCAGAACTTCTTCATCACCATAAGCCTTTATTTTATTACCTCGGGCAACAATTTTCAGTTTTGGAAAATATTTTTTTAAAATTTCTATGTGGGTGTTTTCTAATCCAAAAAATTCTCTCGGATTGATTTCATTTAATTCGATAATTAATTCGTTCAAATTCAGCTTATTTTTTATAGTTGGTTTTAAAAATCTATTTTTTTGAAAAAAAGAATTCTCATGCTGCGCTATTCAATTAAAATAGTTTTTGACACTAACAAAAGTAATTTATTTTTGCGTACTTTATCTTTTAATCATCAATAATTACAATCTATGGCAATTATCACACTCACAACTGATTTTGGTTTAAAAGACCATTTTGTGGGCGCTGTTAAAGGTGCCATTCTCTCAGAAATAGGATCTGTCCCGATTATTGATATCTCTCATCAAGTGGCTCCGTTTCACATACACGAAGCCGCATATATTATTCAGAGTTCCTACAAAAGCTTCCCTAATGAAACCATTCATATAATCGGTGTTGATTCGGAATTAAGTCCGGAAAATCGTCACATTGCAATGTATTTGGACAATCATTATTTTATTTGTGCAGATAACGGGATTTTATCACTCTTGACCAATGAAATAAAACCTGAAAAAATAGTAGAAATTAATATACACGGCAGGTTTACCAGTAATTTTCCGGTTTTAGACGTTTTCGTAAAAGTTGCAGCGCATATCGCTCGCGGAGGAACATTGGAGGTAGTGGGAAGAACCATAACGGAGTTAAAAGAAATGACAGAATTGCGTCCGGTGGTTCTCAATAATGATTCTCAAATTATAGGGAATGTAATTTACATTGACAATTATGGAAATGTCATTACAAACATCACCAAAAAGTTTTTTGAGAAAGTTGCACACGGTCGTGCTTTTAACATCACCGCCAGAACCACTAAAATTGGTAAAATATTCAATAAATACAGTGAAGCAATCGATTTTGAAATTCCGGCGAATCAACAACGCGAAGAAGGCGGAAAAAAATTGGCTATCTGGAATACGGCAGGTTATTTGGAACTTGCGGTTTACAAAAGCAATCCGCTAACTGTCGGAGGCGCTTCCACCCTTTTCGGATTGGATTTCAGAGATAGCGTTTCTATTGAATTTAAACCTGAAGAAATTAAACCATAAAACATGTTTACACGTATCGTAAAAATGGAATTTCAAAAAAATGAAATTCCTGCATTTCTTGAAAACTTCGAAAAAGTAAAACATAAAATCAGAGCGTTTCCGGGATGTTTATTTTTGGAGCTGTATCAAGATAAAGAAGACAAGTCGGTATTTTTCACATATAGCAAATGGAACGCGACAGCAGATTTAGAAAATTACCGACAAAGTGAATTGTTTAAATCTGTCTGGAGTTTTACAAAACCAAAATTTAAAAATAAAGCGCAAGCATGGAGCGTTAATACACTACATTCGCTTTCCTAATCTTTGGCTATGTTATCAATTATCAGCAAAGAAATTCAATCATTTTTTTCCGGTATCATCGGGTATTTGGTAGTTGCCATTTTTGTGGTTATCAATGGATTGTTTTTATGGGTTTTTAAAGGAGATTTTAACATTTTTGACAGTGGATTTGCAGATGTAACTCCATTTTTTGAACTCGCGCCGTGGGTCTTGCTCTTTCTGGTTCCTGCCGTTTGCATGAGAGCATTCAGCGATGAAAAGAAATCAGGAACTTTGGAATTGTTACTCACAAAACCTTTAACGGTGAATCAAATCGTTTTTGGTAAATATTTAGGAGCCGTTTTGTTGGTCATAATTGCTCTGATTCCATCCGTTCTGTATGTTTTTACTATTTCTGAATTGGGAAATCCGCCGGGAAATTGGGATTTAGGAAGTACCTTAGGCTCCTATTTCGGACTTTTATTCTTGATTTTTAGTTATTCGGCAATCGGAATTTTTTCGTCAACCCTCACTCAAAGTCAAATTGCAGCATTCATAATTGCCATTTTCCTCTGCCTGTTTTTTTATTACGGTTTTGAGGGCTTGTCAACGGCTTCATTGGATTTGTCCGGATTTGGTTTTAAAGCGCACTACGAAAGCATTTCCCGAGGCGTCATAGATTCACGAGACTTGGTTTATTTTCTTTGTGTAACAGGCTTTTTTATTGGATTAACATCATTAAGTTTAAAAAGACAATGAAAGGCAAGCATACATTCATCAAACAACTCTTTTTATTAATCGCCGGATTGGGCTTGTTATATGCGATAGGGCAATTCTTCTATGTACGCATTGACATGACGAAAGATAAACGCTATACTTTGGCGTCTGTGACAAAAGATATTGTCAACCAAGCAGATTCTCCGGTTGTTGTCGATGTGTTGTTAGGTGGAAAATTTCCTCCGGAGTTTCGTAAACTTCAAAGTGAAACCCGACAGTTATTGGAGGAATTCGCCACAGAAAATTCACATATTAAATTCTCCTTCATTAACCCGATGGAAGAAGAATCAGAGACCCTTTATAAAACCATTGAAGAGTTAGGAATTGAAGCCGCTCAAGTTTCTGTCACCGAAAGCGGAAGACAAAGTGTAGAAGTTGTTTTCCCATGGGCAATTGCGCATTATCAAGGGAGTAAAGTTGCCATTCCGTTATTGAAAAATCAACTCGGTGCTACTACCGAAGATCGGGTGAACAGTTCGCTGCAAAATCTGCAGTATGCTTTTGCCGATGGATTTAAAAAATTATTGACAGAACGCTCCAAGAAAATTGCCGTACTTAAAGGGAACGGCGAATTGGAAGACAAATATATTTTTGACTTTATAAGCACCATTCGTGATTATTATTACACAGCACCTTTTACATTAGATTCTGTTGCCACCAACCCTTCAGGAACTTTAAAAGCACTCAGAGAATTTGATTTAATCATCGTTGCCTAACCCACGAAACCCTTTACGGAAGAACAAAAATACGTATTGGACCAATACATCATGGACGGCGGAAATTCCCTCTGGCTGATTGATATGACTCAAATGCATATTGACCCGGATTCCGGTGGAACTTTTGCTTTTGGATTGGATTTAAATTTAAATGATTTTCTGTTTCGATATGGTGTGCGAATCAATCCGAATCTTGTAAAAGATATTTATGCAGCGCCCATCGTTCTTGCGAGCGGAGAAGAACGCAATACACAATACGACAGATTTCCCTGGTTCTTCAGTCCTTTGAGCAGCAGTCACAACAATCATCCCATTGTAACCAATATGGAAGCGGTGAAATTTGACTATGCAAGCGCGATTGATACGCTTGAATCACCGATTGATAAAACAATTCTTTTAACAACCTCTCCGTTTTCAAGACGTGTTGGACTTCCTTTTGAAATAGATTTAAATTCAGAAATTGCACACAATTTGGAAGTTATCAATTCCGGCACGCATATGGAACTCTATAATTCCGGTGAAGTTCCATTGGCAGTATTATTGGAGGGCAAATTTACTTCCGTTTATAAAAATCGGGTGAAACCATTTCAGCTGTCCGAAAATATGGTCAATATGGATGAAGGCCACACAGCAAAAATGGTCGTTGTAAGTGACGGCGATTTAATTAAAAATCAAATGGCAGGAAACCGCCCGCTGGAATTAGGATTTGACAGAATGACGAATTCTTTTTACGGTAATAAAGAATTTTTATTAAATACCGTAAACTATTTATTAGACGACACCGGATTGATTAATTTGAGAACCAAACAAATTCAAATTGCATTTTTAGACCCTATCAAAGTCATTGACGAACGCATCAAATTTCAGTTTATAAATATCTTGATTCCTATTTTATTGTTCGGTATTTTTGGTTTCATCTTCAACTATCTCAGAAAACGCAAAAATGTGAAATAAGTTAAACTTTGTTTTTTCATGGGAAGCAATTCAAATATATTTGTAAACTTGTTAGAATCGTATTTTAGCTACCGCGAAACCAACTTTTTAAATTCATTTATATAGAAACTATAACTTTATGAAATTCATTGTTTCCAGCTCCTATCTTTTAAAGCAATTACAAGTGTTGGGAGGCATTATAAACGCTTCAAATACACTTCCTATTCTCGATAATTTTCTATTCAATTTAGAAAACAACACGCTTACAGTTTCTGCATCAGATTTAGAGACTACAATTTCTTCTCAATTGGAAGTTGACAGTTCCCAAAACGGCACTCTTTGCATGAATGCCAAACTTCTTTTGGAAACGTTAAAAACCTTACCGGAACAACCACTGACTTTTACTGCTACAGATAATCATACTGTGGAAATCAGTTCAAGTCAAGGAAAATATACGCTTGCTTATGCAGATGCCGATGATTTTCCAAAAGTTATCGAAATGGAAGACACTAATTCTTTAACGGTTCAGGGGGATATTTTAGCAAGTGCAATCAGTAAAACTATTTTTGCATCCGGAAATGACGATTTGCGTCCGGTGATGAGCGGCGTATTTTTTCAATTTTCTACCGAAAAACTAATCTTTGTGGCAACAGATGCGCATAAGTTGGTTAAATATGAGCGAACAGATGTCAGGGCTCCTGAAGATGCTGAATTTATTATGCCTAAAAAACCGCTCAATTTACTGAAAAATATTCTCGCGGGGAAAGAAGAAATGGTCACCATCGAATATTCTGAAAGCAATGCAAAGTTTAGTTTTGAAAATACCGAGATGGTCTGCAGATTAATCGATGGAAAATATCCGAATTACGAAGCA
Organism: Bacteroidota bacterium; assembly: GCA_012522045.1. GTDB lineage: Bacteria > Bacteroidota > Bacteroidia > Flavobacteriales > Flavobacteriaceae > JAAYLC01. Next base: position 9,859 of record JAAYLC010000030.1, read on the forward strand.
GTGATTCCAAATGAAAATCCAAACAAACTGCTTATCAGCCGTACACAGTTTTTAAATTCAGTAAGGAGAATTTCTATTTTCTCCAATAAAAGTACGCATCAAATCCGGCTTAAAATTGCAGGTGCCGAATTGAACATTTCTGCTGAAGACCACGATTTTAGCAATAAAGCAGAAGAGCGCTTGACATGTGATTATCAAGGTGATGACCTGCAAATCGGGTTTAACAGCAGATTCTTAACAGAAATGCTTGGAAATCTTGACAGCGATGACATTACCCTTGAAATGAGTTTACCGAATCGTGCAGGAATTTTAAAACCTGCTGATGGCTTAGATGAAGGGGAAGCAATTACGATGCTCGTGATGCCGGTAATGTTGGGAAGTTAAGCAGAAAACTTTTTAAAATAATCTTTGAAAACCGTCTCAAAAATGAAAGTTGAGGCGGTTTTTTTATGAATTGAATTTTATTCCTGATAAAATTATTCAAAACAACCTTACTTTTGACTTGATCTCATTACTGACTTCGCATTCATTCGGAGCTTTAAATCGCAGTGAGAAATCCTATCTCCAAGGTTACAAATCCATAGTAAAATGATTATTTTACGGATACAATATAGCTATGTTTTAAATGGAAAATGAAAAAAGCCGTCTCAAAAATTTGAGACGGCTTTTCATTACTATTAAATTATGATTCGGATTATCGTTTCAAACTAAAGTGTCCTTTAATTTGTTTCGGCATATCGTGTTCCATATACTCAACACGGAACCAATAGTCGCTTGAAGGCATCGGGTTTCCGTTATGCGTACCGTCCCATCCTTCACCGCCGGGAACCAATTGCTTCAACAATTTTCCATAACGGTCGAATATGTAGATTTTCGCATTTGGATCCAATTCACCCATTCCGTAGATGTTCCAAGTGTCGTTGTAATTATCACCGTTTGGTGTAAAGAACAACGGATAATCTACTACTCCTACTGGGATTCTCACACTTCCACAACCGTTTTTATCGCGGATGGTAATAATGTGTGAGCCCGCAGGAACATCGTAGAAAACAGTACCGTCTTGGAATGGTTCGTCGTTAAACTGGAACTCATATTCACCCAAACCTGATGCAGATACTTCAACAATATGAACACTTGAGAAAGCATCGGTAGTTGTGATTGCATTGTAAGTAAGTGGCGGTGAAGACAACACCACTGTGGCAGTTCCGATAGTCACACATCCGGATTCGATATGGGTTGCCGTAACAACATATTCTCCAGCTTCAGTTGCAATAATCGAAGGGCCTTCTTCTCCGGGAATAATCACACCGTTGTGTGTCCATTCGAAAGTAAATAACTCAGGATCCAAGAACGTATCGATTAATGGTGGTGATGTTTCTCCAAACTCTTCAGTTAACGGGTTACCTTCAGCATCCACACACAATCTGTACTGATCTTCGAAATAAATTTCCGGCAGCTCTTCTACCAATAGGATTACTTCGACGATTTCATAACACTGCGGCTCCCAAGGATTGTCCTCATTTGTTACACGTGCGTAAATTATTTGTGGATTAATCACATTAATATAAGGCCATACAATCGGATTTTCTCCTGCAACCGCTTCATCGTAGCTTTCATAGAAATGCAATGAATAGATTGACGGATCTTGATTGTTCAATATTTCATTTCTAAAGTCAACAACTTTTTGCAGACTGAAATCTTCTAGGTCAAATTCGGCAATTCCGTCGCTTGGCATTAAATTGTCACAAATCTTAAAGGGCTCTGCCGGTTCATTTGCTACAACACCTTCCATAACTCTCAAGAAGAAACTGCCTCCACTTACGAAACATTCAGTATCTCTATTTTCGATTCGCACAAAGATTTCTTGTGGATTCGTTTGATTGAAGAATGCATCAGGAGTTACAATAGCATTGACTCCGTTATCAGCGTCATTTTGATCTTCATAGAACTTGACATCAAAAACAAATGGACTCTGACCGTTTAAAATTTCTGGAATCTTTGTTGTTAAATCAAACAAGGCTCTTCCGTCTGTATCCAACTCACAGATAATATAGTCTGAAATATCACCATCCAGAATCGGAAGCGGATTGACAATTAATAACAACTCTACAATGGTGTAGCAGCCGGTTTCAGAATTTGTTACGCGAACGTAAATAATCTGTTGCGGAGTTTCCACATTTACGTAACTGCTCGGGTCAAGAATCGGATTGACATTGTCTTCCGCATCTTCATAGGTCAAGTGATACGTGAAATCACCTACCTCTCCGTTTAGAATTTCAGCTTCTCTGATTGTCAAGTCGAATTCCATAAATCCGGTACCATCCACATCACAAAGCTCAATCGGTTCCGGAGCTTCAATATCCGGATTCGAATTTACTACCAATGTTAAAGTAGTATGAGAAGCACAACCGTTGTCTCCATCGACTACGCGTACATAAATGGTCTGTGGATTGGATGTATTTGTAAAGGCATAATCCGGATTAATAGGATTTATACCTTGTAAAGCATCGTCTTCATCTACATAATACTGAACATCCATACCCAATTGACCCAAAGTAAAGTCATTGTACATCGTGCTCAAATCAAATTCTGCGGTCTCTCCATCTCCACACACTTCCATTCTGAACGGTCCTCCAATTTCAGGAGCCATTTCAACAATGAGCGTCATTTTTCGAACAGTACCGCATTCAGTATCAGTATTCCCCAAGCGTACCCAAATATCTTGCGGATTGGATATGTTAAAGTAATTCTGAGGATCACTAATTGGCTGAATATTATCGATTGCACTTTGTTCAGTTTCATGATACGTGAGGTCAAAATCGGCCGGATTTTGAACACCGTAAATAACAGTTTCATTTACTGTCAAGTCAAACAAAATCCCGGTATCTATAAACGGATCTTCACTACAGACAACAATTTCCGGTAAAATAACGGGCACATCCGGGGTATCGTGAACGATCAATTCAAGTTCTACCACTGCAAAACATCCGGTTGTCGTAAATTCTGAACGTGCATAAACTGTTTGATTGTATGCAACCACGTTTGCGTAAGGACTGGTCAATGCAAATATTCCCAAATTGGCGTCACTTAATGTTTCGTGATACGTCACTACTGTATTAGGCTCATTATTTCTGATATATTGCGTTGCCAATTCCAAATCAAACCATGCAAATCCATCACTGCTCGGATCACAAACCTCTAAAGGTTCAGGTTCTCTTGGAGAAGGTTGCGGATTTACGATAAGCGTTAATGTATATCCTTCGGTTATTACACAACCTTCCGAACTTTCTGCACGAATGTAGATTGTCAGGTTATTGATAATGTTTGTATAAAGTGCAGGCAATGGATTAATTCCGGCGTCTGCATCTGCTTGTGTTTCGTGATACGTGATAGAAATACTCGTATCGCCGCCTGTAATTTGAGAAGTTGCCATATTCAAATTAAACTCCTCAATTCCATCATTCGGATTATTCACATCACACAATTCCAATGGATCGGGATGGAAAATATTAGGCATATCAACAACAGATATTTCAAACTCCACCTGATTTGAGCAACCGTTATCGTCATCACTTACCACCACATAAATGGTTTGTGGATTGGTGATGCTTGTATAAGCAGTCGGTACAGGAATCGAATTGTTATTGTTAAGATCTGTCAATGTTGCAAAATATCTTATCGTATAATCCGAAGGATTTGGAATGTTGATCATCACCTGAGGCTCCACCACAGTCAAGTCAAACAAACCGGTACCATTTCCGTTAAAGTCACATTCAACCAAGTCATCCGGAGCTTCAATTTGCGGACTATCCAATACTTTCAATTCCAATTCCACCACACTGTAACAGGCCACACCGGCAGATTCTACGCGCGCATAAATAATTTGCAAATACGGTACAGTATTGTAGAATGGACTTGCCAAAGGAAGCACATTGTTATTTGCATCTGCCAAGGTAACGTGGTAAGTTACATTTACTCCGGCTACACCACCCGTGATTTGAAGATCAGCATCGGTCAAAGTGAAAGAACCGAGACCATCATTATCTTCATCACAATAGGTCAATGGATCAGGAATATTGGCAACAGGCGCTTCGTTCACTTGTAAATCAAGCGGTGCAACTGCGTAACATCCGGTGGTTTTATCTTCAATTCTCACATAAATCGTCTGATTGTATGGAGTTGTATTCGTAAACGGAGAATTTAATTGATCGCCGGGGTTTCCGGTATGGGCTTCTGAATCTGTCAAATAATAAGTCACATCAAGATTCGGATCGTTTCCGGTAATTTGTGTTGTTGCAAGCGACAAATCAAACGGAACCATTCCCGTTCCGGAACCGGTATCACAAACAATCAATGGTTGTGGCGGATTGAATGCAACAGGATCATGGAACATCAGATTAAACTGACCGACACTGTAACAACCTCCACCAACTGTGTACTCTACACGAACGTAAATCACCTCATTTCCTGTACTCGGATAAGCAGTAGGATCCGCAATCGGATTTGTAGCGTTGTTAGCATCAGCTGATGAATTGTGATATGTAATATCTACAGAACCCGGAGCAATTGTATTTAAAATTTCAGGCTCTTTTAAAGTCAAATCGAAATCTTCTGTGCCATCTCCGTCGTTATCACACAGTTTCAAATCAGTGATTGGATCGGTAATTGGCGGATTGCTAACCACTTCAAGGTCAAAATTTCCTGTTGCATAACATCCTGTTACATCGTCTTCTATTCTGAAATAAATAGTTTGCGGATTGCTCGTGTTTGTATAAGGCGTTGGAAGCGCATTGGTCGTTCCTCCTGCATCAGCCGCAGCCTGAGAAGTATAGAAATTAACTGTAAATCCGGTTTGTCCGTTGAGGATTTCAGCTTCAGGAACTGTCAAATCAAACGGAGCTGTTCCGTTGCCTGAAGTATCACACAGCAACATATCATTTACCATTCCCGGTTCAGGATTCGGATTGACAATTAAATCAAACTCCGTAATGATAAAACAATCAGTCGCTGAATCTTCTATTCGTACGTATATTGTTTGAGGATTACTTGTATTCGTATGATTTAATGGCAAAGCAGAGACTCCGGTTTCAGCATCTGTTTCATCAGCGTGGAAAGTAACATCTAAATTCGGGTCGTTGTTCGTCATTTGAGTGACCATGGTGTTCAGATCAAATTGGGTGAACCCATCAGCGACCGCATCGTCACACAGTTCATAATGCGTTGGAATATTAAAATTAATTTCCGGATGAATAACTATATCAAAGGAAACAACTATGAAGCAATCGTCAGGACCTGTGACCCTTATGTAGATGGTATCTGTTTGTCCGGGACTTATATTTGCTATATAGGCATCAGGATCTGAGATTTCATTTTGAGGAATTATTTGGGCATCATCGTAATAAGTCCATGAATAATCAGAAACAGGAGACAAGTTAGATGGCAAATAAGTTTCTACTTCTGTCAAATCAAATTCATAATCCGTAAGTGCTGGATCCGGACACAATTCCAAAGGTCCCACTACCACATCAAAATCTGAAGGAACATCAGGAGCTTGCCCTGCAAATAATTCAAACATAACCACATCATAACAATCCTCTGGTTGAGGACCGGCGTTTAATCCCGCCCAGTTAAAATCCAAACGGGCATAAATATCGTAAGTTCCAGGTGAATTAACAGTATATGCAGAAGTCGTCTGTCCAGTTCCTGTAGAAGGGATTGCCCCTACTCCAGCATGAGCATCAGCTTCTGAAGTATAATAACTGACACTGTATTCGTGTGGCAGATAATTGGCACCGATGATTGAATCTTGCAGTGTTAAATCAAATGTAGCCTGAGTCATGGTGGGGTCATTGTTACACACCGCCATATCAGGTGGACAAGCAGCTACGGGGCAGAATTTGAATATATCCACCATAGACTTTAATGGAAAATCATATATCAACCCGCAATTCATTTCATAAATAGTAGTCGCTTCAACCGAAAAATATCCATACAATGGAGTTCCCTGATTAAAATCCCGCGGATAATCCACTTCATAACAAAATGATGATGTTGTGCTACTATTTAACGTAGTGGTCTGTCCTACTTGCGTGTTGTTTTTAAAAATTTTAAGTTCAACTGTACCCGGGGTTATGGTTCCATTGTTTCCAGGTGCAATAATTGGGGTGGAGAATGTTCCACATACTTCAATAGGGAACACGGGATTTAAAACCGGAACTGCAGGAGAACAATTGTCTGAGTCAATCTCTTCTATGAGAGAGCATGGTTCATAATCCGGATCAGAAACAGCATTTTCTACAGGTTCAACTGCCAAATAACCAAATGAAGGACTACTACAAATATCCGGTCCATCATCCCCTACATAAATATTATCCACATAAACATAACTGAAGTGAAAATCGGGTTGACAAGTAGAAGCTGAAAATTCCACTCTGATTTTTTGACCTTGGACTTCTCTAGTGTTCATTTTAACACAAGACCAGTTTGAGTATAATAAAGTATATGGAGAGCCCGGAAGATTTGGTTCCTCATTGAGAATACAGTCACCATTATTAGCTTTAATACAACGCTCCTCTATAACATTATTATTCATATCATATACTTTTACCTGAAAGAAAGGTTCTGTTTGAGTAGGTATATGGTGTACCGGATTTTCCATTAGAATTGCAAAATCGAAAGCAAGTACTTCTCCGGCAATCATTTCTTTACGCATGGTAACAATACCACTATTCTGAGATGTGTTTGGAATATTTCTGTTTAAGCGCATCGAAAATTTAGAACACGTATCTCCTAAAGGACTAGTTCGTGGAAATGGAATTCCCATACACATTAAAGTAGGATCATTTCCAGCCGTTACAATGGAAGCATAAGTAGAGTATTGAGTACAAGCTGATGGCGATTCCGGTGGCCCGAGGGCGATAGGGTTATTATAAAGAAAAGTGATATTACACACTTGAAAGTTAGGGTAATTTCCAGATATTGGATTATGGAAAATAGTAACCCCTGTAGTATCTGCTTCTCCATCTTGAGTTTCAAAACCAGTATTTTTTGCACAGGCGCAAGTACGTTCTTCCACTATCACTTCCAAGGGTTCGCTTTCACATCCATTTATGGTTTGAGTTACATAGTAAATTTCACCATCCTCCAAAAAAGTACTTGAAGGCAAACTTGTCATTGTACTATCATACCATTTCAAATTTTGACCACATATTGTCAAATCAGAAAGCATATCTCCAGGAAAAGAAATCATACCCGAAGCAGCATAAGTATCTCCAGTACAGAAGAAATATTCATTTTGTCCGGATGGCGGTTCTACTTTATATTCTATGATAACTGGCAACAAATCAGGACAATTTGGGTCATTAAAGCCGGCATAATAAGTTGTATTTCCTTCTACTATGGTATTTCCCGAAATGGAATTGTTTCCTGCCGGATCGTCATACCAAGAATGATTGTTCCCGGGCAGTCCCAAATCATCCAAAGTCGTATTGGCACCATGACAATATTGGTCATAGATCCACGCTCCGGTTAAAATGGTAAAGTTCTGTACCGTCGCAGGGCATCCTCCTTGAGAAGTATTTGTCGTAGCAGAAAAATCATAGCGTTTGTTGGGCTCGCCATTAAAATAAGTTGGGTTGTAACCCCACTGAAAGTTAGGATTACCTAAACCACTGTCAAAATACAACGGTTCGCCCCAAGGATTAGCTGTTCCGGTTTTTCGCCAGATAGGTTGATCTACAAGCGTATCTCCGTTTATATCCAAAGCATAGATAGTTACAATATCTGACGGATCGACTACAAATATATTATCTCCAAGATTGATACACGATTTCGGACTTACGTCAAAATGTATCGACTGTAGTTTGACAGTAATAGGAATCAAATTACTCTCCGTACAAACGCCGCCGGGTTCTGTGTTGCTTACATAATAAGTGGTCCCGTGAACAATGGGTGTGGTTCCCGGGAGTGGTGGATTTGATGCTGTAGCATCGTCATACCAAGTTAAATCACCGGTAGCCGTAACGGTTAAATCATCTAATATCGGAGAAGCACCGGTACAGAAATACTGCGGACTGTCTGCTACCGGATCAGGACATTGTTGGGAATAAATGAATAATGGTAGAAATATAAAGAAAGCTATTAGCGTATTTTTTTTCATGGGGAACGATTAGTTTTGGGAAAATAAAAGTTTTAATCTTGATGTGTTTGAGGAACATAAATTGTTACCAAAAAATAAATATTCCGTTTTCTTTTGCTTCAAAACGGTTTCAACTCTGCTTATATTGTTGTAATTCATAATAACCACCTTCTTTTTTAACGCATTTTTTATTTAACTAATATCCTAAAGGTTTGTTAAGGCTGTCAAATATACTAAAAAAACTCTGTCATTATCAAAATTTATCTCTTTTCGCAGCTGCTGAACAAACCCTTTCTAATCGTAAAGGTAAGTAACAAAACCACAAAAAGCCCAATGACAACTTAGAATCTCTTTAATACAATTTTAATAAGTCGGAAAATTAAAAAATTTTGTGAAATACACACAATACAAACGGGAAAGTTTCTGCTTAATTCACTTTAACAAAAAAGCAACTCCAATCTCTTAATAGTGAAATACATATAAAATTCGACTCCTGACTTCAACATGAATTTGTGTTATATTTATGAAATAATTTAAGAAAAGGACGCTTTTGTTGAACGAAAAAAACCCGAAATCTGCATAATTTCAGAACTCAATTTAAACTAAAGGAAGAATTGTCTCTATTTAAAGAAAGAATCTACAAATTCAAATTTATTGAACACTTGCAAGTCTTCAACGCCTTCGCCTACTCCTATATATTTAACCGGAATTTGAAACTGGTCACTAATACCGATTACCACACCTCCTTTTGCAGTGCCATCGAGTTTGGTAACCGCCAATGAGGTGACCTCAGTTGCCGCAGTAAATTGTTTGGCTTGTTCGAAAGCATTTTGTCCGGTGGAGCCATCCAACACAAGCAACACTTCGTGGGGTGCATCCGGAACAACTTTTTGCATCACACGTTTTATTTTGGTGAGCTCATTCATCAAGTTTACTTTGTTGTGAAGACGTCCTGCCGTATCAATGAGGACGACATCGGCTTGTTGAGAAGCTGCACTTTTTAAAGTATCAAAAGCAACGCTGGCAGGATCACTCCCCATTCCTTGTTTGACAATGGGAACTCCGGTTCGGTCGGCCCAGATTTGCAATTGATCCACTGCCGCTGCACGAAAGGTATCAGCAGCACCCAAAACAACAGATTTTCCGGATTTTTTAAATTGATGGGCGAGTTTTCCGATGGTCGTCGTTTTCCCAACACCGTTCACACCCACTACCATTATTACATATGGTTTTTTGTCGGAAGGCACATGAAAGTCGGTGGCATTTCCTGAATCGATTTCATTTAACAAGGAAGCGATTTCTTCTCGTAAAATTCTGTTGAGCTCTTCCGTTCCTACATATTTATCTCTCGCTACGCGTGCTTCTATACGTTCAATAATTTTTAAAGTGGTTGCCACACCAACATCGCTGGAAACCAACACTTCTTCCAAATTGTCTAAAACAGCATCGTCAACCTTACTTTTTCCGGCAACGGCTCTGCTTAATTTATCAAAGAAGGAAGTTTTGCTTTTCTCAAGGCCTTTGTCAAGGGTTTCTTTTTTTTCTTTTGAGAATATTTTTTTAAAGAAGCTCATAGATAATATTAACTTAAGTAAAAAGTTTTAAAAAAGTGAATGCCACTAGACAAAGATACATAAAAAAGGAAGTGTTTTTAACATAAGTTTGCGGAGGATTTCTGCTTTTAAACAAATGCGAGAAATCAATCTAAAACGCATTTGGAGTGTGTTGCAGTATGTCGAGTAGGACATAAAAAAACTACCTATGATAGCAAAATCACAGATAGTTTAAAATATCTTTACTTGTAACGTTTGTTTACTTCTGTTTCCCCAACCAATCATTTACCATCTCAGGCGGAAGAATGGTTTCTTTAAATATATAGGCTCCCGTTTTATCTGACCTCACCATTTTAATGGCTTTAGTCATCCGTCTAGAACCTGTTTGTAATGTTGCAACTGATTTTTTTGCCATTTCTAATATTTTTAAACCCTTATAAAATTTAAGGAGTTATTATTTAATTTCTTTATGAACAGTCATACGCTTCAGAATGGGATTGAATTTTTTCATTTCCAATCTGTCCGGTGTGTTCTTTTTATTTTTAGTAGTAATGTAGCGTGAAGTTCCCGGCATTCCGGACTCTTTATGCTCTGTACACTCTAATATAACCTGTACTCTATTTCCTTTTTTAGCCATAATAACAGACTTTTATTTTTTGCGCTTATTTAGTCAAATATCCTTTCTGACGGGCTTCTTTAAGAACTGCAGAAATCCCTTTCTTGTTGATATCTTTAATTGCTGATGCAGAAACGCGAAGTGTAATCCATTTATCTTCTTCAGGAATGTAAAAACGCTTCTTTAGCAAATTTACATTAAATTTACGCTTCGTCTTATTGATTGCGTGAGAAACGTTATTTCCCACCATTGCTCTTTTTCCGGTAAGCTCACAAACTCTTGACATTGTCTTACGAATTAGTTATTTAAAAACAAGGTGCAAAAATATTTAAACTTATCGGGATACACAAAAATATACGATTGTTTTTTGTCTGTAATTTAAAAACAAGCAGACTTTCTCCCCTACTCCTTTATATATATGTATTGCTCTTAAATTTTTATCCAAAAATAATCTTTTACACCCGCTCCGGCAATCCTTTTAAAATTTTACACTATTACACAAAACTGTGTATTTATTACACGCTTTGCATCATTGACCTCCCCAACGAAACTCTGATTTACAACTATTTACATAAAAGGCACACCGATTGCCTAAATAGCACACAGTAATCAATTTTTATAATTATTATGAACATCCAAACGGAAGTAAAGACCAATTTTCAAGAAAATATAAAAGCCAAGAAAAAAGTTTCCAATCCATGGGCACTGTTTGTCTTAGGAAGTTCTTTTCTGTTGATGATTATTGCTTCTTATCTCTTTTTCAATTTACAAGATGATTTTATGCAGTTTCGTGAAGATCGTTTAAACTCAACGATTGGAGCACTATTTTTATACATTGCAACAGGTCTTTTCGTCTTTAATGCGTTGTTTTTTCTATATACGGTGGTTCGCTATTTCAAATATAAACCGATTCCGTCTGTTTCGGATGCAGAATTACCCACCACAACGGTCATTGTTCCGGCTTACAATGAAGGAAGACAAGTTTACGACACGCTTTTAAGTTTGGCTTCAAGCGACTACCCTCTCGATAAATTACAACTGATAGCCATTGATGATGGCAGCCAAGACGATACGTGGGCATGGATGCAGCGCGCGAAACACCATTTGGGAACTCGCGTTTCTATTTACCAACAACCAAAAAACAAAGGAAAGCGCCATGCCCTTTATCGTGGGTTTCACTTAGGAACCGGTGACGTTTTTGTAACTGTAGACAGTGATTCTATCGTACGAAAAGATACACTCCGAAACTTAGTAAGTCCGTTTATTGTAGATGAAAACTGTGGAGCAGTTGCCGGAAATATTCGTGTGCTTAACAATCAAAAAGCCCTACTTCCCAAAATGTTGGATGTGAGTTTTGTGTTGAGTTTTGAATTCGTCCGTTCGGCAGAAAGCAGTTTGAATTCAGTGTTATGTACACCGGGAGCACTTGCTGCTTATCGTCGTGAAGCTGTATTTGCGTGTTTGGAAACCTGGATTAATCAGACCTTTATGAGAAAACCTTCCGATATCGGAGAAGATCGAGCGATGACCAATATGATATTAAAACAAGGATACAGTGTACTTTTCCAACGAAATGCGTATGCGTATACTGAAGTGCCTGAAAGCTACAAAGGCTTGTATAAAATGTTTATCCGATGGAGCCGAAGCAACGTTCGTGAAAATATTGAAATGTCAAAATACGTATTCCGGAACTTTAGAAATGGAAACAAATTTGGACCGCGAATTTTATTCTTAAGTCAGTCGTTAAAAATAATAATGTGTTACCCGTTTATATTGTTTATGCTGTTCTTTATCATCACCCATCCAATATTGTTTTTAACTTCAACATTGTTTGCCATCCTCATCTTTTCTAGTTTCCCGGCATTGTTTTATGCAAAAAGATATTCGGTGTCTGAATCCGTGTGGGCATATACATATAGTATTTTCTACACCTTCGGATTGTTCTGGATTACACCATACGCCATTGCAACGGCAAGTCGCAGAGGGTGGTTAACCAGAGGACTGAGTGAAAAAAAATAATGAATTCCCCCTTAATGGAAAGTGCTCCATTAATTCTATGTGTAGGTTAGTTGCTTCAACCTCTCGTTCTTAAGACCACAACCAAGTCTTAAAAAATGATGTTGACCAATTGATTAAAAAGAGCTTCCTTATCATTAATAAAGAAGCTCTTTTACTTTTCACTTTATCTTTTTTAGTTGTTTTTACACAATCTAAAAAAGCCGGAAACAATCGTAAGTTATTTTCTTTTTAAAACGGCGTATAAATCAAAATCTTCGGCAGCTGTTATTTCCACATCATAAAAATCACCGGGTCTCAAATACGTTTCATCTGCGTTTATCAAAACTTCATTATCCACATTCGGGCTGTCATATTCGGTACGTCCCACAAAATAACCTCCTTCTTTTCGGTCAATCATTACACGCAACGTCTTCCCTACTTTCTCTTGATTTAATTCCCAGGAGATTTGAGATTGGATGTCCATAATTTCATTGGCACGTGCCATTTTCACTTCCTCGGGAACATCATCTTCCAACTGATACGCATGCGTATTTTCTTCATGACTATAGGTAAAACATCCCAAACGTTCAAAACGTGTTTCGCGCACCCACGCTTTCAGCAAATTAAAATCCGCTTCGGTTTCACCCGGATACCCTACGATTAAAGTGGTTCGGATTGCTATATCAGGAACCGCTTTGCGGAATTCTTTCAGCAAATTATTCGTTTTTTCTTGAGTCGTGCCGCGTCGCATCGATTTTAAAATCGGGTCGGAAATGTGTTGCAACGGAATGTCTATGTAATTGCAAATTTTCGGTTCGTTTTTCATCACTTCCAAAACATCCATCGGAAAGCCGGTCGGAAAAGCATAATGCAACCGAATCCACTCGATTCCTTCCACAGCTGCCAATTTTTTCAACAACTCGGCCAAAGCGCGTTTTTTGTATAAATCCAATCCGTAATAGGTCAAATCTTGTGCAATCAGGATTAATTCTTTCACACCCTTTGCAGCCAGATTTTTGGCTTCTGAAACCAGCTCCTCCATTTCTCTGCTTTTGTGGGTTCCGCGCATCAGTGGAATTGCACAAAAAGAACACGGTCGGTTGCATCCTTCGGCGATTTTTAAATAAGCGTAATTTTTCGGCGTGGTCATCAGTCGTTCGCCTACCAATTCATGCTTGTAATCCGCGCCCAGTGCTTTAAGCAATGAAGGCAGTTCTGTAGTACCGAAATATTGATCGACATTGGGAATTTCGCGTTCCAAATCCGGCTTGTATCGCTCCGACAAACACCCGGTTACAAAAACCTTATCCACGATTCCTTCTTCTTTCTTTTCAATATATTCCAGAATGGTATTAATACTTTCTTCCTTGGCATTGTTAATGAAGCCACAGGTATTGATTACCACAATATTTCCCGTCTCTTCGTGAACTACTTTTTTTCCATTGGCTTTTAATTGTCCCATCAACACTTCACTGTCGTACACATTTTTGGAACAACCCAAGGTTACTACATTAATTTTATTTTTCTTTATCGACTTTGTTCTCATAATTGAAATTCAGTTTATTGGCAGTAAATTATCCGCTAAACAAGCGTGCAAAGGTAAGTGAGAATTCAAGATAAATCTGCTTCATGCGTTCTAAATGTTTTGCGCAACTTGATTGACATAAAAAATAAAAGGATTAGTTTTGTGAAAATCTCATGAACCAACCGCTAACTAAACGTATATTTTTAAATTTTATGCAAGCAGTTTTAGTTACCGATAAAAAAACTTTAAAACATTTTCATCGGATTCCATCGATAATTTATTCAGACGACCCTAATTATATCCCGCACTTGTTTCAAGACATAGACAAACTTTTTGATCCTTCTAAAAATAAATTATTGAGAAAAGGAAAGGCAAGACGATGGATTTTTCTAAATGAAAACGAAAAATTGGTTGGTCGCATTGCTGCTTTTATCAATCCAAAAACAGCATACTCGGGAAAACAACCTACCGGCGGAATCGGTTTTTTTGAATGCATCAACAATCAAAAAACTGCTGATTTTATTTTGGATACGGCAAAAAACTGGTTGGAACAAGAAGGAATGGAAGCCATGGACGGTCCGATAAATTTTGGAGAACGCAATCAATTTTGGGGACTGCTGATAAAAAATTTTGAAGCTCCGCCTTCCTACGGCATGAACTACAATCCGCCCTATTATCAAAAATTGTTCGAAAATTACGGATTTCAAACATATTTTGAACAATATGTTTATAAACGTCCGATACTCATGCCGGTTCAGGAAGTGTTTAAACGAAAATCCAAGAAAATTAAATCTAATGAAGAAATCCGCGTCACCAATATTGTCGGTATTCCGCTGAATCAAGTAGTGGAAGATTTCCGAACCGTTTACAATGCTGCATGGGGCGGGCACAATCATTTTAAACCGATCACCCTTGCAGCGGCTCAAAAAATCATTTTTTCTTTAAAACCTGTCATCGATCCGCGCATCGTCATTTTTGCCTATTATCGGGATGAACCTATCGGATTTTTTATAAACATTCCCGAACTGAACGAAATTTTTAAATATGTCAACGGCAAATTAAACTGGATAGGAAAACTCAAATTCCTCTATCACAAATGGAGACAAACTCCGCGTACCATGGTGGGGATCGTTTTTGGTGTTTCGCTTGATTGGCAAGGCGAAGGTGTGGAAAGCGCCATGATTGAATGGGCAGGAAATTACCTGACAAAAAACACCAATTACAGAGAGATTGTGATGACTTGGATTGGAGATTTTAATCCAAAAATGCTAAAGGTCTGTCAAAACCTGGGAGCGAAACGTTTCAGAGAATTAAAGACCTATCGCTACCTTTTTGATCGGACAAAAGTCTTTGAACGCGCCCCTATTATAACTTAAAATCAAATTGGTATCACAATTTTAATAACTTTGCAGTTTTACAAAAATCAATAACCGATGAAAAGAATTTTTTTTGTGTTAACACTTATGAGTGCCGGATTAACTTACGCCCAACAAACAATGACTCCGGAATTGCTGTGGCAAGTAAAACGCGTGAGCCCTATCGGGTTGTCTGAAAATGGCAACGATTTATTTTATAAAGTCACCCTTCCGAATGTGGAAAAGAACACCTCGGAAACCAAATATTATAAAATGCCGGTAAGCGGAGGAAAAGGAATAGAAATTAGTGAAGAAGAAGTAAAAGCTGTCGATAAAAACATTTCTCCGGATGGAAACCACAAACTGTTTCACAAAGAAGTTCATCTGAAAGATATTAAAGGTTCAGATATTTATAAGGATCTTCCTCAAAGCGATGTGTATGTTTACAATTCATTGGATTACAGACATTGGGACACATTTAACGAAGGGAAATTCAATCATGTTTTTTATAAAAACTTAGAAACCGGCGCTGAAGTAGACATCATGGAAAATGAACCTTATTATTCTCCTCAAGCTCCTTTTGGAGGAAGTGAAGATTATATCTGGGCACCCGATGGCGAACATATTTATTACGTAAGCAAAAAAGAAGAAGGCACGGCTTATGCAACAAGCACCAACACAGATATTTACAAATACAATTTAAAATCCGGCAATACTGAAAACATCACTCAAGACAACAAAGGATACGACACGAATCCTGCTTTCTCAGATAAAGGGGTGTTGGCGTATTTGCAAATGAAAACCGAAGGATATGAAGCCGACAAAAACGACATTATTGTTTTGGAAAACGGAATCAAGCGAAATCTTACGACACATTGGGATGAGACGGTATTCAGTTTCAAATGGGCAAAAAACGGAAAAGAAATTTATTTTACAGCGCCCACCGACGGAACCATCCAATTGTTTAAAGTAGATTATCCCGGACGCACCAAAAAAATGCCCCATGTGGAGCAGCTTTCAGACGGACAATTTGATGTTACGGGAATTGTGGGAGAAGTTAAAGGCGCACTTATCGTTACCCGCACCGATATGAATCGTGCAACGGAAATTTTTTCATTTGATTTAAAAAAGAAAAACTTCACTCCTTTGACGCAAGAGAATGACGAATTCTACTCGAAATTGGATTTGCCTCAAGTCGAAAAACGATATGTTACCACAAAGGACGGAAAACGCATGCTTGTTTGGGTGATTCTTCCTCCAAATTTTGATAAATCCAAGAAGTATCCCACGTTGTTATATGCACAAGGAGGACCGCAATCACCGTTGTCTCAGTTTTACTCTTTCCGTTGGAATTTCCAACTCATGGCTTCACAAGGTTATATTGTGGTAGCTCCCAACCGACGCGGAATGCCGGGTCATGGCGTGGAATGGAACGCCGAAATAAGCAAAAACTGGGGAGCCGGTGCCATGCAAGATTACCTTGATGCAATTGATGCACTGTCTAAAGAACCTTATGTCGATTCTGACCGTTTAGGAGCAGTTGGCGCCAGTTTTGGAGGCTATTCGGTGTTTTGGTTGGCAGGAAATCACAACAACAGGTTTAAATCTTTTATATCACATAACGGTGTTTTTGACAATCGCGCGATGTACGGAACCACCGAAGAATTATTTTTTGTAAACCACGATATGGGCGGTCCTTACTGGGAAAAAGACAATGCCGACGCACAAAAAGCATTCAACGAATACAATCCCATCAATTATGTGGCAAACTGGAATACACCCATTCTGATAATTCAAGGAGGCAGAGATTACCGCGTTCCTATTGAACAAGGTTTGGGAGCATTCCAAGCCGCACAATTGCAAGGAATTAAAAGCAGATTGTTGTATTTTCCCGATGAGAATCACTGGATTTTAACTCCTCAAAATGCAATTGCTTGGCAACGTCAATTTTTTGATTGGTTAAAAGAAACATTGTAATTCGTTAAAACCGGCACTCAATTTTAATATAAACACAGATGAAATACATCACATCAATTCTAACACTATTTGTTATTATGGCTTGCAATTCACCAAAAGACAAAACGCCTGATAACCTTGATTCCGAGGCTGTAAATCAAATTACAGAAGGTACAGACGGCTCAATCCTTATCGGAAGAATCAATCGTGAAGGGCTTTCTTTAGATGAATTTAGTCCTTGGTACGATGAAGGATATGCTGCTTACAATCCTGATTTAGAAGTTCTCGAACAGTTATTACCGTTAATGCAAGACGTGAGAATTGTCGCGTTTATAGGCAGTTGGTGTGAGGACAGCCATCGGGAAATTCCAAATTTATACCGCATTCTCGACAAGATGAAATACGATGAATCCCAAATGCTGATGTACGCTGTCTCTAACGACAAAACAGAACCTGCAGATTTAGTGGAAAAATATGAAATCAGTCAAGTTCCGACCCTTATCTTTTACAAAAACGGAAAAGAACTCGGTCGCATAGTGGAATACAGCATTCGTTCACTTGAACAAGACATGCTCGACATTATGAGCGGTAAAGATTACAAACACCCTTATTCGGATTTTTAGAATTTTTCTAAAAACTCCGGCATCTAATTATACAGTATGATCATTCCAAAAACATCAGAAGAAATAGCACTCATGCATGAAAGCGCACACGTCGTATCCCGAACCCTCGGAATGCTTGCCAAAGAATTAAAACCCGGCGTAACTACAAAATATCTTGATAAACTCGCAGAAGATTACATCCGTGCACAAGACGCCGTTCCGGGATTTCTCGGACTTTATGGCTGTCCCTCAACCATTTTAACCAGTGTTAACGAAGCTGTTGTTCACGGATTGCCCACAGATATCCCTTTGAAAGAAGGCGATATTGTTTCCATTGACTGCGGCGCCGTTAAAAACGGCTTTTACGGCGATCACGCTTATACGTTTGAAATTGGTGAAGTGAAACCTGAAATAAAAAAATTGCTTCAAATCACAAAAGAATCGCTATACGTCGGCATTCGTGAATTCAGAAAAGGAAATCGCGTGGGCGATGTCGGCTTTGCCATTCAGACCTATTGTGAAGCAGAAGGTTACGGAGTCGTTCGGGAATTGGTGGGTCACGGCATCGGAAAAAAAATGCACGAAGATCCTGAAATGCCGAATTACGGAAGACGCGGTCGGGGCAAAAAGTTTATGGAAGGAATGACCGTCGCTATTGAACCTATGATAAACCTCGGGACACATCGTGTAAAACAACTTTCGGACGGCTGGACAATCGTCACTTTAGACGGACAAGCAAGTGCCCATTTTGAACACAACGTGGCAATCGTTGATGGCAAACCGCAATTGCTTTCTACTTTTGATTACGTCTATGAAGCCTTGGGAATTGAAAGCGATGAAGAAGACGAATTCCGACCGTAAAAATAAATTGCAACACTTTCTCTTGCATCCGAAAATGTAATGGCAATCTTTAAAAAATTTCTCAATACGCTTCCGCGACCATTGCTGATACGCTTGAGTCTTATTGCACGACCGTTTGTGGATTTATGGCTTCGCGGAAATCGGTATGTCGATCCGATTAACGGAAAATCATATCGGAAGTTTTTGCCTTACGGTTACGAAACCATTCGGGAAAATGTTTTGTCCCCCGGAACGCTTTCTTTGGAAAGACACAGGCTTTTATGGCTTTATATTACAAGAGAAACCAACTGGTTTTCACAACCTTTAAAAGTGCTTCATTTTGCGCCCGAACAAGCTTTTTACAAAAGATTTAAACAAATTAAAAATTGGAAGTATACCACAACCGATTTAAATTCTCCCATAGCAGACGTAAAAGCAGATATTTGTAATTTGCCTTTTGAAAACAATAAATACGATTTAATTATCTGCAATCATGTGTTAGAACACATTCCGGACGATTTGAAAGCGATGAAGGAATTATTCAGAGTTCTCAAACCCGGTGGTTATGCAGTTTTGCAAGTTCCCTATGAAAAAGAACGGTCAAAAACGTTTGAAGACAACAGCATCACTGATCCCGAAGAACGAAGAAAAATATTTGGGCAATACGACCATGTTCGTGTGTATGGAATGGATTATTTCGACACCTTGTCATCCGTTGGGTTTCAAGTTAAAGCAGTCGATTACACAAAGAATCTGACCGATGCTGAAATTGAAAAATACCGTTTGCCCAAAGGAGAATTAATTCCGGTTTGCAAAAAAGTATAGACTTTGAGCAAACTTTGTATTTTTACGCCTTATTTCAAAAAAAACAACTCCTGAATTATGCAACCTATCCATATTCTTCTGATTATTGCAGCCTATTTTGGTGTTTTGATTTTGGTTTCGCTATTCACCGGTAAAGGCGATTCCAATGCTGATTTTTTTCAGGCGAGTCGTCAATCTCCGTGGTATTTAGTGGCATTCGGAATGATTGGTGCCTCGCTGAGCGGTGTAACCTTTATCTCCGTTCCCGGATGGGTTGAAGAATCAAAGTTTAGTTATTTCCAGGTAGTATTGGGATACATTGTCGGTTATTTTGTTATCGGAAGTGTGTTGCTTCCTTTGTATTACCGACTCAATCTGACTTCCATTTACACCTATCTCGAAGGGCGTT
Source organism: Bacteroidota bacterium (assembly GCA_012522045.1). Classification (GTDB taxonomy): domain Bacteria; phylum Bacteroidota; class Bacteroidia; order Flavobacteriales; family Flavobacteriaceae; genus JAAYLC01. The sequence goes on from JAAYLC010000030.1 coordinate 29,654, forward strand.
TCGGACGTTCGTCATACAAAACCGGAGCTTCATTTTTTCTGCTTTCAAGAATGGTAGGATCGGCATTTCGACTTTATCTTATTGCTGTTGTATTGCAAGCATTGGTATTCGACGACCTAAACATCCCGTTTTGGGCAACCGTAACCATGACCATCCTTCTCATTTGGGTTTATACATTTAAAAACGGAATTAAAACGGTTGTTTTAACCGATACGTTACAGACTTTTTTCATGTTATTGGCCGTTGGAATCACTGTTTATTTTGTAGCTGATGATTTGGGACTCGGTGGAACTGCCTTGATTGATTTCATTGCACAAAGCGAATACAGTCAAATATTCTTTTTTGACGATTGGCGCGGAAGCGAACACTTTGTGAAGCAATTTATCAGTGGTGCTTTTATTGCAATCGTAATGACCGGATTGGATCAAGATATGATGCAAAAAAACTTGACTTGCCGAACTTTGGGCGATGCTCAAAAAAACATGTTCTGGTTTACAATCATTCTTACGATTGTCAATTTTGTTTTCTTAGTACTTGGTTTGTTATTGACAGTGTATGCGCAACAAAACGGAATCGATGCCCACAGAGACCAACTCTATCCCACACTTGCCATGCAAAATGAATTCGGAATTTTAGTTGCCGTACTTTTTATCATCGGTTTGGTAGCCGCAGCGTACAGCAGTGCAGACAGTGCTTTAACCGCTTTGACCACATCTTTCTGTATCGATATTTTGGAAATTGAAAAACGCTATGATAAAAAAGACCAGGTGCGTGTCCGCAAACGCACTCACGTACTCATGTCAATTTCACTAATTGCTGTAATTATTATTTTTAAATACCTCATTGCAGATGAATCGGTGATTGCTAAATTATTCGTTTTTGCAGGTTATACCTACGGTCCGTTATTGGGACTGTATTCATTCGGACTCTTCACAAAATGGAAAGTCCGTGACCGATTTGTGCCTGTCATTGCTATTGCAACACCTTTTATAGGGTATTTTATCAGCGAAATGGCACTTAAATATTTAAACTTTGAATTCGGTTTCTTTATTCTGATTTTAAACGGCGCACTGACTTATCTGGGATTAGTATTGTTGCGTCGCAAGTAAAACCAACGTACAAGCAACTTCTGTTTTAATACCTTTATTGTGTAGCAACTCGTAAAATTCGGGATTTTCAGTACCGGGATTAAATACCACGCGCTTTGGATTTAGTGAAATAATGTAATCGTAATATTCTTGTTGACGCTGCGGATTCAAATAAAGAGTGACTGTATCTACAGCTTCATAATTGACTTTTTCAGTATCAATGGAAACTCCTGCCACTTCGCCTTTTTTAAGACCGACGGCCACCACCGGATGACCGGCATTTACCAACCTGTTTATAGCAATATTTGAATAACGCCCCGGATTTAAACTCGCTCCGAGTACTAAAGTTTTTTTCATGGTTTAATCTTTTATAAGTGATGCACTTACAAAGTTAGGCATCTCCAAGAAGTCACGTAAAGTTGTTTCATAAATCATTCCTAAAGTTTTTTCATTCTTATTTTGAAGATTTTTTCTGTAAATTCGTCAACTACTCTCTCACATTTTAGCTTATATCAATAATCACGTTTTCGTATTCAAAATGAATTTAACCAAAGACGTCCATCGACAGTTTGCACAATATTTTAAAAAACCCAATTTAGAACCTTATTTGTACCTGCTTTCAAAACGCTTGAGCGAAGGGCATATTTGCATCGATTTAGAAAGTACGACTACCGAGGATTGGGAAGATGCCGGCTATAACCCTCCTCGAGAAAATGCACTGAAAGATTCTTACTTTGTATCGGACGGAACCAAAAGAACTCCCTTGGTGTTATGGAATAGAAATCTTTATTTACAACGTTATTTTGATTATGAAAAAAGTGTATTTGAACGCATTAAATTTTTTACCGCCCATCAAGAGGATGGAACTATAAAAAATAAATTAATCGCTCAAAAAGCGTATGTACAGCATTTATTTTCAAATACTTCTGAAATCGATTGGCAAATGATTGCCGCCATATCCGCTGTGTTAAATCGGTTTACAATTATTACAGGCGGTCCCGGAACGGGAAAAACAACCACGGTGGCAAAATTCCTTTCGTTGTTGTTGCGTATAGCCCCCGAAACACGCGTTGCTCTTGCTGCTCCTACCGGAAAAGCTGCAGCAAGAATGGCAGAATCATTAAAAAATTCAACGGCATTGGAGACGAATACACAAAAATTAATTCAACAATTTGAACCTTCTACCATCCATCGGTTGTTGAAAGTGAAAAGAAACTCAATTTATTTCAAACACAACCGCGAAAATCCAATTCCTTATGATTTGGTCATTATCGATGAATCGTCAATGATTGACATCGCCCTATTTTCAAAACTTATGGAAGCCATTCCAGACACTTCGAAAATTGTACTTCTAGGCGATAAAAACCAACTTGCCTCCGTAGAAGCCGGAAGCTTGTTTGGCGATTTGTGTTTGGCGCAAAATCGATTAAACCAATTCGCAACAGAACGCGCCCGGTTTATAAATCAATTTATAACATCAGAATCCGCTAAAATTTCAGAAAATCACCTGTCAGAAAAAAAACATTTGCTTTTTGAAAAAGTAATCGAACTTCAAAAAAGTTATCGTTTTTCAGACCAAGGCGGCATCGGAAAATTAAGCAATGCCATCATCACAAACGCGCGTGAAAATTTGATTGCATTCTTTGAAAATAAAGATGAAGAAGTCACCATCGACACAACCTATTCTGATGAAGTTTTTACTACTTTCATTGAAGGCTATGAGGAATACATCCAAGAAACGGATATCAAAAAAGCTTTTGAAAAATTGAATCAACTGCGCGTACTTTGTGCCGTTCGTGAGGGACCGCAAGGCGTTTATTCCGTAAACACACAAATCGAAAACTATCTCATCGCTAAAAAATTAATTGCGCGAACCGGCGAATTCTATGAAAATCGACCGATTATCATCACCGGAAACAATTATGAACTATCCCTTTTTAACGGCGATATCGGAATTGTGCGCAGCGACAAAAACGGAAAATTGAGGGTGTGGTTTGAAGATGAAAATCAAGGATTAAAATCAGTATTGCCTGCGTATATTTCGGCAGCGGAAACTGTTTTTGCCATGACCATTCACAAAAGTCAAGGTTCTGAATTTGATCACGTTTGTGTGTTGTTGCCAAATTTGGAAGCCAATCCGTTACTTACCCGCGAATTGCTTTATACCGCTGTGACCCGTGCCAAAAAAGAAGTAATCATACAAGCTGATAAAGAAGTGCTTCTAAAATGTATAGAACGCGGCGTGGAAAGAAGTTCCGGACTCCTAAAAAGATTTAATAACGCATAATCCGCAACTGTTTCCATGAGTATTCGATTAAAAGTTTCTAATTCCTTGCTTCAACTCGTAGAAAATCTGGCAACAGAAATTCAACATTCTGCGGATGTTTTTCGTCCGATTTACATCGTAACTCAAACTGAAGGGATGAATATCTGGCTTAAACAACAACTGGCGGAACGCCTCAGAATTATTGCCAATATTCATTTTTTAAAACCAAATGACAGTGTGCATTTGTTATTTAGAAAAGTATCGGGAACTTATAAGCGTTCCATATCATCATTAGATTTTACTTGGTTGCTTTTTAATTTATTGGAGGACAGAGAGTTTAAAAATCGTTATCCTTTTATTGCACAATACTACAGTCCGGAACAGACAGACAGCGAATTAAAACGGATGGCATTGGCTCAAAAAGTTGCTGACCTTTTTGATCAATATCAAGTGTATCGAACCACGGTAATTGAAGCCTGGATTACCGATGAGGACCATTTTGACAATTGGCAAAAAACACTCTGGAAAATGGCGGTAGAACGCATTGGAGAAAACTTTCCCGATAAAAATTACATCGGAAAATTTATTGAACAAGCGCTACAAACTCCGGAAACACAACAAAAATTACAAGAAGAAGTTTCGACCTTATATTTTTTTGGAATCAGTTTAATTACTCACTATCATTATACAATCATCAATTCTGTTTCAAAATTTATCGATGTTCAATTTTTAATGCAAAATCCAGCACCTGAGGATTATTGGTTTGAAGAAAAAACAGAAAAAGTTATTTCTTATTTACAAAGCAAAGGGTATTACGATCACACTGAAAAATCTGAAGCAAACCCTTTATTGGTAAGTTGGGGGAAATTAATTCAAGATACCTTTTTAATGATTTTTGAAGACGGTCAAACCTTAAATACGATGCAAGAACTTCCTACGGAAATTCCGACTTCCAACACGCTTTTGCACCGTATTCAGCAATCAATTTATCACAATGAAAAACAATTAAATATTCCTGAGAATCTTATAAACGACGGTACCATTACAATAAATTCCTGTTTTAATCCGCTGCGTGAAGTTCAAGTTTTATACAATTATCTGGTTCACTTAATCGACCAACGCAATGAAAATTTATCGGCGCGCGACATCGTGGTTATGGTTTCCGATATCGATATTTATGCATCCTACATCAGAGCCGTTTTTGACAATGCTCCGTATCGATTTCGCTATACAATTGCAGATGAAAGTTTTGCGGTTTCTGATAGTTTGTCAAATGCTTTGATTGAACTTCTATCCCTTCGTGAAAGTCAATTTACGTCGGAAAACATCGTCCGACTTTTGGATTTTTCGGCACTTCGCAATAATTTTCAAATCAACGATGTTGAATTTATCAGAAATCTGGTTCGCGAAGCCAACATTCGTTTCGGCATCGTGGGGAATAAAGAAGATGACACGTATTTTGTCAGTTGGCAATACGGATTAAAACGGATTATGTACGGACTTTGTATGCGTGGTGGAGACACCTATGAAACCGAAAATGAAAGCTTATTTCCATTGGATTCGGTGGAAGGTTTTCAAATGTCGCAAGCAGTGCATTTTACGTACTTCGCAGAAATGCTGATACAATCTGTTCAGGCGCGAAAAACACAGCGCACCCTTTCGGAATGGGTTACTTATGTGGAAGAAACTGTCTATCAATTTATCGGAGAACGAGAAGAAAATGAGGATGAAGATTATTTGCTACTGCTCAAAGCATTGGAAAACTACAACTTGCTTCAAGAAGTTTTTGAAGAAAAAGTTAGTTACGATGTGTTTCTGTATAATTTCCTTCCCATTCTAAAAAATGCACGAAGAAGTCACGCATTTGCGTCGTCCGGAATCACTTTTTGTTCCTTGATTCCCATGAGAAGCATTCCCTTTAAAGTAGTAGCACTTTTGGGAATGGATTATGACAAATTTCCACGAATCGATACCCGTGTAAGCTTTGATTTAATGATTAAAGAAAAACAACGCGGCGATCGCAATATCAAAGAAAATGACAAACACCTCTTTTTGGAGACTTTAGTATCTGCCGAAGATTATTTGTACATCAGTTATACCGGACAAAGCGTGAAAGACAACAGCAATATTCCGCCGTCCTCTTTGGTGGATGAACTCATAGATTTTATCGTAACCCATACAGAAAATCCGGAAAAAACGCGGAACAAAATGGTTCAAAAACATCCGCTGCACGACTTTAGCAAAAATTACAATTCCGACAATCCGAATCTGTATTCGTATCTGTCCGATCGCCCTTCAGAAATCACTTTTCTTAAAACCAATCCGGAAATTTATTATGACTTTGATGACATTGCCATAGAAGAATTCATCTCCTTTTTAAAAAATCCCATCAAAAGCTATTACAACAAAGTCCTGAACATTTATTATCAAGAAGACGAATTGGTTTTGGAAACTACAGAAAAATTTGATTTAGATAACAGAGACAAGTGGCAATTGCGAACAAATTTTCTATCACTTTCGGAAGAAGCCTATGAAACTGAAAGGCAGCGGCTGCTCAAACAAGGAAAATTACCACTAAAAAATATGAGCAAGAGAAGATTTCAGGAACTCATTGAGGAAATTGCTTTTGTGAAAAAAACTTTTGAAAACCTGACAGCGTCTCTGGAAAAAAACAAAGTTCCTGTGGCATTAAGAATCGGCGACTCACAAATCAGTGGAAATATAGAAGTTTTCGGAAATCTGTTGGTCTATGCTTGTTTTTCCAAAAACGAATTAAAATATCAATTGGACGCCTACATTCAATATTTAGTATTGGCAGCATCGGGAATGGATGTCGAGCTTCATTACATATCACATCATCTCGCTAAAGTCACCGAACTCCGTGATATTTCAAAATCGGAAGCGCTGGAAAACTTAGAAAAAATGCATCATTTTTATGTTCAAGGACATCTGGAAATTCTTCCTTTTATTCTTGAAATTACGAAAGAAATCAAAGATTTCGAAAACTGGACTTTTGAGAAATTTAAAAAAGATTTAAACACTTATTTCCACAACTACAGATTCCCTTGTACGGATAACTACCATATCAGAGAATATCAGCAAGGCTTATTTTCCGACGAATCCAATTTTGAAAAGTTTAAAGAGGCGGCTTTTGTTTTGATAGCTCCGTTAAAAACCCTATTTGATTAAATGACAGCAAAAAAAATCAATTTTAAAAAGTTTGAAGTTTTGACGGTTCCCTTGACAGGCAGCAATTTGATAGAAGCAAGTGCGGGAACAGGAAAAACCTATTCCATAGCCATTCTTTCTTTACGCTTGATTTTGGAAAAGAAAATTCCTATCAACGAAATTCTGATGGTAACTTTTACCAATGCCGCTGTTGCCGAACTTCAAGAACGCGTACGCTTTTTTATTCGAGAAGCTTACAAATACGTGAACGGTCAAGACATTGGAGATGCGCAAATTAAATCGGTAGTAGATGCTTCAAAAAGTCAGCTGACTCATGAAGAAGCACAACTGCTTTTGCGACGTGCCCTGCTTAATATCGATGAAACGGCAATTATGACCATTCACGGATTTTGTCAAAAAAGTCTTCATGAATTTGCGTTTGAAACCAATCAACTTTTTAATGCCGAATTAATTCAGGATGTTACAGAAATTATCACCAAAGAGATTCAACAATTTTGGCGTTCGCACATCACTGTTTTAGAAGATGAATATTTAAAAATATTAACAGCCTGTGGATTTAACCACGCTACGATTTTTGCTGTTTTAAAAGACCATTTAAATGAAAAAAACTATCTGTTTTACGATTTCGAGCGCCGATACGATTTAAAAACCGATTTAGAAAAAAACACAGGAGAATCTTATAAAACCTTACAAGCCCAAGCTGAAACATGCAAAGAACAACTCATTCAAAAAATAATTGATGAACGCACGCATATTGAAAACCAATGTTATAAAAATAGATACGCACAATCATTAGTGACAACCTTGGACGATCCCGAAAAATTTATTGCGATAATTTATGAGAGAAAAACTAAGAAATACATTAAAGATTTATTCCCGGAATATCTAAAAGAAATACTCCGCTATTACGAACTTTGTGAAGCCATACTTGTCCAAGAAGAAAAAACAATCAACGATGTTTATTCATTTGCCATTCAAGAAATCAGTGAACAAATAGAAAAGCACAAACGCGCTTTGAATTTGATGTCTTTTGACGATATGATTGTCAGAATGCACGACGCTCTGACAAAGAATAAAAATACCTCCCTTGCCGAAGAATTGCGTAAAAAATACAAAGCTGTTTTTATCGATGAGTTCCAAGATACCGATAAAAAACAGTATGAAATTTTTAAAAATGCATTTCAAGATAACAGCATTTTATTTTATATAGGCGATCCCAAACAGTCCATTTACGCATTTAGAAAAGCCGATATCGCAACCTATTTTGAGGCGCGAAATCGAGTGGACAACGTGTATGAGATGAATATCAATTACCGATCTACTCCATCGTTGATAACAGCGCTGAATCATTTTTTTCTTCCTCATGAAACCTTTGACACCTTTCATTATGAAGATGACAATCAAAACATTACTTATACAAATGTGGATGCGCCTGCAAACGATTCAAAAGGAAACATTCTTTATAAAAACAATCCCATCACTCCGATTCAACTTACCAAGCTGAACAAGAAAGATGAAATTGCTTCTGATTTAACCTATCAAATCTTGAATTTATTGACAGATTCTAATTTCACGATTCCGGATAAAAAGTTGGGAAATCGTCCCATCCGACCTTCAGATATCGGCGTGTTGGTTCGTTCAAACCGAGATGGATTAAAAATTCAACAGCAACTGTCACATGTGAACATACCGACCGTTATCTTTTCGGATATCAAAATTTTACAAACCAATGAAGCCCAAGAAATCGCTTATTTGTTAGATGCCATCATTCAGCACAAGCGCGCGCAGGTAAATCGGGTTTTACTCACCAAAATGTTCGGATGGAAAAAAGAAGACATTCTGCAAGCCGATGATGAACACCTTATAGAAATGTTCCGAAACTATTATTCGATGTGGCTGGAAAAAGGTATTTATGCGACACTGATGACTGTTATTTCTGATTTCGGAATCCGTACCGCTTTAACTTCTGATGACGAAGAAAACGGAATGCGCATTTTGACAAACCTCACCCATCTGATGGAATTACTGTACAAAACCGAAAGTCGCCAGCACCTCAATCCGGTAGAATTATTGCAATGGCTTCGGTTAAATATCGCGAATCCGGAATCTGAGGATGACGAATGGATTCAACGCATGGAAACAGATGAGGAAGCTGTTAAAATCGTTACCATTCACAAAAGCAAAGGCTTGCAATATCCTATTGTTTTTGCACCCTATTTGGATTTTGCTTTGCGTGTCGAAAATTCTTCCATCGTAAATTTTCGTGATAAAAACGGCGATTATCGGTCGGGAAAACTCACGCAATTAGATGATTCTCAACGCCAACTTTATCTGAATCAATCGGAACAAGAAAACCGCCGATTGCTCTATGTAACCCTTACCCGAGCAGTGTACGCTTGTTTTATTTATAAAAACAATTATTACACAAAATCCACACTCAGTGAATTTGTAAATGCCATTACCGTTGATGGCGTTTACATCGGCGAAAACGAACCTCTTGAAAAACCGACTACTCATTATGTCCCAGAAGCTCCAAAAAAGCAAAACCATCCAAAAATCACGAATTTCATACTAAGAGAAAATTATTGGGCACGGATGAGTTACAGCAGTTTGGCAGCAAAGCCGGAATTTATTCCCAGAGCGAATTACAGTTCCGAGACCCAAGATTACGATTATTTTATTTTCAAATCGCTTGGAAAAGGCTCGAAAATCGGTAATTTTTTACATACGCTGTTTGAAAACATCAGTTTTGATACAACTCAAAATCAACAACGAACGATTCAACGAATCATCAATCAATTTATACAGAAAAAAGAACAATCGTTTGAAGAAAATATTCATCAATTACTCGAACATACCCTTCAAGTTAAAATTCAAACCGATGCAGAATCTTTCAGTTTGTCCGAAGTAAATCCGCAAACACTTATTCACGAATTGGAATTCGATTTTCCTGTAGCGCGCTTTACTCCTGCTCTTCTTCAGAATTTACAACAACAAGGCATCACCATTTCTCACGAAACTTGGAAACAATTGGAAGGAATGATGACCGGTAAAATCGACTTGTTTTTTAAACACAACGGCAAATATTATCTGTTGGATTGGAAATCAAATTATTTGGGCGCCACCTTGGAAGATTATTCCCAAACAGCATTATCCGAAGTGATGCGTGTTAACAATTATCATTTGCAATATTATATTTATACCTATGCCGTTCGAAAATTTTTAGTTAGCCGCTTAGACAACGATTTCGATTATGAAAGAGATTTCGGAGGCGTTTTGTATCTGTTTATCCGCGGCATTCGTCGCGATAAAACCCATGGAATATTTTATGCAAAACCCACTTTAAAACAATTGAAACTTATGGAAAAATTATTTGAAGAATCGGTAAATACGCTATAAAATCATGCGATTAAACGTTTTGTTTATTTTTAGAAAAATCATTTTACAGAAAGAGATTCTACTTCATAATCTGCCAACTATTAGTATCTTGCACGCATATTAAAAAAATAGTAGCATGAGATTTCTAAACCTTTTATTTGTTCTTTTTTCGTTTTCACTTTTTGCGCAGCAAGGCGGCATGTGGATTCCTTCACTTTTGGAAGGAATGAATGAAAACGAAATGCAAAATTTGGGCATGAAAATGTCCGCTAAAGACATTTACGACGTCAATAATTCCAGTTTAAAAGATGCCATTGTTCATTTTAACGGAGGATGTACTTCCGAACTTATTTCCGAAAAAGGATTGTTACTGACCAATCATCACTGTGGATATTCGCAGATTCAGAGTCATTCCACGGTAGAAAATGACTATTTGGAAAACGGATTTTGGGCCAAAAACTTAAAAGAAGAATTGCCTAATCCCGGAATGACAGCAACTATCATCGTGCGCATTGAAGATGTTACCGATAAGGTAATGAACGGAATTACCGAAACCACGCCCGAAGATGAAAGACAAAAACAAATAGAAGCCAATATTTCTCGTGTAGTTTCAACTTCGCCCAAAGAATCGTACCAAGAAAACCGCGTGCGAACATTTTATGAAGGCAATCAATACATGCTTTTCGTAGTTGAAACTTTTAAAGACATTCGTTTGGTTGGAGCACCTCCTTCATCCATTGGAAAGTTTGGAAGCGACACCGATAATTGGGTATGGCCGAGACATACCGGAGATTTTGCACTCTTCAGAATTTATGCCGACAGCAACAACCGCCCTGCGGAATATTCTGAAAATAATGTCCCCTACAAACCCAAACATTTCCTGCCGATTTCATTGGATGGCGTAGCAGAAAACGATTTCACGTTAGTCTTCGGATTTCCCGGAATGACCGATGAATACCTTCCCGCGATTGCTATTGAGCAAATTGTAACTTCCATAAATCCGGCAAGAGATAAAATCCGAACAAAAGCGTTAGATATTGTTGACAAATATATGCGAAACGATCCGCAAATCAAACTTCAATATGCCTCAAAATTTGCCCGAATTGCAAATTTTTGGAAAAAATGGCGCGGAGAAACTCAAGGATTGATTAAATCAAATGCTGTTCAGATTAAAAAGCAACAAGAACAAGCCTTAAAAAAAGAAATACAAAGAAAAGGCAAACAAGAAGAATACGGGCACATTCTTCTCCAATTTGAATCCTACTACACTCAAATAGCCCCATATAATTTGGCGAGAGAATACTTTATGGAAACTGTTTTGAGAAATGGTGAATTGTTGCGCTTTGCATTTCAGACGTATCAACTTAAAAACAGCTATGACCGATTGGGAGCTCAATCTTTTACCGATCGTCGGGAAAATTTGTTAAACTCATTCACGGTTCAATATCGCGACTACAACGCACAAGTGGATAAAGAAGTTTTTGAAGCTTTATTAACGCTATATGTAGCGGAAGTTCCGGAAAGATTTTTACCGGATGCGTTGAAAAATGCAGACATTCCGCAATTGACTCAAACAGTTTATCAAAATTCGGCTTTTACGGATTATGAACAACTTAAACAATTGCTCTCTGGCGATGCTGAAACTGCAGTACAACGTTTGCAGGAAGATCCGGGCTATCAAATTGCCGCTGCGATGGCAGATGCGTATTTTGAAAAAATTGCACCCGATTACGATGCCTTGGATTTAAAAATTACCGGATTAAAGCGTGGATATATGAAAGCATTGATGGAGTTAAGTCCTCCCGAAACACGAATTTTCCCCAATGCGAACAGTACCCTGCGCGTGACTTATGGACAAGTTAAAGGTTACAGTCCTGCAGATGCCGTTTATTACGAACCCATTACCCATTTGGAAGGCGTTATGGAAAAATACATTCCGGGAGATTATGAATTCGATGTTCCGCAAAAACTTATCGATTTGTACAACAGCAAAGATTACGGACCCTATACAGATGAAGCCGGGAGAATTCCCGTTAACTTTATCGGTACCAACCACACCACAGGAGGAAACAGCGGAAGTCCTGCCATTGACGCGTTTGGGAACTTGGTAGGAATAAACTTTGACCGCGTTTGGGAAGGAACAATGAGCGATTATTTTTACGATCCTGCCATATCCCGAAACATTATGGTCGATATTCGGTATGTCCTTTTTATTGTAGACAAATTCGCCGATGCCTCACATCTTATCGATGAAATGAAATTGGTTCATCCAAAAAAAGATCAAGCACAAAAAAGTAAAAAATCTAAGAGAAAACGAAAATAATAAGCTATATTGCTTGCTTTACGTGTTTTCATAGTTAAATAAGAATCCCCGGATTTATATAAATTCAGGGGATTTCTTTTTTGATGCACAAGAAAATCTTCTAATTTTATGATTTAATCCACAGCGTTTCATTGATTAAATCTGTTCTTGAAAAGATTTATGCGAAAGAAAACCACATCTTTGTAACACTAAATAAAAATCAATCCTATTATGAAACATATTTTTGTCCTCTTTGGTTTGTCGATTGTAACAGTCGGTTGCAATCAATCGAATTCAAATGAAGCCTATTTTGAAAATCAGATAAAGGAATTAGAAAAGAAGATTGAAAATGCATACACCCCCGGATTTGGTGATTTTATGGGTAGTATTCAAAATCATCACAACAAATTGTGGTTTGCCGGAATCAATGAAAACTGGGAACTCGCCGCATTTGAGATTCATGAGCTAGAGGAGATTTTTGAAGACATTGAAAATACGTATCCTAATCGTGAAGAAACAAAATTTATTCCGATGATTCATCCCGGACTGGAAGCTGTGGAAAAAGCAGTTTCCGAACAAAATTCAGATATTTTTAAAAGCAGTTATCAAACACTTACAAATGCCTGTAACACTTGCCATAAAGCGACAAAACACGAATTTATCAATATTACGATTCCCACGGCTCCTTCTTATACCAATCAAGACTATAAACCGTTTTCGAATGATTAATATGTATCAGCAATAAGCAAATTCACCCCTTTGAATGGTAACATTTAAAGGGGTGAATTTTATTTATGCAAAAATATTTATTAGTTAATACCTCTTGCTTTCAGGAGCGGTTCGATTTTGGGTTCACTTCCTCTCCAAGCTCTGTAAACTTCATCCAAAGGTTCAGTATTTCCTTTGGAAAGTACCATTTCTCTAAAACGTTGGCCGTTTTCACGGGTTAATCCTCCGTTATTTTCAAACCAGTTGCGCGCATCTTGATCTAACATTTCTGTCCATAAATAAGAATAATAACCTGCGGCATAACCTCCGGCGAAAATATGAGAGAAGTATGTAGCTCGATATCTCGGAGGAACGGCATGAACCACATCCAATTTTGTTCTGTTTAGCGCATCTTTTTCAAATTGTGCAACATCGTCAATTTCTGTATCCGTACCGATGGTATGAAACTCAAAATCTAAATTGGACGAAGCCAGATTTTCAGTGAGGCTGTACCCTTGATTGAAAGTACCGGAATTTTTAATCTTATCGATTAATTCCTGTGGAATTTGCGCTCCGGTTTCATAATGTACCGCATAATTTTTTAATACTTCCGGATACAATGCCCACATTTCGTTAAACTGAGAAGGGAATTCAACAAAATCACGTGCTACTGCAGTTCCACTCAAGGTTGGATATTGCTGATTTGCAAAGAATCCGTGTAAAGCATGTCCAAATTCGTGGAACAAGGTAATAACCTCGTCAAATGTCAATAAAGCCGGTTCTCCTGCTAATGGTTTGGGATAATTACACACATTGTAAATTACCGGTTTATGGTCGTATAAATGAGATTGTGTTACAAAATTCGACATCCAAGCGCCGCCTCTTTTGCTACTTCTGGCGAAAAAATCAGTGTAAAAAAGTCCCAACGGATCTCCGTTTTCTTCAAAAACTTCATAAACTTTCACATCTTCATGATATACGGGAATATCTGTTCTCTCTTTAAAAGTAATGCCATATAATTTCGTTGCGGCATAAAAAACACCGTCGTGAAGTACTTTATTCAATTCAAAATAAGGTTTGATTTGATTTTCGTCCAAATCATATTTTTCTTTGCGAACCATTTCGCCGTAATAATTCCAGTCCCAAGGTTCTAATGTGAAATTTTCTCCTTTTGAACGAATCATATTTTGAATTTCTTCAGCCTCTTTTGACGCCAAACGTGTTGCGGCAGGAATTAACTGTGCAAAAAAGTTACGTACATTTTCAGGGTTTTTAGCCATTGTATTTTGCAAACTCCAAGCTGCATAATTTTCAAATCCGAGCAATTCCGCTTTCTTTGCTCTCAATTCAACAAGTTCCTTTACAATGTCCTCCGTGCTATGAGCGCCGGTTGCTCTTTCCCAGGCCGAAGTAAATAATTTTTCACGACTGTCTCTGTTTTCCATAGATTGCAGTAAAGGCTGTTGCGTTGTGTTCAGAAGTGGAACTTTCCAACCTTCTCCGTCTTCATTCTCCAAAGTTTTCAAACGGTTTTCATCAATTCCTGCCAATTCTGATTTATCTGTAAAGATTACTGCTCCTGCGTTGTTGGCTTCTAAAAGGGTTTTTCCAAATTGCGTAGTCAACACTGCCAATCGCGCATTGTATTCTTTTAATGTCGCTTTATCCTCATCAGAAAGATTGGCGCCTGCCACGACAAAATCATCGTAATATTTTTCCAAAAGTCGTTTCGACTCTGCATCCAATCCAAGATCGTCACGGGTTTCATAAAGCGTTTTTACTCTTTGAAAAAGCTTGTCATTCAAATAAATATTATCGTTCAATTCAGATAATTTGGGTGCTAATTCTTCTGAAACAGACTGAATGGTATCGTTGGTATGAGCAGAAGAAAGTGCGTAAAAAACGCGACTCGTTCGATTAAGTAGGTCGCCACTTTGTTCAAGTGCTACAATAGTGTTTTCAAAAGTCGGCGCTTCGTCGTTGTTGGAAATTTCCTGAATGCGTTCATTCTTTTCTTTAATTCCCTGTTCCATTGCAGGTTTAAAATGTTCATTTCTGATTTTAGAAAAATCGGGAGCGTAATAAGGTAGTGTGCTTTCTGTAAAAAATGGATTCTCTGTTTCCATGGCAGCGTTTGGTGATTGTTCGGTTTCTTTATTTTGATTGCAACTCACAATAAATGTTGCAACCATAAAAACCACAATAGTTTTTTTCATGATTCGGAATGATTTTAAGTTTGTCCCAAAGATACACTTTTAACCAGAATTCTTTTAGGGTCTTGAAACCGATGCACTTCAAAAAAAAGGTTTGTAAAGCCACACACGAAAATCTATGGCGGTCAGCTGTGGATTCTGTCGTTTCATTTCTTTGTATTGTTTGAGACTTCCCATGGCACGATTGGCTGCTCCTGAAGGCGCCAACAAGGAAACGGTCTTGATAATCCGATCTGTTTCCGGCAGGTTAAACTGATGAATTTTCGGCATCATAGCGGAAATTAGTTGCAATCTTTCTCGATATGAACTCAGATGCTGTCTAAAAAAATATTCCGGTCCGTTTTTACTGTTCCCGCCGGTAAATAACAACGTATCGATTTTGGAATGTCTTTGTAAAATACTTACTAAGTCACGAAGTTCAACTTCCAAAATTCCAACATCTGAAGCGTCAATTTTTTTGCGTTTTGCCGAAGCGACCATATCACAAATTCCAATTCCTCTTGAAACTAAAAAATCTTCCCGTTGGTTTCGTGCCTCTGGCGTGTTTTCATATTTTAAATTTAAGTCAAACAATTTGTCCAAAATAGGCCATAACTGACCGTCCCGACTTCCATAGCAAAAATCAACATCCCCTTTTTTTAAGTTGCCGGTCGTGAAACGCGGTGGTGGCAAGGTGCCGACAATTAATTTGGTTGCTGTTTCCGGAATGAATGGCGAATAAGGATGGATATGATGAAATAACTCGGACATAAACAATTCTAATTCAAAGTTTTGAAATTAAAATTTCGCTAAATTTAAAGGTTTAAAAAAACAATCAAACCAATTCCGATTTCGCAGAATTGGTTTGAAAAAATATATATTTAATTACTTTTTATAATGAGTTTTATTCTGTAACAACGCCATTTCCTTTGGCTTTCCAATCTGCCATTCCTCCGGTGTAATTGAGGATATTGTGGATTCCGGCTCTTTTCAGCAAGGAACTTGCAATCGTGGAACGCATTCCGCTTTGGCAGTGAATAATCACTTCTTTATCGGATGCAATTTTATCGGTATTCTCTAAAAGTGTTCCCAAGAAAACGTGATTTGCTCCTTGGATATGTCCGGACTTAAATTCAGATGTCCCTCTCACATCGACGATTTGCACATTATCCGCACCCATTTTCTCTTTTACCGTGCTTTCATCAATATTGGTCACAGACGCTAAAGATTCGGCATTTTCAAGCACGGTATCAATTCCGATAAACCCTTGAATGTTATCTAAACCGATGCGCATCAGCATACGTGTTAATTCTTCTTTTCTGTCTAAATCTGCCATGAGGATAAACTGCTCATCATAATCTAAAAACCAACCCATCCACGTTGCGAATGACTTATTTCCGGGAATGTTGATTGCTCCCGGAAGATGTCCTTTGGTAAATGCATCTTTATTGCGCGTATCGATAAGTTTTACTCCGTTTTGAAGCGCTTGTTGTACCGTTTCAAAAGAAAGTATCGGATGGTTTGGAACTTCAGTTAACAACGGTCGGTTTACCTTGTTCAGTTTTTTCATCATCGCAAAGTAACGTGGAGGCTCCGGCTGATCGGCGAGTAAGTAGTTGACGAATCCTTCTTCGTCATTTTCAAATCTGAAAGCCCAATTGGCATGTTTTTCATATCCGACTGTCGAACTCGGCACCGCTCCAAGACTTTTCCCGCAAGCAGAACCTGCACCGTGACCCGGCCATACTTGAATAAATTCTTTTAATTCAGAAAACCGCTGAATGGATTCATACATTTGTTTTGCGCCGAGTTCCTTAGTGTCTTGAATTCCGGCTGCTTTTTCAAGCAAATCCGGACGCCCGATATCTCCTACAAAAACAAAATCTCCCGTAAAAATTATAACTGGTTCGTCGGTGGCAGGATGATCGGTCAATAAAAACGAAATGCTTTCGGGAGTGTGACCGGGAGTATGCAAAACTTCTAAAGAGAGATTTCCTACTTTAATGACATCTTTATGCTTCAAACCCTGGTGCGGAAATTCATACTGCCAATCCGGTCCGCCTTCATCTGACAAATACATTTGTGCTCCGGTAACCGCTGCCAACTCTCTGGAACCCGAAAGAAAATCCGCATGAATATGCGTTTCCGCAATATGCGTGATTTTTAAATTGTTTTCTTTGGCTATTTTTAAATAGTCATCAATGTCTCGTTTGGCATCAATTACAATCGATTCTCCGGTTGCCTGACAACCGATTAAATAACTTCCTTGTGATAAGGTCTTGTCATAAATATGTTGAAAAAACATAACTTCTATTTTTAAATTTATTCAAGTTGAAAATATACAATGCATATTTAATTTGTAAAATTACAGATTTACAAATAATTATATCCTAACTTCTTTTTTATTCATCCAATAAGTCGTCCAATAAATTTCTCACTTTTTTGCTGTTCCAATCTGCTACGCCTGTTTCCTTGATGGCTATGGCTCCTTCTTTAGAAATTACGAACGTGGTTGGCAATGCTCGAGATTCCAGTTGCTTCGGTGCGGCGTATCGTTGAAAATAAATCAGCAAATCGTATCCGTGTTTTTGCATAAAAGTATCTACTCTTTCTTTTTCTTCGGAGGTAACAAATAGAAATTCTACTTTGCTTCCGTAACCATCATAAAGTTTTTGAAACGACGGTATTTCCGCTACACACGGTGGGCACCAGGTTGCCCAAAAATTTAAAACAACAACCTTGTCTTTGACTAGTTGAAAGGAATAAGGCGTTTCTTCAAAGGTCATTAACATCCAATCATAATCGTTGAGAATCTCTCGCTTATTTTCAGAAGTTGTCGAAGGTGAAAATGAAATCAGTCGTTGTACTGTGACCATAATGGGCATCCTTGTTTGCGGAATTATCAACAATGCCAAAAAAAGCACAAACAAAATGTTGCTCCAATTTTTTACAAAAAACTTTTTCATTTCACTTCAAAAATAAAAACCCTACAAAACGGCTGTTTTGCAGGGTTAAAAGCTATTAAAATGCGCTTGGTTTATGCACTTTGTTTTTTTATTAAGTTCAATGCAGAGCCTTCACGATACCATTCAATCTGGGCACTGTTGTATGAATGATTTGCCATAATGGTATCTTTGCTTCCATCGCTGTGAATCACTTCGATAGTCAAAGGTTTTCCTTCAGCAAATTGGTCAATATCGACAAAATTGAACGTATCGTCTTCTTGAATCAAGTCGTAATCGGCTTCATTTGCAAAAGTAATCCCGAGCATTCCTTGTTTTTTCAAGTTCGTTTCGTGAATTCTGGCAAATGACTTTACTAAAACAACAGCTACGCCGAGATGTCGTGGTTGCATTGCTGCATGTTCACGAGAAGATCCTTCTCCATAATTATGGTCTCCAACCACAATTGTTTTAATTCCATTCGCTTTATAGGCTCTTTGAACATTTGGAACGCCGTCATATTTTCCGGTAAGCTGATTTTTTACAAAATTCGTCTGCTGATTGAAAGCATTCACAGCACCGATTAGGGTATTGTTTGCGATATTGTCCAAATGACCTCGGTAACGCAACCACGGACCTGCCATAGAAATGTGGTCGGTAGTACATTTTCCGTGTGCTTTAATCAATAATTTCACGCCTTGCAATTCGCTGTCTTTAATAGGCTCAAAAGGTTCTAATAGCTGCAAACGATCACTGTCCGGATTTACAATAACTTCTACGTCACTTCCGTCTTTTTTAGGAGCAATATAGCCATTGTCATCCACTTCAAAACCTTCAGGCGGCAATTCGATTCCGCGAGGTTCGTCAAGTTTTACTTCTTCGCCGTCTTCATTAATGAGTGTATCGTTCATCGGGTCAAAATCCAATCTTCCCGAAATGGCAATCGCTGCCACCATTTCCGGGGAGCCCACAAAAGCGTGGGTGTTAGGATTTCCGTCTGCACGTTTGGAGAAGTTTCTGTTAAACGAGTGTACGATGGTATTCTTTTCGTCGCCTTTACGGTCGCTTCTGTCCCACTGTCCGATACAAGGACCGCAAGCATTGGTAAATATGGTAGTTTTTAAATCTTCAAAGATTTTCAAAATTCCGTCACGTTCGGCTGTATATCGAATTTGTTCAGATCCCGGATTAATCCCCAAATCACTTTTTGGAACTAATTTTTTCTCAATGGCTTGCTTGGCGATGGATGCCGCTCGTGTTAAATCTTCGTAAGAAGAGTTTGTACAAGAACCAATCAATCCCCAATCCACTTTAATCGGCCAATCGTTTTCTTTGGCTTTTTGTCCCAATTCTCCTACCGGTGTGGCAAGATCTGGAGTAAAAGGACCGTTTAAATGAGGTCTTAATGTAGATAAATCGATTTCAATAACTTGATCAAAATAAGCTTCCGGATTCTCATATACTTCTGCATCACCTGTCAAATATTCTTTGATTTTATTGGCTTCATCTGCAATTTCATCACGTCCGGTAGCTCTAAGGAAACGCTCCATAGATTCGTCATAACCAAAAGTAGAAGTCGTAGCACCGATTTCTGCCCCCATATTACAAATGGTTCCTTTCCCCGTGCACGACAAGTTTTTGGCTCCGGGTCCGAAATATTCGAGAATTGCTCCCGTTCCGCCTTTTACCGTTAGAATCCCTGCCACTTTTAAAATCACATCTTTCGATGCCGTCCAACCGTTTAGTTTTCCAGTCAGCTTCACACCAATAAGTTTTGGAAAACGCAATTCCCAAGGCATGCCAGCCATCACGTCAACAGCATCTGCTCCTCCTACTCCCACAGCGACCATTCCGAGTCCGCCTGCATTTACGGTGTGGCTGTCTGTTCCAATCATCATCCCTCCCGGAAATGCATAATTTTCAAGAACTACCTGGTGAATAATTCCGGCGCCGGGTTTCCAGAATCCGATGCCGTATTTATTTGAAACCGATTCTAAGAAATTAAATACTTCGCTACTGGATTCATTCGCACGAATCAAATCGGGTACAGCACCTTGTTTTGCCTGAATGAGGTGATCGCAATGCACGGTGGTAGGCACGGCAACTTTCTTTTTTCCGGCTTGCATAAACTGCAATAAAGCCATTTGTGCAGTTGCATCTTGACAAGCAATTCTGTCTGGAGCAAAATCAACATAATCTTTTCCACGTTGAAGAACTTTAGTGGGATTTCCGTCCCATAAATGAGAATAGAGTATTTTTTCAGAAAGCGTCAACGGTTTTCCTATCAGTTCACGAGCTTTGTCAACCCGCTCAGGAATTCGTTCATAAACTTTCTTAATCATGTCGATATCGAATGCCATAGTCTGTTTTATTTAAATTATTATGTGAGATTTTTCGAGTGCAAAGATACAAAACAGCGTGTCAATTAAAAAATAATCAACAAAAGAGGTGTTACGCAAAATGATTTTCATCAAAATAGCGAATTTTCAATAAAAAAATTATGAAAATGATGTTTTCAACGTTTAAAAATAAGAATTTAATAATCTTTCCTATTTATTTTAGAACAAGCTTTTTATGATTTCATCAATGGAAAGACCTTCGGCTTCTGCTTTGTAGTTTTTTATCATCCGATGACGAAGGATGCCGACGGCTACTTTTTGAACGTTTTCAATATCCGGTGAAAATTTTCCTTGCAGTGCAGCATGTGCTTTCGCCGCAAGAATTAAATTTTGTGAAGCCCGCGGACCGGCTCCCCAATCAACGTAATTCTTTACTAATTCCGGAGCTTCGGGAGAATTGGGTCGTGTTTTTCCGACAAGTCTCACAGCGTATTCCACTACGTTGTCAGCAACGGGAATGCGACGAATCAACTGTTGAAAATCGATTATTTCCTGACTTGTAAAAAGCGGTTGAACAGTGGCTGTTTTTCCGGCAGTAGTCATTTTAACGACTTCAACTTCTTCTTCAAAACTTGGATATTCCAAATTGATGGCAAACATAAAACGGTCGAGTTGCGCTTCCGGAAGCGGATACGTTCCTTCTTGTTCGATTGGGTTTTGGGTAGCCAACACAAAATAAGGCAATTCCATTTTATAATGTCTCCCGGCAACCGTTACCGCACGTTCTTGCATTGCTTCCAGCAACGCTGCTTGTGTTTTTGGAGGCGTTCGGTTAATCTCATCCGCAAGAATAATATTTGCAAAAAGAGGTCCTTTTATAAATTTAAATTCTCTGTTGGTATCGAGGATTTCAGAGCCCAAAATATCGCTTGGCATCAAATCGGGTGTAAATTGAATACGTTTAAAATCCAATCCGAGTGCTTGCGCAACCGTATTTACCAACAAGGTTTTTGCAAGACCCGGGACCCCTATCAAAAGCGCATGACCTCCGGAAAATATAGCGAGTAATACTTGCTCAACAACTTCGTCTTGCCCGACAATAACTTTTCTAATTTCTTGTCTTAATGTGTTGTATTTAGATACCAGTTCTGAAACTGCCGCAACGTCTGACATTTTTATTTCTTATTAAATATTAATGATATTATTTTAACCAATCAATTTCAAAATTACAATCTTCATAATCTTCATTCACGTGAACATAAACTGATTCCAAAATATCGTCCTGCCATTTTGTAATGGTTTTAATCTGTTTTTCGCGCAGTGCCAATTGCTTGATTCTTTCGTAATCTTTTACATAATCAGCTGTATGCTCCGGATATTTTTTGGTTACCGTATACAGTTTAAACAGTCCTTTTCCGGTACGATCTCGGTCCGTTATCACATTGGAAACTTCCCCTTCATTCAAGTTGTAAACATACGCACTAAAAGTCGGATCCATTTTTGTTAAATCAAATCGGGTATCAAAACTCATCGGATTGATGAGTTGACCGCCATTGTTCCGTGTTTCTTTATCGGTTGAATATTTCCGCGCTGCTTCGGCAAAAGTGAGTTCTCCGGATTGAATTTCTTTGCGGATGTTGGTAATTTTTTCGTGAGCCGCATCAATCGCTGCTTGCGAAACTTCCGGAAACAATAAAATATGACGCACATCCACTTCTTGTCCTCGAATGCGTTCAACATATAATATATGCCAACCGAAATCGGTTTCAAAAGGTTCACTTACTTCGCCTTCCATCAAGGAAAACGCCATGTCTTTAAACTCTTTTGCCATGGGCGAATCTCTTTTGAGTCCTTCGTACAGTCCGCCTCTTCTCGCCGAACCGGGATCTTTGGAATAAAGTACGGCTTTGGTTGAAAAACTTGAATTGTTTTCAAGGACATCGGCACGCATCACTCGTAATCTTGAAATCACATCAGCAATGGCTTCTTCCGAAATTTCAGGTTCGATTACAATTTGAGCAATTTCAACTTCGGTGGGAAATACCGGACGTTCTTCTTCAGGAATGCTGTAAAAGAAAGTGCGAACTTCTTCAGGAGTAACCTCCAGTTTATCGATTATTTTTTGTTGCATCAAACTGGACAACCGATTCATTTTGTTTGCTTCAAAAAGTTCTTTGCGCAAATCGGTCATGCTTTCTTTGCGATAAAAAGAAACTACTCTTTCTTCACTCCCCAATTCACCTATCATATATTGTAACTGCTGATCGGTCATAGCATTAATTTCAGCATCGGAAACCATGATGCTGTCTTGTTTTGCCTGATGTGCATAGAGTTTGTCCTCCATAAGCTTCCCCAGTAATTGACAGCGCGAGATTCCGTCTGTATTAATCCCTTGAGAACGCATCTCAAAATACCCTTTGTCAATATCGGTATCCAGGATTACATATTCTCCCACAACGGCACTTATTCCTTCAGCTTTAAAACGCTTAAAACTCTGCGGAACAGTGTCTTGCACTATTGTTTCTTCTTGTTCTTCTTTCTCTTCAACAACGCCTTCTTCATTAGGTTCCAAAACAATTTGTGCCTGTGTGAACGTGCATGTGAACAGAAAAAACCATATGATTTTATTCATAGTCATAAATTTCAAATACGTTATTTTTTATTGCATCTCTCGTAAGATCAACTTCAAATTTATTAATCAAATCTAATTTTCTTTTGTTGATAATAATTTGTTTCAGCGTTGGTTTAATAAATTGTAGCGGTGCCACATCTTGAATGTTCCGAACGTCTTCTACTTTTACAAAATAAATCCCGAGCGAATCTTTTAATTCAGTAAATGTATCTTCTTTAATTGCCGATGCATTTTCTTTCAAAATCGGAAGCAATGTAAACAAATTATCCTGTTTTACCCATACGGAATCATTCAGATTTGAAGAATTAAATCCATAGCTCTGACTCATCAACAGTAATTTATCGGCTTCTTCAAAGTCGACAAAATGTTTTTTAATGGTGTTTGCTCCTTCATAATCGGGCGAAAGATGGATGTATCGCATCTTTAAAAGAACATCATTTAATCGGAAATTTTCTTTGTTTTCTTCATAATATGATTTGTATTCCTCATCAGAAATCACGCTGTCCAAATGTTTGCTTACTACCATATTGATATAAGCATCGGTGAGTAAATCAGAGCGGTACTGACTGACCAGATTTTCATAGCGTTGCAATTCTTGCTCCGGCAAATTAACTTGTGCTCTGTCAATGAGAATCATTCTCCGCGCCCATCGTTCAATAAAATTCCGGACTATAAACGTACTGTCTTCCGGCGAAGCGCCTTGCGGAACGATGTTTTCTATATCGGCTTTGGTAAGGTAGTTTGTATTTACACGTGCCACTACATCCTTCTGAGGTTCTTCTTCAAAATATTGACAAGAAACCAGCGTAAATAAAAACAAAAAAAAGATAGTTCGGACAATCACTACAATTCTCTTCTAAGCTTTCGCAACATTCTTTTTCGAACCTTCACATCGTAATTTTGGTGCAAATAATCCAGCCATTCTTTTTCCAATTGCTGTTGATATTGACTGATTACAATGCCGCGAACATCATCCAAGGTTTTTGGAGATTCCGGAAGTACTTCATTTACCAAAACGACTGTGTACGATCCGTTATCAGTAGTATAAATATCTGAAATTCCTTTTTTGAATTCAAAATTCTCAGGAAGTGTCGGATGAGTAGCTTCAAAAGCGCCGTTGCTCAAAATCACATTCACGGTTTCGCCTTCATTGAGCGTTTTACGAATTTCTTCGGGCGTTTTTCCTTCTTCCAACATTTTCTTTACTCGCTGAGCTTGCTCTTGAGAAGTAGCAGAGAAAATAGTTCCTTCTACCCTTTCATTCCAACGATAATTGTGCTTTATTTTTTCAAAATACGCTTGTAATCCCAGCGTGTCTTGTTGTGCTTTGGTCCAAATATTTCTATCCATCACATCAAAAATGAGCAATCCGTCGCGGTATTCATTTAAGATAGCAGCATAATCCGGATTTTCTTTTTCTAGTTTTTCTTTAAAGTAATCTTTGACGGTTTCAATTTCAAACTCATCATACAGATTTGAAAGAATTGCTTCTTTGCTTGGAAACGGACGCATGGTTTTTTGTTTCACCTCCAAAAACTTGGCAAAATCAGAAAATTTATAGCTTTTGTTTCCAATTCGGAAAAGCAATTTATCGTCTTTTTCAGCAATGGGCTCCATCACCCATTTACGTCTGGCAATGGCAGTGTCCGGCAGATATGCTTGAAAAAAGGGCATAAAAGGTTCCCCTGGTTGAAATCCGTACTTAGCCTTGATTTTTTTAGTGACCGTAAATGAAACTACTTTTGACCGATCGC
>JAAYLC010000123.1 GCA_012522045.1 Bacteroidota bacterium
ATTTATTTTAAAAATAATTTAATCCGAAATCCCAACCTGTAAATGAACTTAAATCCGCTACCATCAACTCCCAAACGAGGGCGCAAAATTAAACGAGATTTACATATAAACAAGGAAAAATGAAAGAATTATTTGAAATAAAACCCATTTACTTTCATGGCGCTGACTTGCAAATATTTAGAATTAAATACTTTTTGCTTCGATTAAAAATTCTACTCATAATGTTATATCGCAGCTACAGAACTACCATTTGACAGTACAACTCATAAACAACAAGAGAACCCCTCTATTATTGCATACAGTTTAAACTAATACTATCTTTGCAACCTAATTTTTTAATTCTATGATAGCGATTACTTTACCGGATGGAAGTGTGAAACGAGTTCCTTCAGGAACAACCCCTTTCGAAATCGCACAGAGCATTAGTCAAGGGCTGGCACGCAATGTTATATCGGCATCATTCAACAATCAAACCATTGAAATCAGCACACCGCTTGTCAATGATGGAAATCTGATACTATATACATGGGAGTCAGATGAAGGAAAACAAGCTTTTTGGCATTCTTCTGCTCATATACTTGCACAAGCGCTTCAAGAGTTGTATCCAGGCATCAAGCTAACCATCGGTCCGGCGATTGAGAACGGTTTTTACTATGATATCGATCAAGGCGCGCACTCCATTACAGAAAAAGATCTAAAAGCTATTGAAGATAAAATGCTGGAAATAGCCCGCGGAAAACATGATTTTAAAATGCGGGAAGCCACCAAGGAAGAAGCTTTGGATTTTTACAGGAAAGAAGGCAACGAGTATAAAATCGAACTGATTGAAAACTTAGACGATAAAACCATCACATTTTGCGATCATGATACGTTTACGGATTTATGTCGCGGCGGACACATTCCCAATACAGGCATTGTAAAAGCTGTCAAACTTACTTCAATTGCAGGTGCATATTGGAGAGGAGATGAAAACAACAAGCAATTAACGCGCATTTACGGCATTAGTTTTCCAAAACAAAAGGAATTAACTGCTTATTTGCAATTGGTAGAAGAAGCAAAAAAACGCGATCATCGAAAATTAGGAAAGGAATTGGAGCTTTTTACGTTTTCGCAACGCGTGGGTCAAGGGCTTCCGCTATGGATGCCAAAAGGTGCAGCTCTGAGAGCTCGTTTGGAAAACTTTCTGAGAAAAGCACAAAACAAAGCAGGTTACGAAATGGTTATTACTCCCCATATCGGCCATAAAGAGCTTTTTGAAACCTCGGGACATTACGAAAAATACGGTTCGGATAGCTTTCAACCTATAAGAACTCCCCACGAAGGAGAAGAATTTTTACTGAAACCAATGAATTGTCCGCATCACTGTGAAATATATCGCAGCAAACCGTGGTCCTATAAAGACTTACCGGTGCGTTTGGCAGAATTCGGTACAGTTTATCGCTATGAACAGAGTGGTGAACTCCACGGATTAACCCGAGTTCGAGGATTTACACAAGACGATGCACACATTTTCTGTACAGCTGACCAATTAGATGAAGAATTCAAAAAAGTAATCGACTTAGTTCTTTATGTATTTGGATCATTAGGATTTGAGAACTTTTCCACGCAGGTTTCCCTTCGTGATCCCGAGAATCCTGACAAATATATTGGAAGTATGGAAAATTGGGAGAAAGCAGAGCAAGCCATCGTGAATGCTGCAAAATCCAAAGGTTTGGATTATAAAATAGAATATGGAGAAGCTGCATTTTACGGTCCGAAATTGGATTTCATGGTAAAAGACGCATTGGGCAGAAGTTGGCAACTGGGAACCATTCAAGTGGACTACAACCTTCCCGAACGGTTTGAGTTAGAATATATAGGCGCCGATAATAGCACACACCGACCTATTATGATTCATCGTGCACCTTTTGGAAGCATGGAACGATTTGTCGCTATTTTATTGGAACATACGGGAGGAGATTTCCCTTTATGGCTTGCGCCAAATCAAGTAAGCATTCTATCTCTTAGCGAAAAATATGAAAAATATGCCAAAAATGTTTTAAATTTGCTTGAAAATGACGAAATTCGCGCCCTCGTTGATAATCGTAATGAAACTGTGGGAAAAAAGATTCGGGATGCCGAATTGAATAAAATTCCATATACGCTAATTGTCGGAGAACAAGAAGAAAAAAGCAATACAGTTTCGGTGCGTAAGCGGGGCGGTGAAAACTTGGGAAGCATGAGCATCTCAGAATTCGCTGCTTTAATACAAAACGAAATAAAAAAGGAATTGAAAGAATTCTAAAGTTTAATTAAAATACATAAGCCATAGCATTAAGAAGAAGAAGAACAAGAGATTTTGGTCGCGTTAAAAAAGAAGATCAGCATCGAATAAACGAAAATATTCGAGAAAAAGAAGTGCGTCTAGTTGGAGACAACGTCGAAATGGGTGTTTATCCTATCGAACGTGCACTTGAAATCGCGGAAGAGCAAGGATTGGATTTGGTTGAAATATCACCCAATGCAAATCCGCCTGTTTGTAAAGTCATGGATTACAAAAAGTTTGTTTACGAACAAAAGAAACGTGATAAAGCACTCAAAGCGAAATCGACTAAAGTAACCGTAAAAGAAATACGTTTTGGTCCACAGACTGACGATCACGATTACGAATTTAAAAAGAAACACGCAGAGAAGTTCCTTCAAGAAGGAGCTAAACTAAAAGCGTATGTTTTCTTTAAAGGTCGCTCTATAATATATAAGGATCAGGGAGAAATCCTTTTGCTTCGACTTGCACAAGATTTAGAAGAATACGGAAAAGTTGAACAAATGCCGAAGTTAGAAGGAAAAAGAATGACCATGTTCATTTCCCCAAAGAAAAAGAACTAAAAAATCATCTCGATTTATTAGCCTACAGCATAAAAGTGAAATAATTCTATAATTTAAAATTAGATCCCAAAACAAAAGACAAATTCCAGTGCTAAAAAGCGTTTTAAGCTTACAGCTTCAGGAAAAATCAAAAGAAAGCACGCCTTTAAAAGTCACATTTTGACCAAGAAGAGCAAAAAACGTAAACGTGCTTTGACCAAGTTTACCTTGGTGAGTCCCGCGGACGAAAACAACGTTAAGCACATGCTTCGCTTGAAGTAAAACTTAACAGGTAATTTAATCATTAACCATGGAGCAGTGCCAAAAAGTGTTTTAAATCAATAAACCGCCTGCTACAAAAAAAACAAGAATATGCCAAGATCAGTAAATTCAGTTGCAAAAAGAGCCCGAAGAAAAAAGGTTCTTAAACAAGCCAAAGGATACTTTGGAAGAAGAAAAAATGTATGGACTGTTGCAAAAAATGCAGTAGACAAAGCGATGCTTTACAGCTATCGCGACAGAAGAACAAAGAAGAGAAATTTCAGATCCTTATGGATTACTCGTATTAATGCGGGTGCAAGAGCACACGGAATGTCTTATTCCCAATTTATGGGAAGTCTAAAAAAGAGCGGTATTGAACTTAACCGAAAAGTTCTTGCCGATTTAGCAATGAACCATCCGGAAGCATTTGCAGCTATTGTAAATAAAATTAAATAACGATTCATTCCTATTTCACTTTTATAAAGACCGCTCTCAAAGGCGGTCTTTTATTTTTTGGTTAATTTTATAGAGAATTTTATATGTGATGAGAATCTATGTTTGTTTGTTAGTATTTATTCTGACGCATGTTTCTTTATATCCTCAGATTTATGTTGGAACGACTTATGAAGCAAAAGGTCATGAAAATGTTTACTTTCCATTGGGAGAAATTTCGTTTGCCGATTCAATCGTGTCTTTTGATAAAGGTATTCCGCGTCCCTTAGTTAGATATCAAGATCCTTTAAAAGCATTAGGTCCTCCGGATTACACCGGATACAACAGTCAAACCTTCGTATCGTTGGGTTGTGGTGGCAGTTTGGTAGTAAAATTCAACGGCAATGGGTTTATGAATTTAAAGGGAGATGATTTATACATCTATGAAGTTGGACCCTCCAGAGAATCGGCTTTGGTAGAAATTTCGGTCGATGGTGAAAACTGGATAGAAGCCGGCGTTATTGACGGCGGTAAAGCTGCTTTGGATTTATCGGATCGGGGAATCGACAACGAAACTGTTTTTTATTATGTACGTGTAACCGATTTAAAAGATTTATGCCGCGGTCCAAGTGCAGGTGCTGACATTGATGCTATTGGTGCAATAAACAGCGTGGTAAAAATAGCTATTTATGCAGATGTACTATTTGACGTCGGAAAATATGCAATCAAACCGGAGGCGGAGAAAATATTGGATTCTTTAATTCTAAACATCAATCAATTCAGCAAGGTAGATTTAGTAATTGAAGGACATACGGATTCGGACGGAGGTGAAGAAATGAATCAGGTGTTGTCTGAAAACCGAAGTTTGTCTGTCAAAAACTATCTAAAAAGCAAGTTAAAACGTCCGGAAGACTATCAATATAAGGTTGCAGGTTTTGGAAAATTAAAACCTAAAGTTCCCAATACAAGTCCCGAAAACAAACAACAAAACAGACGCGTAGAAATTATCATCTTACCGCCTGACACGTATAACAATAACAATACTTTAGATAAAGATTAGGTTTTTTGTTTTTGTTTTTTAGCCGCAGGGAAAAGTACGTTATTTAAAATCAAACGATATCCGGGCGAATTTGGATGAAGTGCCAATTCGGTAGGCGGATCTCCCACGCGATGTTGATAATCCTCGGGATCGTGTCCGCCATAAAAAGTGAAAAACCCTTTTCCTTTAATCCCGTGAATGTATCGCGCTTCGCCATTTCTTTTGTTTTCTCCCATTATCAAGACATTTGATTTAATCTGATCGGCTGCAAAAGCAGTAGTTTGTCCCATAAATCCTTTAACCACTGAGGTGTGATTTTGACACAACATTGTCGGAATGGGATCCCATTTTGCAGAGTAATCCATTAAGGTAAAATAATCAGATTCTTTGGGTACTCTTCTTTTATCTGTAGTATCGATACTGGAATATTCATAAACCATCGGATTGCGTTCCAGAATAAAATTGGTAAAGGCAAATGTTTTGGAATAATCTATCTTACTTTGATAATTCGGATCGCTCGGATCTCCGTCAAACATCGGCTCGCAAATATCTACACCTTCGGCAGAAAGTGCTATGTCAAAGGTGTCTGTTGCACTGCACATAGCAAACATAAAACCGCCGCCCACAACATAATCACGAATTTTAAGGGCTACGGCCAATTTGGAATCGGAAACTTTAGAAAATCCCAACTTCGCCGCACGTTCTTCTGCGCGTTTTTTGTCTTCAATATACCAAGGTGCATTTCGATAAGCACGGTAAAATTTTCCATATTGTCCGGTAAAATCTTCATGATGAAGATGCAACCAATCGTAAAGCAAGAGTTGATCGGTCAGTACTTCTTCGTCATAAATTACCGTATAAGGAATTTCGGCATAAGTCAAAACCAAGGTTACGGCATCATCCCAGGGCAGATTGTCTTTGGGTGAATAAACTGCAATCTTTGGTGCTTTTTCTAAAACCACGGCATCCATATTTCGGGACGGACTGGCAATTTCTTCAAGAATTTGCTCCGTTCTGGAATCCGAAAGCACTTCAAAAGACACATTTCTAATCTGACATTCTTTTTGTATTTCAGGTGTATCAGGCAATAAGAAAGATCCGCCACGATAATTTAAAAGCCATTTTGCTTTTTGACCTTTTTCCAAAACCCAGTACGTAATTCCATAAGCTTTCAGATGTTCTTTTTGACTTTCATGATCCATTGGAATTAGGATATACGAAGCAAAAGAAGCATTCGAAAACAGCAAAACAAACATTAAGGTTAGAATCTTCTTCATTTTTTGCATCTGAATTTTCCAAAGTTAATAATAAGAACGCAGAAAAACCGGAATTATTCTTTATTAAAAAGGAACTGAAGAATCGTTGTCGAGATGGTCATCATTCATGGAACTACCAAAAGCATCATTGGGTGATATAAACCCTGAATTGTAATTGTCATCCACTCCGTAATTCATTTTAGAAACAATTTCCATAGGCATTTCCGCCGTATCCAAACTTTCGAACTTGCCGAATTTACCGATAAACTTCAGTCGAATGTCTTTTAAACTCCCGTTTCTGTGTTTTGCAATAATCAATTCTGCCTGTCCTTCTGTGGGGCCTGCTTCTTGGTCATCCCATTGTTCAATTTTGTAATATTCCGGACGATAGATAAATGAAACGATATCCGCATCCTGTTCAATGGCACCGGATTCACGAAGGTCGGAAAGCAACGGCCGTTTTGATCCTCCACGGGTTTCTACCGCTCGGGAAAGCTGTGAAAGTGCAATCACCGGAATGTCCAGCTCCTTAGCCAATGCTTTCAAGTTTCTTGAAATGGTTGAAATTTCCTGCTCTCTGTTGCCGGATTTATTTCTTGCTCCGTCTGTCATCAATTGAAGGTAATCGACAATGAGAATTTTAATACCAAATTGTGAAGAAAGCCTACGAGCTTTGGCACGTAAATCAAAAATGGATAATGATGGCGTATCGTCGATATACAGAGGTGCATCCTCTAAATTTTTGACTTTTACGTTTAATTGTTCCCATTCGTATTTCTGCAAATTTCCTGTTCGCAGTTTTTCGGAATCCAATTCAGTTTCGGAAGAAATTAGACGTGTAATAAGCTGTATGGCTGACATTTCCAGAGAAAATATGGCCACCGGAATCTTGTGATCTACTGCAATATTTCTAGCCATAGAAAGTGTCAATGCCGTTTTTCCCATTCCGGGGCGCGCCGCGATAATAATTAAATCACTGGGCTGCCATCCTGAAGTGAGTTTGTCTAACTGCTGGAAACCTGAAGGAATTCCGGACAACCCTTCTTTATTTGCAATTTCTTCAATGCGCTTTTTCGCTTGTATCACCAAACTTTGAGAAGTCTTCGAAGAACGCTTGAGGATGCCTTGAGCCACTTCATATAGTTTGGATTCCGCTTCATCAAGCAAATCGAAAACATCAGTAGTTTCATCATAGGATTTTTCAATAATTTCCGTGGAGATTACAATCAACTGACGCTGAATGTATTTTTGTAAAATGATCCGTGCATGAAACTCAATATGTGCGGATGAAGACACTTTTTGTGTCAATTGAATCAGATAAAATTCACCTCCGGCAGCTTCTAATTTTCCATTCTTCTTCAGCTGGCTTGCAACTGTTAATAAGTCAATGGGTTGCGCATCCTTAAACAAAATATGAATAGCTTCATAGATGTATTGATGCTGTATTTTATAAAACACTTCTGCAGTCAGCAAATCGATGATTTCATCAATGCTTTTTTGATGAATCATCAACGCTCCAAGCACAGCCTCTTCTAAATCAACAGCTTGCGGCGGAAGCTTACCTTTTTCTAAGGAAATGACGGTAGATTTTTTGGGTTTATATTCTATGTTAGGTTTAATTTTTTCCATAAAGCGAATGTAAATATTTTGTTAAGACTAATCGGTTATTTTTGCAACAGACTGCCCACCATTCATGAACATTTTCTTGGTTAATAACTTACTTAATCTGTTGATAACTCACAAAAAAATCCGAAGAAAAATCTTCGGATTAAATTATAATATGAAATTAAAAATTCTATCCGCGATAATCGCCCATGGCCAGATATTTTTCCATCCGTTGCCGAATTAAATCATCAGACTTTAAAGATTTTAATTTTTTATAATGTGATACGATGGCTTTAGCGACGGTTTTAAAGGTTGTTTCTCTGTCACTATGAGCACCCCCGAGAGGTTCTTCTATAATTTCATCAATAAGATTTAATTTCTTCATATCTGTAGCAGTCAGTTTTAAAGCTTCGGCGGCTTGTTCTTTATATTCCCAACTTCTCCACAATATTGAAGAGCAACTTTCCGGAGAGATTACTGAGTACCACGTGTTTTCAAGCATTAAAACCCTGTCTCCCACGCCGATTCCCAAGGCTCCGCCACTGGCGCCTTCTCCTATTATAACACAAATAATGGGAACTTTCAACCGCGTCATTTCTAAAATGTTTCTGGCTATGGCTTCTCCCTGTCCGCGTTCTTCGGCTTCCAAACCCGGAAATGCACCCGGAGTATCAATTAAAGTTACCACCGGAAGACCAAACTTTTCTGCAGACTTCATCAAACGCAGTGCTTTTCTGTAGCCTTCCGGATTTGCCATTCCAAAGTTTCTGTACTGACGTGTTTTGGTGTTGTATCCTTTTTGTTGCCCTATAAACATGTAGGACTGATCTCCGATTTTTCCAAGTCCTCCCACCATTGCTTTGTCATCTTTAAAATTACGATCTCCGTGTAATTCCAAAAAAGTATCTCCACAAATGGCTTTGATATAATCCATTGTGTAAGGTCGGTTGGGATGACGAGATAACTGAACGCGTTGCCAAGGCGTTAGGTTTTTATATATTTCCTTCTTGGTCTCTTCTAATTTCTTTTCTATTTGCTTGCACGTATTGCTTACATCTACATCGCTTTCTTCACCGATGAGACACGCTTTCTCATACTGCTCTTGCAATTCTTTAATCGGCAATTCAAAATCCAAGTATTCCATAATACTCTACTTTTATAGTTTTCTTGAACGCACAAAGATAATTATTGTTCTTATCTCAATGGGTATTCATGTTCGTTTTCTTTTCAGTCGCATCTTAATAATTCCGTTTCCGATAACAGTGGCAAGGATTATCAATGCGCCATAATAGAATTCAATGTCCATGACTTCGCTATCTCCCAAAATTAACAAAGCCAGCAAAATTCCGTAAACAGGTTCCAGGTTTATAGTGAGCATCACCGTATAAGGGCTGATCCACCGCATTACATAAATAGAAGCGATAAAAGCATATGCGGTACAAATGGAAGCTAAAATGAACAAGTACAGCCAATCACTCATCGATAATTTAAAAAAATCGGCATTTATGGCGTCCGTAAAAAATAAGTACACAGATATTGCCAACACTCCGGTGAGTAATTCGTAAAACGAAATTACGGTCGCTTTGTGATGGAGAATGAATTTTCCGTTAATTACTGAAAACAGGGCACTCAAAAAAGCAGAAGTCAATGCCAATGCTATTCCTAAAGCATACGAAGTGTCCACCTCAAAAATAACATACAACCCGATCATCACACAAAGACCGAACAACACTTCATAATAAATTATTTTGCGTTTGTAGAATATGGGTTCTAAAATAGACGCAAAAAAAGCACCTGTCGAAAGTACTGCCAACGTAATGGAAACGTTTGAAACCTTGATGGCCATAAAAAAAGTAAGCCAATGTGCTGCAATGATAATCCCTCCTCCGGCAAATTTTAAAACAGTTTTCCATGGGAGTTTCAATTTTTCTTTTCGGATTAACAAGTAAACAAACACCATAATCACTGCCAACCCCATCCGATACCACACTAAAGGAACCGCATCCAAACTGATTAATGCGCCCAATACTGCGGTAAATCCCCAAATAAAAACGATAAAGTGAAGATGGAGATAGTTAAGAAGTTTGTCGTTTTTCATGGTGAGTTAAAAAGACAAGCAAAATACAAAAATTTGCCTATCAACACTACGACCAAATTTCAATAGGATTAAAATATTTTTTCCGCCTGCAATTGTTCAGCCTTCATCAAAAAATATTGTTCACTACCATAATAATATAGCTCAGGGTTTCCCCTGAATAGCATTTTCAGTGATTTCACCGAATTATACCATTCGAAATCTCATTTACTTTGTCCCGTAGCATTCTCACAGATGAATCCCCTAAAAGTCTGTCGAGAAGAAAATATTTGAAAAATAATTTTTACCTATTTTATAACTAACTAATTTTTAATTTAAATTTCAAAAAATGAAAAGAATTATCTTAACCACCTTCATTATTGTTCTACATTTTGGATTTAGCGCCAATGCACAAGAAGACACGCGTATTGGCGCTTTCCTTGCTTATGGAACCGAAATTGAAAACATCGGAATCGGTGCAAATGCAGAATTTCCGATCTTGGAAAACTTTACGATTTCCCCCTCGTTTATATATTATTTTCCAAAGGAAGAGTTCGGTGGAAAAATTAACTGGTTCGAAATCAACGGGAATGCCCATTATTACTTTGTCAATCAGGATAATTTAAGCGCGTATGCCCTGGGAGGATTGAATTACAGCAGTGTGAAAGTATCTTACGACGATCCTAGGATGGGTAATTTCTCCCATTCTGATGGACGCGTCGGGCTCAACCTCGGAGGGGGAATCAACTTTAAAATCAGTGACAATATCATTCCGTTTGCAGAATTAAAATATGTATTCATTGACGGGAGTCAATTGGTTGCAAGCGGAGGCGTTAAGTTTAATTTATAAAAGAAAATCAGCTAACTAACCAAACTTAATTTTTATAACAATTATTAACCCTCAAACGGTGGACATTTTATCAGTGTTCACCGTTTATTTAAAATTTTACATTCATGAAAACTCTTAAAAACACACTATTTTATTCATTCGGGCTGATGCTCACCTTCATTGTGTTTGCTTGCAGCAATGACGACAACGGCGGTGAAGATTCCTCAAATACTCACCACCCATCGGGAGATGCGCATACCTATGAGATATATTTTGATAACGGCAAAGAATTGAAAGGTTCTGTTTCTAAATACTTAACAAACTTTTATTACTCCTATACATTTATAGAATACAATCCCGAAACCAATGGCGACAGATTGACTATGGTATTGATAGATCAGGCGAATAATCTTGAAATTGGACTCGGCGTAAATTTAGACGAAAACAACAATCCTATTATCGATGGAGAAACTTCGGTTTTTGTAATTTACGAACTTGATGAAAATTACGGGTATATCACAAATAACTTTACTGCTACCTTTTCCAATTATCAAAAATTCATAATCGATTATTACGAAGATGAACTGGAAGTTGCCACATTTACATTAGAGCTTGAAGGAGCCATTTCAAATACAATTACCGGAGAAGCTTATCAATTTTCAGGCGTTGTGACAATTGCAGCACCTTAAGCTCCTTGGCTATTTAAAACTTTAGCTACTAAATCACTTGAATTTTTAAAAAAACACTGATTATTTATGTATTAATGAGATAATATTTTACGGCAATTCTTAATGTCTCAAATAACGCTTCTTTATTCTCACAAAACCATTAATTTTAATTTTGTGTATTTTAAAGATTGCAATGATGAGAATTTTGCTTGCAGACGACCATTTTTTGGTGTTAGAAGGTTTAGAAGTCTTATTATCTACGTTTGATTTTGTCGAAAAGACTCGGAGTGTTCTAAACTATGCAGCTTTAAAAGAAGTATTGAACGAAGAGACTTTTGACGAGTTGTTACTGGACATCTACTTTGGGAATGTTGACGGAAGAGAAGTAATCGGAAAAATTAAGCTGTTAAATCCGGAGATGAAAATTATTGCTTTGACCAGTCATGCAGATTCTTCGACAATACAATCGTCTATTCATGCAGGTTTTGACGGATATTTGTTGAAAATTGACGGACGTGAAGACATCGAGAAAGCATTAAAAGCCGTGATGAATGACCAAAAATATTTCAGTCCTAAAACACAACAACTCGTTTTTGAGACAACTATTTCAAAAAACAGAGTTGAATTAACAGACAGAGAAAAAGAGGTGTTACAACTGATTGTTCAGGAAAAGACCACGAAAGAAATTGCGAACAAACTGCATTTGTCCGAAAAAACCATTGAAACTCACAGGGGAAATATTATGCAAAAACTAGAAGTAAAGAATATTGCCGGAATGGTTAAAAAAGCTATTTTATTAGGTTTGGCAGACATTTAAGAGGATTAACAACTATGAAATCTAAGTTTTTTTTACTTTTTCTGCTTTTGGCTATCGTAAAAACAGTTTCCCAAAACCGAGATGAAAATGTAAATGTCGGCCCTGAATTTAAAAGTTTGATAGATCAGCTGAATGAATGTATTCATTCCAAAGAGGAAGATTGTCCGGAGCTAGCCGACCGCATCATCGAAAAAGGAATAAGAGAAAATGTTCCTTTTTTAGATTATTTATATTTTAAAAAAGCATTCTATCTTTTTAGCCGCAATGAAACCGACGCTACCATTGTTTATGCTTTAAAAGCTTTGGAGCATCTTCATCCGGAAGAAAACCAACGAACCGATGTAACAACCTACAACCTTTTGGGTTCTGCATATTATCGAAAAGGTAATTTAGAAACTTCCCTGAATTATTTTTTAAAAATAGCCGCCATCCTGGAAAACAATGATGACAAACTCAAATTAGGTTATCTGTATTCCAACATTGCCACCATCCTTGGAGAGACCAATAACAATGAGAAACAATTAGAATATCTTCTCAAGTCCTATAATTTATTGGAAGAAAATAATGAAACACGTTATATCGCTACAGTAGCCAGTAATTTGGGACTTTGTTATTATCACAAAAAAAACAGAACTCAAGGGTATTATTGGTCGGAAAAAGCATTGAAATTAGCCGAAGAATCTCAAGATTTGGTTGCCAAAACACAATCTTACTTAACTTTATCCTTTCTTGAAAAAGATTTGAAGAAATCATTGGAATATGCAGCGAACTCAATAAAATATGCGGATGAATTAAAAGACAAAACACATCAATCTTTAGCTTATTATCGCTACGCCGAAGCCTTAAACCAACTCGATGAGTATGAAAATGCTGCAGAATATGCAGAAAAAGCCATAAAGTTTGCATCCGATACAAGTGACAGCATTACGTGGGGCAGAGCATCCCTTACCGCAGGAAATATCTATTACAATTTAGGAAGAAAAGAAGAAGCCTCTGATTTTTATCGGAATTACATCAATTCAGCCGATGCGATAACATCTGCGGAAAGCGTAAGAGAGATTAACGAATTGCAGATTAAATACGAAACCGAGATAAAAGAAAAGCAACTTGCCGAACAAGAATTGAAAATTGAAAAGCAGAAATCAAATTTAGTTTTTGCAGTTTTTGGAGGTTCTTTTTTAATCGTCCTCCTGGGAGGAAGTTTATTTTATCACAGAAAAACACAACAATTAAAACTCAATCAGTTGCAACAAGAGAAAGAAAAAGCCATTCTCAATTCATTTATTCTCGGAGAAGAACGCGAACGCAATCGCATTTCTCATGAATTGCACGATGGAGTTGCTGCGATGATTGGTGCTGCTAAAATGAGTTTGTAATCCATTCCACATCTTCAGGAAGGAAAAAAATTGGAACAACTTAACAAAGTAAAAAATATATTGAAACGCACACACGCGGACATTCGCCATATTGCGCACAACTTACTTCCCACTGTGTTGGAAAAAGAAGGATTGATTGAAGCGACAAAACAATTTGTGTCAGAAATTAATGACACCGAGATTATCAAAATTACCGTATCCGACAAGCAGAGCGATATCAACAAACATTCAAAACAACTTCAGTTAATGTTATTTCGCGTGATTCAAGAATTGGTCAATAACATTATTAAACATTCTCAGGCAACCCAAGCTCACATTGCTTTTAGCGATTTTCAAAATGAAATTCTCATCGAAGTGACCGATGACGGAATCGGATATGATGCAACTGAAGCCGAGAATTGCGGCAATCAAGGTTTATACAGCATTTCTCAACGTATAAAATCCATTGGCGGCAATTTCAAAATAATTAAAAAAAGTAAAGGGGGAACAAAGGCAATGGTTAAATTAAACGTGTAGGAAGATTTTCATTCATAACCTTCGGAAAACTATCGCTTGGCATTCCGCAACAAGAAAATGGCCAAAATTCCAAAAACAATGTTTGGAAACCACGTAGCGATAAACGGCGAAAACGAAGTTTGTTCTGCCATAGTACCGAAAACTTTATCAAAAAATATAAAAACCATCCCGATACTTATTCCGATTGCAAGATTTACTCCCATTCCTCCTCTTCGTTTTACAGAAGACACTGCCACGGCAATAATGGTTAAAATATATGCCGAAACCGGAAGACTCCAACGTTTGTAGCGCACCACCTCGTAGCGGTTTATTTGTGAAGATCCGCGCGCTTTTTCTTTGGCAATAAACTCATTCAGCTCTCTGTAGTTCAATGTTTCTGCAATGTAGTTAACCGGTGACAACTCGTCTATCGCAAAAGGGAGAATCGTATCAAACCGGGATTTCCTTTCAATGATATCATGAGTTTCTCCTACTGTTCTTTTTTCGTATCTAAACAACGTATACGTACTGTCCGCTTCATTAAATTTTATTTGAGAAGCAGAAATTTTATACTTTAATTCGTTCCCGTCAAAATGTTCTAAAGTAAAATTACTTCCTATTTTTTCGGCAGCATTAAAATAATTCACATACAAAAAATCGTTTTCATTGACTTGTGTAAATACATCGTTTTGATTTCGATCCTGCCTTCCTTTTTTCAAATACGTATATGAAAATTCATTAAATCCTTGGCTGGCATTGGGCGCCAAAAACATACTGAATATAAGGGCGGCAATACAGACGATTGTAGCTCCTATAATATAAGGTCGTAAAAAACGGTAATAGGATACGCCGCTGCTGAGGAAAGCAATGATTTCCGTATTGTTTGCCATTTTTGAAGTGAACCAAATGACAGACAGAAATAAAAATAATGGAAATAGAAGGTTGGCGAAATAAATTGTAAAATCGTACAAATATTTCATCACTTCCCAAAAAGGAACGTCATTTTCAAGGATTTTATCAATTTTTTCTGCAAGATGAACCGTTATACCGATAGGGACAAAAAGTAAAAGCAGCAATAAAAAAGTGCCGAGATATTTACCCAATATGTAACGATCCAGAATGGTAAGCATGTTATAACCTTCGATCTAATTTATTAATCATTTCTTTTTTCCATGAACCAAAATTACCGGAAAGAATTTGTTTTCTGGCTTCTCTGACCAACCAAAGATAAAAACCAAGATTGTGAATGGTAGCAATTTGTCTGCCTAACATTTCATTTACTGAAAATAAATGTCTTAAATATGCTTTGCTGTATTCTGTGTCAACCCACGTAATCCCCATCGCATCAATCGGACTAAAATCATCTTCCCATTTTTTATTTTTGATGTTGATAATTCCTTCTGCCGTAAAAAGCATCCCGTTACGACCGTTTCGAGTCGGCATCACACAGTCAAACATATCGATTCCCAATGCGATATTCTCCAAAATATTCACCGGTGTACCCACGCCCATCAAATAACGCGGTTTATCTTGCGGAAGTACAGCTGTAACAATTTCGGTCATTTCATACATCACTTCTGCCGGTTCGCCAACCGAAAGCCCGCCGATGGCATTTCCGGGTGCATCAACTGAAGCGATGTATTCCGCAGATTGTTTTCTTAATTCGGGAAAGGTACTTCCTTGAACAATCGGAAACAGTACTTGATTGTGTTCATACTTCAATGGAGTTTTTTCCAAATGCGCAATGCATCGATCCAACCAACGATGGGTCATCTGCATTGATTTTTTTGCGTAATTATAATCACAAGGATAAGGGGTGCATTCATCAAAAGCCATGATAATATCCGCACCGATTACTCTTTGAATTTCCATCACTTTTTCCGGAGAAAAAAAATGATAACTCCCGTCAATGTGACTTTTAAATTTTACACCTTCTTCTTTTATTTTCCTGTTTGCCGAAAGTGAATATACTTGAAATCCGCCACTGTCCGTTAAAATATTCCGATTCCAATTCATAAACTTATGCAATCCACCGGCTTTTTCGAGAATTTCTGTATGAGGACGTAAATAAAGATGATACGTATTTCCTAAAATAATATCGGGATTAATATCTTCGCGCAATTCGCGTTGATGAACCCCTTTGACCGTTCCCACAGTACCCACCGGCATAAAAATTGGAGTTTCAATTTTTCCGTGATCGGTGGTGATAGTCCCTGCACGTGCTTTGGTTTCTATATCTGTCTTCGCTAATACAAATTTCATTCAATCTTATCAATAAGAGGGCAAAGATAGGATTTCTCTGTGTTTTGAATTCACAATTTATGCGATTGATAATTTTGTATTCTTGTTATGTTCTTAAAATATTTACATGTTTGGATTTCCTTATTTCATCCTTTTTGCTTTGAATTATAAAAACGTACTTTTGCAAACATCAAATCTATCTTATTATTATGGCAAATTACGAAGCCCTTGAAGACTTAGTTATACAAGTGAGGCGCGACATTTTAAGACAAGTGCACCAAGTAAACTCGGGACATCCGGGCGGTTCTTTAGGATGCGCGGAATTTTTTGTTGCAATGTATAATGAAATTATGAAACGCAATGCCGAATTCACGATGGACGGAATTGGAGAAGATTTATTTTTTCTTTCCAACGGACATATTTCACCGGTTTTTTACAGTGTACTTGCGCGTGCCGGTTATTTTCCGGTTTCGGAGCTTGCAACCTTCAGGAAAATAAATTCTCGTTTACAAGGACATCCAACGACTCACGAAGGATTGCCCGGTATTCGTGTTGCATCGGGATCATTGGGGCAAGGAATTTCAGTTGCCATCGGAGCTGCATTATCAAAAAAACTCAATCAGGATGAACATTTAGTTTATGCACTCTGCGGAGACGGCGAATTACAAGAAGGACAAAATTGGGAAGCGATTATGTACGCC
Organism: Bacteroidota bacterium; assembly: GCA_012522045.1. GTDB lineage: Bacteria > Bacteroidota > Bacteroidia > Flavobacteriales > Flavobacteriaceae > JAAYLC01. Next base: position 16,639 of record JAAYLC010000123.1, read on the forward strand.
GCAGGGAATGCAGTAGACAATCTCATTGTTACCGTGGACTTAAACGGACAACAAATAGACGGCGCTACGGATACTGTACTCCCCTTGGGAAATTTGGATGAGAAATTTAAAGCCTTTGGTTGGGACGTGATGGAAATCAAAGAAGGGAATAATTTGAAAGAAGTTATTTCCGGGATGAAAGAAGCAGGTTCAAGAGCCAAAAAAGGAAAACCGGTTTGTGTGCTGCTTCACACAGTTATGGGGAACGGTGTCGATTTTATGATGCATACTCACGAATGGCACGGAAAAGCTCCAAACGACCAGCAATTGGAAAAGGCTTTATTGCAAAATCCCATAACTTTAGGAGATTATTAAAATTAAACTTGAAAAACATCAAATGAAAAAATATATTGATTCCGGACAAAAAGACACCCGCTCGGGTTTTGGAGACGGATTAACGGAATTGGGCAAAACCAATGAAAATGTAGTGGCGCTTTGTGCTGATTTAACGGGTTCTTTAAAAATGGATGACTTCAAAAAAAATCATCCTGATCGATTCTTCCAAGTGGGAATCGCCGAAGCAAATATGATGGGAATGGCTGCCGGTCTAACAATTGGCGGAAAAATTCCTTTTACGGGAACTTTTGCTAATTTTTCCACGGGGCGCGTATACGACCAAATTCGTCAAAGTATAGCTTACAGCGGGAAAAACGTGAAAATTTGCGCATCTCACGCCGGGCTGACGCTTGGGGAAGATGGTGCAACGCATCAAATACTTGAAGATATCGGCCTGATGAAAATGCTTCCCGGGATGACCGTCATCAACCCTTGTGATTATAACCAAACCAAAGCAGCTACCATAGCAATCGCCGATTATGAAGGACCGGTGTATCTGAGATTCGGTCGTCCTAAAGTTCCAAACTTTACTCCCGAAGACCAAGTTTTTCAAATTGGCAAAGCAGTTCATTTGCAAGAAGGAACCGATGTTACCATTATTGCTACCGGTCACCTGGTTTGGAAAGCTTTACAAGCAGCAGAAAACTTGCACAATGCGGGAATTTCTGCAGAAGTGATAAACATACATACAATAAAACCGTTAGATAATACCGCTATTTTAGACAGTGTGAAGAAAACAAAATGTGTGGTTACTGCCGAAGAACACAATTATCTTGGTGGCTTGGGAGAAAGTGTAGCACGATTACTGACAACTCACTACCCTGTTCCACAAGAATTTGTTGCAACCAATGATACTTTTGGAGAATCCGGCACTCCCGATGAATTGATGGAGAAATATGGACTTAATGAAAGTGCCATAGAAAATGCAGTTCATAAAGTCATTGCCCGAAAAAAATAAGATTAAAGTATATCAACAAAAAAAGCTGTCTCATTGTGGGACAGCTTTTTTTTGTATTATATCTCAGGATCGAGATAATCGGGAATTCCATTTTGATTTTTATCGGGGAATTCAAGAGTGCCATCTTCGTGAATAATTATTTCATCCCGCGTTAATCGTCCGTCGCCGTCATCGTCATCGTCTAAATAATTCGGGATTCCATCACCGTCCGTATCGTCGTCACCCAAATATTGATTTCCATTTAAGTCTTCCATATACGAAGGGATTCCGTCGCCATCGTGATCGGTAATCTCCGAATCAAAAAGTTCGAAGCTAAAAATCAATTGATCGTATGGTTTGATGATACCCATAGGAGGAGATTGGTAATAGCCTAATCCCGAAGGAATGAATGCAACCCCAATTCCGTAATCTTCAAAAGAAAGCGTTCCGTCAGGATTTTCATGAACGGCACCTGCAGTTCCAAATTCAATTAAAACTTGTTGGAGTCCGCGAATAATTGCTTGATTGTTACTGTCTCTCACTAAGTGAAATTTTACAGGCTGAACAGAGTTGTCAAACAACTCCAAATTCAAACGACGTCCTTCATAGGTGCTTATAGTATTGTCAGAGAAATGCGGTTTGGGTCCGGCTCCTTCTCGCACTGTTAAAAAATACAATTTATAAACTACTGAAGGGTCTATTAAATCCTGAACTTCTTTGTATGAAACTTGATCAATTAAAGGCGTTTTATCGGAGTTTTCACCTGCGATGGTATCAAATTTAATAGAGAAATTTTCGGGATCCGATAAAAATTCATCATAATTATAAAAGTGAGTTTCTAGAAAAGCCTCGATTTCTTCTTGAGCTCTAACGGCCTCGGGGCCACGGTCACGTGGCTTTGGCACCGGTGGTGCATCGTCATCTTTATTGCATCCAACCATCGAAACCAAAACAAACAGCAGCGCCAGGTATGAATAATTTATTTTAATCATCATCTTAATTTAAGGTTGCAAGATACAATTTTAGGTTACTTTTGTACAAGCTATTAACGTTGTTTTTAGTATCTTAAAAAAATGAGAATTGACAAGTATTTATGGTGCATTCGTTATCATAAAACACGAAATATGGCTACTGAAGCTGCCAAAAAAGGAGCTGTCAAAATTAACGGTGTGACTGCGAAACCTTCTCGTGAAGTCTTTCCCGGTGACAGAATTGAACTTCGAAAGAATCAAATAAATTATCAAATCGAAGTTTTAGACATTCCCGAAAGTCGCGTAGGTGCAAAACTCGTGGGGCTGTATTGTAAAGACCATACGCCTGAAGAAGCATTTGAAGTCAATAAAATGCTTCAATATTCGAAGTCTTATTACCGAAAAAAAGGTGTGGGTCGTCCTACAAAAAAGGATCGCCGAGACTTGGATGATTTTTTAGAAAATTAAGATTCAAAATTATGCAAACTGACAAAACAATTATTTTAACATCCACGCAAATCGAACATAAAATTCGCCGAATTGCTTTTCAAACATACGAATCCAACATAGAAGAAAAGACTGTAGTTATTGCCGGCATCGTAGAAAACGGTTATAAAATTGCTCAAAAATTAAAAAGTGCTGTAGAGAGTATTTCCGATATAAAAGTGATTTTATGCGAAGTCCACATCGATAAAAAAAATCCGCTGAATACAATTTCTACTTCGATTCCATCCGATGAATACAAAGAACAATCAATCGTGCTTGTTGATGATGTTTTACATTCGGGCACAACGCTTATTTACGGCGTCCGTCATTTTCTGAACGTTCCATTAAAGCGTTTTAAGACAGCAGTACTTGTCAATAGAAGTCATAAAAAATATCCTGTTAAAGCTGATTTTAAAGGAATATCACTTTCTACTTCATTCAACGAAAATGTGAAAGTAATTATCGATGACGCCGACATGCAAGTTATTTTAGAGTAATTTTCTCCAATATTTCATCTACAAGCTGTTCAACACTTTTAGAATCAATGCTGATAATGTGATGTGCTTTGTTATAAAATTGCGACCGTTCAAAAAGATGCATCCCTATCCATTCTTTTAATTGTATTTCTGTATTCAAATGTGCCAACATCGGACGTTTATCTTTTTCGTTTTTCAATCTATTCATCAGGTGATTTACCGTTCCTCTTAAGTAAATCACTAAAGCATCCTCGGTATGTAGCATGCTGTTCATCGTATCGCCGTAACAAGGTGTACCACCACCCGTTGCCAAAACAAAAGATTCATTTGTGTCCAACAGTTCTTTGACCACCTGCATTTCCAACTTCCTAAAATAGAGTTCACCTTTTATATCGAATAATGCGGATAGCGACATTTTTTCTCTTTGCTCAATTTCTGTATCCAAATCTTTAAAAACGAGATTTAATCGTGTAGCTAACTTGCTTCCGACAGTCGATTTTCCCGAGCCCATATACCCTATTAAAATAATTTTCATACGTATTTTGATGTTATTTTATTAGATGCCAATCGATTCTTAGAAGTATTTTCAAATCTTGAAACATTAGAAATCAATGCTTTTAAAAATTTATTCAAAAATATCCTTTTTCATTTTGAAATATCTAATTAATGATACTATATTTGCACCCTCAAACAAGGAACATTTTTTCTTGTGATTACATTCAAAACTTATGACCTGGTAGCTCAGTAGGTAGAGCACCTCCCTTTTAAGGAGGTGGTCCTGGGTTCGAGCCCCAGCCAGGTCACAAAAAACCGCTAAACGTTCTTTGTTTGGCGGTTTTTTGTTTTAAACGCAACTATTTTCTAAAATCCGCCCAAAAAATCATTCTATAAAAAAATCCCTCCGGATGGTTCCGAAGGGATTCTCTCTTTTATTCCTCAGTTCTTGTGAACTGAAGCCATTGTTTAACACTTACTCTCTAATCAAACGATAGGTCTTAAACTCACCTGCATGTTTGATGGTAACCAAATAAACACCCGAAGAAAGCGTGTCGTTTACCGATACTTCAATTCGGTCTGAGGTACTTTGCAAGGTACGGTTGTAAATCTGACGTCCTGAAATATCTGCAATGCGAATCTCAACTTCCTTCCCGTTTAACATCGGTGCGTGAACATAGAAAGTCTCCGCATTCAATGGGTTCGGATACAGACGAACGCCTGCAA
>JAAYLC010000061.1 GCA_012522045.1 Bacteroidota bacterium
GATTATGCGGATGAAAAAGGATTATTGGATGATATTGTAGTATTCCAATATTATGGTTGAATCGGGATAGGAAAGTTTATTTAAATTTGGACAAGGAACGCGATGCAATCGCGCACCAGCGGGGGTATATCATCAAGAAAGAGTGTATCCGCATTTATTTTCGTTCATTATTGCTCCAGCTGCAAGTGGAAAGGGAGTTTTAAAAAATGCCAAAAGGTTAGGCGATAAAATCCACGAAAGATTGGTTGATAGCAGTAAGCAAGCCAAAGACCAACACGAAAATGAAATGATTGAATACAAAGCCCAATTAAGCAAGCGTAAGAAAGACGACCCAATTCCAGAAAAACCAAAAGAGCCAGTTTTCAAATTATTATTCATTCCTGCCGATTGCAGTCAAGCAATGATGATGCAAATTCTTCAAGACAATGACGGCAAAGGTATTATTTGCGAAACCGAAGCAGATGCAATGAGTGGAGCAAACAAACAAGATTGGGGCAATTATTCACACATAATGAGAGCAGCTTTTCATCACGAAAAAATATCAGCAGCAAGAAAAACAAACAGAGAGCTTTTAGAAATAAAACACCCACAATTGGCGGTGGCCTTGTCAGGCACACCTGCCCAAGTACCAAAGCTAATAGCTTCGGCAGAAGATGGATTGTTTAGCCGATTTCTTTTCTATGCTTTCAAAAATGAAATTGTTTGGCAAGACCCATCACCAAGACCAGGCGGAATAGTTTACAACGACCATTTTGAAGCATTATCTAATGAAGTGCTCAAGATTGTTGATTTTTTGAACCAGTACCCAACCGAAGTATTTTTAACACAGAACCAATGGAATAAACTCAATCAAGTTTTTTTAGACAAGCTCAAAAACGTAGTGATTTTTACAGGCGAAGATGCAGCAAGTGTAGTATTTCGTTTGGGCTTAATCTTGTACCGCTTCTGTATGATTTTCACTTCCTTACGGAAGTTTGAAAATGGCGATTGCACTAAAGCAGTTACCTGCACTGATGATGACTTTCAAGCATCTTTGATGCTTTCAGATGTGTATTTGCAACACAGTCTCTTAATGTTCAATAATCTGGAAGAAAACAAAGACCCTATTCTTTACAAGATGCCAAACAACAAAAAACAGCTCTTAGACCAGTTACCGCAAGAGTTTCAACGAAAAGAAGCAGTTGCACTTGGTAAGAAGTTAGGCTTATCCGAAAGGTCAGTTGATGATTTTCTAAACAACTCTGTTCCAATGCTTTTGGAGAAACCAAAAACAGGGCATTATCGAAAGGTCAATTAATGTTGAAAACTCCTCAATAGTTTTTGGTTCGTTTTTCTTTTGTTTGTTGTACATTTGTCAATAATCAACAAATTGATTTATAACAAACAGAAGTAATGAACAAATTCGGGGATTTAATTAGAAACACAAGAGAAGAAAAAGAACTTTTACTTCGGCATATTGCAGCTGAATTAGATGTGGACACAGCTCTTGTAAGTAAAATTGAAAGAGGAGAAAAAACCGCAAAACGTGAACACGTTTTGGCTCTTGCTCGATTATTATTATTATAGAAGCCCCCATGAATAAATCGCTCATCATTTTCGGCATCGTCAACATAACCTCGGACAGTTTCTCCGATGGAGGCCGGTATCTGGCGCCAGACGCAGCCATTGCGC
>JAAYLC010000132.1 GCA_012522045.1 Bacteroidota bacterium
CTCAAATCTACCCACTGATTGCCATCCCAATAATAAAACCCATCAGGCATTGAAGCTTCGCCTCCGGCCTTAAAAACTAAGAGTCCCATTGCCGGTGATTCAATAGAGACGACATCTGTAATTCCGGTTAATGGGACACCCCGAATAAGCACTCCTTTATCTGAAGCTTCAATATCCAAAATACTGGAACTGTGAGGCGTGGTTGTATTAATCCCTACTTGTCCGTAAGAAAAAACCGTGAATAGAAAAAAAATAAATAAAGTGTTTCTTACCATGTTTAAGAGTTCTTTTGAATTTGTATAAATGAGTTTAAAATTATTTATTAGAAAGATTAAGAATTGCTGTGTTTGTTTTTTCTCTTTTCTTTTTGTTGTGCATCGACAACTGCCACAGCACTCATATTGACCATTTCATCTACACTTGCGTGCATTTGAACAAGGTGTACCGGAAGTCTTAATCCTAACATAATCGGACCGATAGATTCTGATTGATTGAGTTCTTTCAACAATTTATAGGTGCTGTTTGCCGCATCTAAATTGGGAAAAATTAGTGTATTCACTTTTTTTCCGGCTAATTTTGAAAACGGAAATTTCTCTTTCAATAATTCGGGATTCAGGGCAAAATCAGCTTGAATTTCTCCATCGACAATCATATCGGGATTGGTTTTATGTAGAATTGAAACGGCTTCTCTGACTTTGACGGCATTCGGGTTTTGCGAAGAACCAAAATTGGCATAAGAAATCATAGCAATCACCGGTTCAAGACCGAACATTTTAATGGTATAATTGGTCATTTGAGCAATTTTTGCCAATTCTTTTGCTGTTGGCTCAATATTAATTGCGGTATCCGCTATAAACAGTACCCCTTTGTTGGTAAGCATCAAATTGGTTGTCGCCACTTTATCCACACCTTCAAAACGACCTACGGTTTCAAAAACCGGTTTGATAACCACCGGATACGAACGAGAGTATCCCGAAATCATCGCGTCTGCATCGCCTTCATTCAGCATCATTCCTCCAAAATAATTTCGTTCACGCATCAATTTCTCTGCATCGTATAAAGTTATTCCCTTGCGCTTTCTTTTCTCCCAAAATTTACGTGCATACAGTTTTAATTTTTCAGGCTGTTTGTCATTTTTCGGGTCAATGATTTCTAAGTCGGCATCAAATTCCAATTGTTCCATAAGATTCCGAATTATCTCTTTCCGACCTAACAATACCGGAATTCCGATGCCTTCTTCATAAACAACCTGAGCAGCTTTTAAAACATCAATGTGTTCTGCTTCGGTATAAACAATTCTTTTCGGGTCTAATTTGGCTCTGTTAAACAACAATCGGATTAACTTATTGTCACTGCCCATCCGAGCATATAAATCGTCGTGATATTTTGTCCAATCAGTGATTGGATTTGTCGCTACACCACTTTCCATCGCCGCTTTAGCAACCGCCGGAGGAACTGCCACAATCAATCGCGGATCAAAAGGTTTGGGGATGATATAATCTCTTCCAAAGTTTAGTTTGGTTTCTCCATATGCGATATTCACTTGTTCGGGAACAGGTTCTTTTGCCAAGGCAGCTAATGCACGAACAGCCGCCATTTTCATTTCTTCGTTTATTTTTGTTGCACGAACATCCAAGGCGCCTCTAAAAATAAAAGGGAAGCCTAAAACATTGTTCACTTGATTGGGATGATCGCTTCTTCCTGTTGCCATAATGACATCTTTACGAGTTTTTAAAGCAACGTCATATGCAATTTCCGGATCGGGGTTTGCCATGGCAAAAACAATGGGATTGTCAGCCATGCTTTTCAACATCTCGGGAGTCAACACATCTTTTACGGAAAGACCGATAAAAACATCAGCACCTTTAATGGCTTCTTCCAGCGTATCTATATCTTTGGCAGAGGCAAATTCTTTCTTCTCTTCAGAAAGATTTTCACGGTCTGCCCGAATGACTCCTTTACTGTCCAACATAATCATATTTTCTTCTCGAGCGCCGAAAGCTTTATACAATCTTGCACAAGAAATAGCGGCTGCACCTGCACCATTGACAACAATAGAAACCTCTTCAATTTTTTTTCCACCCAATTCTAAAGCATTTAATAATGCTGCTGCAGAAATGATTGCGGTTCCGTGTTGATCGTCGTGCATCACGGGAATATCCAATTCTTCTTTTAATCTTCGTTCTATTTCAAATGCTTCCGGCGCTTTGATGTCTTCCAAGTTTATTCCGCCAAATGTCGGAGCAATATTTTTGACGGTTTCTACAAATTCATCAACATTTTCTGTGTTTATTTCAATATCAAAAACATCGACATCAGCAAAAATTTTAAACAACAATCCCTTTCCTTCCATGACGGGTTTTGACGCTTCAGGTCCAATATTTCCCAATCCCAAAACCGCGGTTCCGTTACTGATAACCGCAACAAGATTTCCTTTGTTGGTATATTTATAAACATTTCTCACCTCTTTGTTTATCTCCAAACACGGTTCGGCAACCCAAGGAGAATAAGCTAGTGATAAATCACGTTGGGTAGCATATTTTTTGGTGGGAATGACTTCTATTTTTCCCGGGCGTGGTTTGGCGTGATACAATAATGCTTCACGTCTTTTTGAAGGATTTTTACTCATATATAATAGGTGTTAATTTCAAATATCATTATGTCTAATCGGCAAAATTACAAGCTTCCAAGGTAATCAAAAATGAGTATTATCAGAAGCGAAAGCGTTCCAAATCATACAAAATACTCAAATCTATATTGAAAATGAAATTGCTTTATGTTTATTTTATGAATATTAACTTCTAAATTTGATGAGTGAATCTGCATCAATGATCAGAAAATATCTTTTTTTACTCCTTATATTCTTTCCGTTGCTTTCGATGTATTCTCAAGACAATCCGAAAGTTAAAGACAGTACGAATATTTACGAAAAAATTGAAGAATTTTCAAAAAAGCGGAAAGTTACCCGAACTTTATACAGTTGGCTTTTCAAACATCAATCTGAAAATTTGCCCAAAAATCCCGATCGCCCTCGTGAAAATTACGACCATTTGGAAGGGAAAATTATTAGGGATATTATAATTGACACCAAAGACCCATTTGGATATTCAATTGTGGACAGTACCAAAACTCCAAAAAAATGGATGGAGCGCGCCGGAAACTTTATTCATATAAAATCAAAAGACTTTGCCATTCGGAATTATTTGTTGGTTAAAAGAAATGAACCTTTAAATATTCTAAAAATGCACGAATCGGCACGATTGTTACGAACACAAGAATTCATACGCGACGCAATAATAATTCCGTTGGAATTGATACACACGAAAGATTCCATCGATTTGATTATCACCTCTCTGGATGCGTGGAGTTTGATTCCCGAAGTCAGTATTTCCCAAACCAAAGCCGGAGGAAAAATCAAAGACCGAAATATTCTTGGACTCGGGCATGAATTTGAATTCGGATATCTGCATCAATTACAGGTAGGCAATAATGCTTATGATATGGGGTACATCGTTCCAAACATTAAAAACACCTTCATCTCTGCTTCAGGAAAGTATGTCGTCGATTTTGAGGATTATTTTCAGAAATATATTTCTGTCGATCGCACCTTTTATTCCCCCTTAACACAATGGGCAGGCGGTGTATTTTTTGAAGAACGCTCCTTGGCGCGTCCGTTGTTGGGTGACAGTTTGCAGTTGGAATTACAAGATTTAAGGTACAGTGCTTCCGATTTGTGGGGAGCCGTTTCTTTTCCTTTGAAACAATCCGCTTCAGATAAAATGCGTTCAAATCTCATTTTTGGATTTCGCACCTTCTTTGTGGATTACCTCGATACGCCGCCCTTAGAATTTGACCGCATTCGTTTTTTTTCAAAAGAAACATTTGTTCTCGGAAGTATTGGTGTTAGTTCGCGTCAGTACATTGAAGATTATTATATTTTTAAAGACGGATATACAGAGGACGTTCCCACCGGTTTTATGTATTCCCTGACCCTTGGAAATCAAAAAAAAAGAGGAAAATCCAGACTTTATACAGGCTTGCGTTTTAGTCAGGGAAGCTATTATTCTTTTGGATTTTTAAGCGGCAACTTTGAATTTGGGACATTTTTCAATAACTACAAATCGGAACAAACGGCCATCAGCATTCAAATAAATTATTTTTCAAACTTAATGTCACTCGGAAATTGGAAATGGCGGCAATTTGTAAAACCGCAGGTCATTATCGGTATCAACAGATTGGATTCTCCCGCCGACAGACTCAGTTTAAACCAGGAACCGTATTACACGGGATCAGAAGGAAAAATTTATGAAATGCAGGATATTGGAACCATCCGAGGATTTGAAAGTTACGTTTTTGGAAACAATAAATATGTTTTGGATTTACAGTCCCAATTTTATGCACCTTGGGCTTTGTGGGGATTCCGGATCAATCCGTATGCGAACATCAGTGTAGGAATGATGACCAACAAAGAACCGATTCCGGGAAGTAATAAATTATACGCATCCTTCGGTTTGGGGTGCATCATCCGAAATGATTACCTCCTTTTTGAATCTTTTCAATTTTCATTTGCTTTCTATCCGGACATTCCGATAATTGGTGAAAATGTATTTAAATGGAATACTTTCGAGTCGGAAGATTTTGGATTTCAAGATTTCCAGATTAACAAGCCGCGACCGGTTTTTTACAGATAAGTTATTTTTTAGTGTTTTTCACGAATTCGATATTTCTTACCAGTCCGGAATATTTGGTTCTTTTTACGGCACTTTTTTTAAAAATCTCTTGAAAAACATCTTCGGTAATTTCTTCCCATTCTTTATAGGACATCGCTAACAATTTTGGGTGCGGATCGAATAAAGGTTGTGCATGCGATTTACTAAAACGATTCCAAGGGCAAACATCCTGACAGATATCACATCCGAAAATCCAATCTTGGAATTTATCTGCCATTTCATTGGCCAAATCATCTTTTAATTCGATTGTAAAATAAGAAATGCACTTGCTGCCGTCTACAATTTTCTCATCCACAATGGCATTTGTCGGACAAGCATCTATACAAGCTGTACAACTTCCACAATGATCGGTTACGGGAGTGTCGTATTCGAGTTCTAAATCTACAATGAGTTCGGCTACAAAATAATACGAGCCAACTTGTTTAGTCAACAATAAACTGTGTTTTCCAACCCATCCCAAACCGCTTCTCGCTGCCCAAGCTTTATCCAAAACCGGTGCAGAATCTGTGAATGCCCGACCGGAAATAGTTCCTACTTGACTTTCAAGAGCATGAAGCAGTTCTTTCAATTTTTCTTTAATGACAAAATGATAATCTTTGCCATAGGCATATTTGGAAATTTTATAAGTATCCGGCCGTTGAGTTTCTTTCGGATAGTAATTCATCAACAATGAAATCACGCTTTTACTTCCGGGAACTAACACGGTAGGATCCAATCTTTTATCAAAATGATTTTCCATATAATTCATTTTTCCGTGATAGCCTTTCTTTAAATAATTTTCCAATCGTGGCGCTTCATCTTCTAAGAATTCTGCTTTGCTGATACCGCAAGACATAAAGCCCAATCGTTGCGCCTCGGATTTTATGAAAGCCGTAAGTTGCTCTTTATTCATAGAATCTTTATGAAAGGTGGAAAAACAACAGTGGGAATTAGAATAAGCCCCCCTGTTTTGGATGACGTGTTTTCCCCAAATGTTTATAAGCCGCTTCGGTAACTTCTCTGCCGCGTGGTGTTCGTACAATAAACCCTTCTTGAATTAAAAAAGGTTCATAAACTTCTTCAATGGTTTCCGGACTTTCGGAGACTGCTGTTGCAATGGTGGTGATTCCCACCGGCCCTCCTTTAAATTTATCGATAATCGTCTCTAAAATTTTATTGTCCATTTCATCGAGGCCATGCGCATCTACGTGAAGTGCCTGAAGCCCGAATTTTGCAATTTTAATGTCGATTTTTCCGTCACCTTTAATCTGTGCGAAATCACGTATTCTTCGTAACAACGCATTGGCAATTCGCGGAGTTCCCCGGCTTCTTCCGGCAATTTCTATGGCAGCTTCCATTGAAATCGGAACGTTAAGAATTTGTGCGCTGCGTTCTACAATATTGGTGAGTAATTCGGTTGTGTAATATTGCAATCTCGAAGAAATTCCAAATCGCGCCCGCATCGGTGCAGTCAATAAACCGGATCGGGTTGTTGCACCCACAAGTGTAAAAGGATTTAAATTAATTTGAACCGATCGTGCATTTGGCCCGGATTCAATCATAATATCTATTTTATAATCCTCCATTGCCGAGTACAGATATTCTTCAACCACAGGGCTCAGTCGGTGAATTTCATCGATAAACAGCACATCTCTTTCTTCCAAATTGGTAAGCAGGCCGGCAAGGTCACCGGGTTTATCCAGTACAGGACCGGAGGTTACTTTTATATTTACATCCAATTCGTTTGCGAGGATATGAGCAAGTGTCGTTTTTCCCAATCCCGGAGGACCGTGAAATAAAGTATGATCTAAAGCTTCTTTTCGAAGATTGGCTGCTTTGACAAAAACCTTCAGATTTTCCAATGCCTGTTCTTGTCCTGCAAAATCTGCAAAACTGAGCGGGCGTAAAGCTTTTTCAATTACAACATCTTGCGGACTTAAGTTTTCTCCTGAAGGATTTAAATTGGCATTCATTTCACAAATATAAGAAACGTTTCAGACGAATGTGAGTCAGGGTGCAGTTATTCTAAAATAGAAAAGTCACTATTACCAAGGTAGCAGTGACTTTTATCTTGTAATACTTTATTTAATTATTTTATGGTCGGAGCTCCTGAAAGGATTTCCTCATTTGCGTATGATTCAAATTTTTTGAAATTTTCGATAAACGATTTAGACAATTCGTTTGCTTTGACATCATATGCGTTTTTGTCTTCCCAAGTATTTTTCGGATTTAAAATTTCCGAAGGAACTTCAGGACAAGAAACAGGCATCATCAGGTTGAAAATTTCGTGTTTTTCATAAGCGACATTATCCAATTCACCGGCTAACACCGCATTAATCATCGCGCGGGTGTATTTTAGTTTTATTCTGGAACCAACTCCGTACGGTCCTCCTGTCCATCCGGTGTTTATTAACCAAACTTTCACGTCATTTTCTTTCATTTTAGCGCTCAACATTTCTGCATAACGCGTAGGATGCAACAACATAAAAGGAGCGCCAAAACAAGCGGAGAAATTAGGTGTAGGTTCATTTACACCTTCTTCAGTTCCTGCAACTTTTGCAGTATATCCGCTAATGAAATGATAAGCAGCTTGACCGGGTGTCAGTCTGGATATTGGAGGCAACACTCCGAATGCATCTGCAGTAAGGAAGAAAATATTTTTAGGATTTTTTCCGATGGAAGGAACCATAATATTTTGGATGTGTTCAATCGGATAACTTACGCGCGTGTTTTGAGTAATGGATGTGTCTTCAAAATCTACTTCTCCGTTTTCGTCCAAAATAACGTTTTCCAAAATCGCCCCGGGCTTAATTGCATTGTAAATATCGGGCTCATTTTCTTTTGAAAGGTTAATTACTTTGGCGTAACATCCTCCTTCAAAATTAAATATTTTATTATCCGGTGTCCATCCGTGCTCATCATCACCTATCAATTTTCTGTTAGGATCAGCCGAGAGTGTAGTTTTTCCGGTACCGGACAATCCGAAAAAGATGGCAGTTTCTCCATTTTCACCTTCATTTGCAGAACAGTGCATGGAAAGGGTATTGTCATCAACAGGCATGATAAAATTCAATGCCGAGAAAATTCCTTTTTTAATTTCACCGGTGTAACCTGTACCTCCGATTAAAGCTATTTTTCTGCTGAAATTTAAAATTGCAAAATTGTGTTGTCTGGTTCCGTCAACTTTTGGATCTGCTTTAAAACCCGGAGCATTGACAATGATCCAATCTTCTTGAAAATCGTTTAGTTCTTCTTCTGTTGGTCGAAGGAACATATTGTTGGCAAAAAGATTTGACCATGGATATTCGGTAATCACTCTGATATTTCTACGATAACGTTGATCTGCACATACGTATGAATCGCGAACATAAATTTCTTTTCCTGACAAATATGCGGTAACCTTATCATAAAGAGCGTCAAATTTTTCGGGCGCAAAAGGGATGTTGATGTTTCCCCACCACACTTCGTTCTCTGTGATATGGTCTTTTACTATAAACCTATCTTGAGGCGACCTTCCCGTGAATTCACCGGTGTTAACCACCAAAGCTCCGCTGGCGGCTTGGGTTCCTAAGTCTTTCTCAAGGGTTTCTTTATGAAGCTCTTGGGGAGACAACTGATACTTCACGTTTGCATTTTCGATTCCGTATTGTTCCACAGAAATCGTTTTTGTTGTTTGATCTTTATCTACCATTGCTCTTTAAAATTTATGGGCACAAAAATAATAAATCTAATGCTGCCAAATGAAGATATTATTAATATTAATTTTTTTTACTGCGAAGTATGCTCAAACCCCAATAAATCCAACCAATTATAAACAAAATTCCTCCCAAAGGGGTAATTAAACCGAGTTTTCCAACTTCAAAATTCAGATGAGTTTTGAAGGTAAACAAATAAATAGAACCCGAAAAACAAATAATTCCTGTTAAAAAAATCCAAAATATTCGGTTTCTATATGTATCAGCTAAAGGCATCAATCCTAAAATCAATAAAGCGATGCTGTGATACATTTGGTATTGAACACCAACTTCATACGAAGCGACTGATTCGGGAGGTACAATTTTCTCCAATGCATGGGCGCCAAATGCTCCGAGAACAATTGTTAATGCGGAAATAAACATGGCGACGGCTGTAATTTTTCTATTCACTTTGGGTTATTTAAGAGATGGGTTTTTACTAATTTCGCTCACTATTTAAAACGATAAAAATACAGAAAAAACATAGATGAGACACATTTTAATTATTGGAGCCGGACGATCAAGCAGCAGCTTGATTCGTTATCTCCTCGAAAAAAGCACCTCAGAAAATCTTTTCATTACCGTTGCCGATTTATCAGAAAAAGCTATTGAAAAATACAATTCACAACATTCAAATATCAAAGGCGTTGTCCTTGATATTTCTAACAAGAAACACAGACAGCAATTAATCTCCGAGAGCGATATTGTCATTTCGATGCTTCCTGCTTTTTTACATATATCGATTGCAAAAGATTGTGTAAAACTCAATAAAAACTTGGTTACCGCATCCTATATAAGCAAAGAGATGCGTGCATTAGACAAAGAAGTGCGACAAAAAGGATTGGTTTTTATGAATGAAATTGGATTGGATCCCGGCATTGACCACATGAGCGCCATGCAAATCATTGACCGAATTCGCGACAAAGGCGGAAAAATGCTTTTGTTTGAATCTTTTTGTGGCGGGTTGATAGCTCCAGAAAGCGATACCAATCTTTGGAATTATAAATTTACCTGGAATCCGAGAAATGTAATTTTAGCCGGACAAGGCGGTGCTGCAGAATTCGTGCAAGAAGGACGTTACAAATACATCCCGTATCACCGTTTGTTCAGGAGAACGGAATTTATAACGATTGAAGGTTATGGCAAGTTTGAAGTATATGCCAATCGAAATTCGCTACAATATCAATCTGTTTACGGACTTGATGAAATTTTGACACTCTATCGCGGCACCATTCGTAGAGTTGGTTTCAGCAAAGCCTGGAATATGTTTGTCCAATTGGGAATGACAGACGACACCTATACTATACCAAATTCTGAAGATTTAACGTATAGAGAATTTGTCAATTTATTTTTGGCTTATTCCGTCACCGATTCCGTCGAATTAAAATTGCGTTATGCACTTAAAATAGACCAAGACGATTTAATGTGGGAAAAATTGGAAGAATTGGATTTGTTTAATAAGAACAAAAAAATCGGAATCAAGAATGCAACCCCGGCAAAAGCCTTACAAAAAATATTGGAAGACAAATGGACGCTTGAACCGGAGGATAAAGACATGATTGTGATGTACCACAAATTTGGGTTTGAACTTGATGGGAAAAAACAGCAAATTGACAGTCACATGACGCTTATCGGAGAAGATTTAGAACATACGGCAATGGCTAAAACAGTAGGACTTCCCGTAGCAATTGCCGCGCTAAAAATCCTGAATAAAGAAATTGTGAAACCCGGCGTACAATTGCCTATTTCCAAAGAAGTTTATGAACCCATTCTCAAAGAACTTCAAGAAAACGGGATTGTTTTTTACGAGAAGGAAGTTCCTTATTTGGGATACAATCCGGATAACGCCTACAATCCCGGGTAGTTCAACCTATTAAAATCGGTTTTAATCACAAAACAAAAAAGCACCTACATTTTTACGTGTAAGTGCTTTTTTTTGCTCCTCCTGCTGGGCTTGAACCAGCGACCCCCTGATTAACAGTCAGGTGCTCTAACCAACTGAGCTAAGGAGGAAGATTTCCGTATTCTAACAGCTACGTTAGCGGGTGCAAATATAGAGTATTTTTTATCTGTGCAAAATAATTTTCAAAACTTTTTTATTCTTCTGTTTACCCACCAATAAAGTCTTTGTTTACATCAAAGCTTTATAAATCCAAAACTATTTCATCATGAAATATTTAAGAGTTAAAAACCTCTTTCTTTTCTTATTTGGGCGTATGCATCCTGAACTTTTTTAAACTTTTCTTCACCACCCCGGCGATGTGCTTCGTCTAAATGTTGGAGTTTGTCAGGGTGATATTTTTTTGCCATAGACCGATATGCTTGTTTTATTTGATTGTCTGTGGCATTTTTGTCAACTTCCAAAATCTTATAAGCACTGTCCGCATCTTGAAAAAACATGGCTTTAATACTTTCAAAATCAGGATATGAAATTCCCAAATAATTAGAAATTTCATTAATCTTCCGCATTTCTAACTCTGACACGCGGCCATCTGCATCGGCGATACTGAAAAGAAAATGGATTATTTGCAAGCGGCTTTCATACCGCGTACGCTGACGAAGAATGTTTGTAATATTTGCTGCGTTTATCTCCCGTGTTTTTGTTATTTCATTAAACAACCGAAACGTGGCATTAGCGCGATCCTTCCCATAGGCACGCACAAAATAGTTTCGCACATAATCCAATTCTGTTTGACTGATTTGACCATCTGCTTTAATTACAAGCGAAGCAAGAGAAAGTAGATGCAGTTCAAAATCTTCGGGCGAAACTCTGTGAGGAGGTCCAAAAGGACGATGAAAAGTTCGGGCACCACCGTTCCGACTTCCACTATCAATCATCCTTCCTATCCAAAAAGCTAATATTGAGGCAACAAAACTTCTTGTAAAATAAAAAACAACTATCGCAAATATCCAACTATACATGAAGCAGAAAATAACTGACCTGCAAAAGTAATAATTTACAACTCAAATAAGATTTTATACATTAGAATTTAGACAAAAACAAATTATAGCAACATATAAATGAGGGCTGTACTATTCTTTTAGAATCTGTATCTTTGCATATTATTTTTAATCATTCTAAATTCAAGATATTATGTATCCAGCAGAACTTATAAAACCTATGCGTGAAGATTTGACCAATCAAGGTTTCAAAGAACTTCACACTTCGGAAGCTGTTGAAGAAGCTTTAAATCAACCCGGAACGACGTTAATGGTAGTGAATTCCGTTTGCGGTTGTGCCGCGGCAAATGCACGTCCAGGCGCAAATATGAGCATCCAAAACTCCAAAAAACCAGATCATCTGGTAACGGTTTTTGCAGGTGTTGATAAAGAAGCCGTAGAAACCGCGCGCAACCATATGGTTCCGTTTCCTCCAAGTTCACCGGCTATTGCACTTTTTAAAGACGGAGAATTGGTTCATATGTTAGAAAGACACCATATTGAAGGACGGAGTGCCGAAATTATAGCTGATAATTTAAAAAACGCATACAACGAATATTGTTAATCCACGGTTTTTATTGAAACTAAATCTGATGCTGTCAAGAAAATAGGCGTAAGTTTTTTAAAATTCATTGAACTCTTATTTTCTTGACAGTTTTTTTATGCTTATGCAAGTCATTTTCAAAATAATCAGCGCCCCTTTTTCCATTGTTTTTTATCTTTTATTCGGGTTAACCATCGTTGTTTTTCATCCGATTCAATGGATTTGCTTTAACCTGTTTGGCTACAAAGCGCATAAGAAAAGTGTAGATTATCTCAATTGGTGTTTACTGCGATGTTTAAATGTGTTGGGAACGACTTTTAAAATTGAAAAATCGGATAAAATACCGCCTGCTGCTCCCGTTATTATCGTTTCCAATCATCAAAGCCAATGGGATATTCCTCCTATTGTTTGGCATTTGCGAAAATTTCACCCAAAGTTTATTTCCAAAATTGAATTGGGAAAAGGAATTCCTTCAATTTCATACAATCTGAGACACGGGGGTTCCATTCTCATCGATCGTAAAAATCCGCGTCAAGCGATTACGGAAATGCTTAAATTTTCAAAATATTTGGAGAAACACAATCGTGCAGGAGTTATCTTTCCGGAAGGTACGCGAAGTCGGGACGGAATTCCCAAACCTTTTAAAAATACCGGACTTGAAACGCTGTTTAAAAAATTACCTACGGGTTATGTAATTCCCGTTACCGTCAACAATTCATGGAAACTTCATAAATGGGGAAATTTTCCCATCCCGCTGGGTGTAAGATTTCATTTTAAAATTCACGACGCTCTTAAAATCGGAGATTATGAAGTCTCTGAATTAATTAAGAAAGTCGAAAAAACTATAACCTCCTCTGTTACTGTATGAACGCATCAAAAATAATCGACAAAACCATCGCATTCGTTAAAAAAGAATTGGAAAACGCCGAAGGTGGTCACGATTGGTTTCACATTGAGCGCGTTTATAAAAATGCAAAACTAATTTTAAAAGAAGAATCAGAAGTTAATCCCACGGTGGTTTTATTGGGAGCACTGCTTCACGATATCGCAGACTACAAATTTCACCAAGGTGATGAAACCATAGGTCCCAAACGGGCTGCAGCTTTTCTCAACACATTATATATTGAGGAAGTTGTCATTGCACATGTAGTTTCAATTATCCAAAACGTCTCTTTTAAAGGTGGAAATTTTCAAAAAACTTTTCATTCAAAAGAATTAGAAATTGTTCAAGATGCAGATCGATTGGATGCAATCGGAGCTATCGGAATTGCACGTACTTTTAATTACGGCGGATTTAAAAATCGACCGATTTACGATCCGCAAATTAAGCCCAATCTTAATTTAAGTCCGGAAGCTTACAAAAATCACTTTGCACCGACAATCAATCATTTTTACGAAAAATTATTGCTTTTAAAAGACGGGATGCATACTGAAACCGCCAAAAAAATAGCAAAAAAGCGACATCAGTTTATGGAACTGTATTTAGAGCAATTTTTTGCAGAATGGAATGGAGAGCGCTAATTCTGTTTTATTTTTCCTATTTTTAGATTCTTATTGCAAGAATATCATAAATAGGAATGAATTACCAATCCGCAATATACGATTCGCCCCTCGGAAAACTTGAAATAATTGCTTCGCATAAAGCGATTACTGCAATACGTTTCACTGACAATCTTCAGGAAAAACCTTCTGAAACTTCAGAAATTTTAAAAGAAACACGGAAGCAATTGGATGAATATTTTCAGAACAAACGAACAAATTTTGATGTTCCGCTTGCTCCTTCGGGAACAGACTTTCAAAAAAAAGTTTGGAATATCTTAAAAGAAATTCCTTTTGGAAAGCTGGTTTCATACAAAGAAATAGCCCTACGTCTTGGAAATGAAAAACAAATTCGCGCCGCAGCAAATGCAAATGGTCAAAATCCGATTCTCATTCTTATTCCTTGTCACAGAATCATCGGAAGGAATGGAACTTTAACCGGATATTCAGGAGGTTTAGGTAGAAAGAAATGGCTATTGGAGCTTGAAAAATCCTACATCCAACACACGTTATTTTAAAAAAATGAAAATGATTTAGCCATGCCTCGAAAATTAAATCTTGAAAACATCTTATTTTTAGACATCGAAACTGTTCCTAAGTTTAAGGATTTCGGCCAACTTGAAGAAATTGATCGCGAATTGTGGGAACAGAAAACCCGATTTCAGCGAAAAGAGGATCAAACTGCAGAAGAATTTTATGAACGTGCCGGAATTTATGCAGAATTCGGAAAAATTATTTGCATTTCGGTCGGTTTTTTCACCTTCGAACAAGGAAAAAGAAGTTTTCGAATCCGGAGTTATTACGGTGAAGAAAAGGAATTGCTTCTGAATTTTAAAAATTTATTGGACCGGTATTTTTACAAATCGAGAAATCTGCTTTGTGCCCATAACGGCAAAGAATTCGACTTCCCTTATCTTGCCCGCAGAATGATTATAAATCAGATTTCGCTCCCTTCAAAACTTGATATGTTCGGAAAACGTCCTTGGGAAGTACCTCATTTGGACACGTTGGAGCTTTGGCGATTTGGAGATTATAAAAATTACAATTCACTGGAATTGATGTCCCGCATATTGGGAATTCCTTCGCCCAAAGACGACATTAAAGGAAGTGAAGTGTATCGAGTCTATTACGAAGAAAACAACATTTCACGCATTGTCAAATACTGTGAAAAGGATACCGTTACAGTCGCACAAATATTTCTCAGGTTGCGCAATGAACCCCTTTTAACAGACGATGAAATTATAATTGTTGACAACTGATTCCATAAGATATTGACTATCCAAATATTTTTAGTAATTTTATCGCTTATTTCAAAAAAGAAAATCACAATGACTTTTTCAAAACTATTTTCAAAAACCATTTTAATACCTTTATTTGTTGCGGCAGTGACAATTTCTTGTCAAAACAACGAAAAAAAGAATGTCACTGAAGAGGTGAGTGAACAATCAGAAATGACTTTGGATCAGAAGAAGCAACAACTTGAAAGTGCCACACCGGCATCTTCAAGTGATGCAGCAGCTTTGCCTCCGGGCTCTGTGAATCCGCCTCATGGTCAACCGGGTCACAGATGTGATATTGCTGTCGGAGCTCCGTTAGATGGAAGCGGATCTCAGAATAATGTAAGTGTTGAGCCAACTCAAACACCTTCAACACCACCTGCGAATCCGGGAAATACAGGACCAAAACCTGAATTAAATCCGGCGCACGGTCAACCTTGGCACCGTTGTGACATTAAAGTAGGTGACCCGTTACCATAAACAGTGCGTATTTAAAACAAATTTTTAAAGCCGTTCCATTCTTATTTGGAATGGCTTTTTTGATTTTGTTTTGCATTTTTGAATATTTTTACACGTATGGAAAAGGCTCAACCATTGCTGTCGGTTCGTGATTTGCGTATCGCTTTCGGGAATAAAAAAGACAAAAAGGAAATCGTCCACGGGATTACTTTTGATTTATATTCAAATAAAATTCTCGGAATTGTAGGAGAATCCGGCTCGGGAAAATCCATCACTTCACTTGCAATTATGAAGTTGCTGCCTAAAAAAAACGTTTCCATATCCGGTGAAATTTTATTTGAAGACAAAAACCTTTTATCCTTAGGAGAAAAACAAATCAGAAATATTCGAGGAAAAGAAATCTCGATGATTTTCCAAGAACCGATGTCGGCATTAAACCCTTCGATGAAATGCGGAAAACAAGTAGCTGAAGTCATTCAACTTCACACTAAAAAATCTTATGCACAGGCGAAAACAGCATGTCTTGAATTGTTTAAAAAAGTAAAACTTCCCCGCCCGGAAGAACTTTATAACAGTTATCCGCATCAATTGAGCGGCGGACAAATGCAACGCATTATGATTGCCATGGCAATTGCCTGTAAACCAAAATTACTAATTGCAGACGAGCCGACGACAGCTTTGGATGTCACCGTTCAAAAAGAAATTCTGCAATTGCTGAAAGACATACAACAAGAAACCGGAATGGCGATGATTTTCATCTCTCATGATTTAAATCTTGTTTCACAAGTTGCCGATGACATTCTTGTGCTTTATCAAGGGAAAATGATTGAAAAAGCTACATCAAAAACTATTTTTTCAAATCCCAAAGAAGAGTATACCAAAGCATTGATAGCAGCGCGCCCTTCGCTTCATATTCGGTTGGAAAAATTGCCGACAATTGCATCTTATAAAAACAATGATTTTATTCCTAAAGAAATTACTCCCACTGACCGTGCGAGGCGCCACAAAGAAATTTACCTCCAACCTCCCTTGTTGGAAGTTCGCGATTTGAAAAAACACTATTTCAGCAACATCGGTTTTTTCTCGAAAACACAGACTGTTCGTGCTGTCAACAATGTAAGTTTTTCTGTTTATGAAGGAGAAACCCTCGGATTGGTGGGCGAATCCGGATGTGGAAAATCAACCTTGGGGAAAACAATTATGCAGTTGGAAACTGCCACTTCGGGAAGCATTCGTTATCGTGGTGCGGAGATTACAAACTTGAGTAAAGAAGCGATTCAAAAATTGCGAAAAGAAATTCAAATTATTTTTCAAGACCCATACGCGTCATTAAATCCACGTTTGACAATTGGAACAGCCATTATGGAACCGATGGAAGTTCACGGACTCATAAAAAACCGTCAGGAAGCAAAGAATAAAACCATCGAACTCTTAAATAAAGTAGGATTGGATGCAGGGTTTTTTAAACGTTATCCTCATGAACTGTCCGGCGGTCAACGCCAGCGTGTAGGAATTGCAAGAACCATTGCGGTACAACCGAAGTTGATTATCTGTGATGAATCGGTTTCAGCTTTGGATATTTCGGTACAAGCACAAGTATTGAATTTATTGAATGCTCTTAAAAAAGATTTCGGATTTACCTATATATTTATTTCTCACGATTTGGCTGTAGTCAAATATATGTCCGACCAACTGATGGTCATGAATAACGGAAAAATAGAAGAATTGGGAGATGCTGATGAAATTTATGCCTCACCACAATCCGTTTACACAAAAAAGTTAATTGACGCCATTCCGAAAGGCATCAATTAAACACCATTTAATGGAATAATTGCTTTTAAAATTTCATCTCAGGAATTTCACCTTCAATTACCAAATCGCCTTCCGTTGCTTTTTGAATTTCTTCAATGCTGACACCCGGCGCACGTTCCAGAAGATGGAATTTCTCGTCTTTTATTTCTAAAACTGCGAGATTGGTAACAATTTTCTTTACACATTTTACGCCTGTTAAAGGCAATGTACAACGTTTTAAAAGTTTGGATTCGCCGGCACGATTGGTATGAATCATGGCGACGATTATATTTTCTGCAGAAGCTACCAAATCCATAGCGCCTCCCATTCCTTTTACCATTTTCCCGGGAATTTTCCAGTTGGCGATATCTCCATTTTGAGCTACTTCCATGGCACCGAGAATGGTCAAATCCACATGTTGCCCGCGAATCATGCCGAAACTCATTGCCGAGTCAAAAAAAGAGGCGCCCGGAAGTGCAGTAATGGTTTGTTTTCCTGCATTAATCAAATCGGGATCTTCTTCTCCTTCATAGGGAAATGGTCCCATTCCGAGAATTCCGTTTTCACTCTGGAATTCGACTTCAATATCGTCGCGCACATAATTGGCAACCAAAGTCGGAATTCCAATTCCGAGATTCACATAATAACCGTCTTTAACTTCTCGTGCAATGCGCTGCGCTATTTGTTCTTTTGTAAGTGACATAATTCGTTTTGTGTTTTTGTATTCTTATTTTTTGATACGGCAGAAAATATTCCCGATAAGAGCAAGTGGAGGTGTTATTCTAATTTCGAAAATTTATTATCAACAATATGTTCCAAAATCTAATTATCAAAGATTACCCAATAGTCCGTTTGACATATTCCACTATAATTATCCCAAGTCTGACTGGTCAATTAAATCAATCCTATCGCTTTCTGACTGTTAATTGCTCGATTCGTTTTTCATATTTTTCTCCTTGGAAAATTCGTTGTACAAAGATTCCGGGAATATGAATGTGATTTGGGTCTAAGGTTCCTACAGGAACTAGTTCTTCAACTTCAGCAACTGTAATTTTTGCGGCTCCGCACATACAGGGATTAAAATTTCTGGCGGTACCTTTAAAAATCAGATTTCCGGCTTCATCACCTTTCCAAGCTTTTACAAAAGAAAAATCTGCTTTAAAAGCTTCCTCCATCACATACATTTTGCCGTTGAATTCTCTTGTTTCTTTACCTTCGGCTACTTCAGTTCCGTATCCGGCAGGAGTAAAAAACGCCGGAATTCCGGTTCGTGCTGCTTCACAACGTTGCGCCAAAGTACCTTGCGGAACCAGTTCGACTTCCATTTCGCCGCTTAACATTTGACGTTCAAACTCAGCATTTTCCCCAACATAGGAAGAAATCATTTTTTTTATCTGATGTTTCTTAAGCAAAAGTCCAAGTCCGAAATCATCAACTCCGGCATAATTGGAAATACAAGTTATTTGCTGTACGTTTCTGCGAACCAATTCGTTGATAATGTTTTCAGGAATCCCGCAGAGTCCGAATCCGCCGAGCATAAAAGTCATTCCATCCTCGATTCCCTCACAGGCTTCCTGTACATTCGCTACTGTTTTTCGTATCATTTATTCAAATTTTGTGAAAATTATAAAAAACTATAATTATTTAAAAATTAAATTCGTCCGAAAATTCTTCTTCTCTTTGAGACATTTCTTTATTCCATTTAGAACAATCGGTTTCTATACTTACATATTCCGGTTTTGGAAATTCATCTTTGGAGACATCCAGTGTCGGGTCTTCATAACATTTTTTCATATAAACTCCCCAGATCGGCAATGCCATGGTCGCTCCTTGACCATAAGCCGTAGAATTAAAATGAATTGACCGATCTTCACCGCCAACCCACACTCCGGTTACCAGATTGGGAACCATTCCCATAAACCATCCGTCACTGTTATTCTGACTCGTTCCGGTTTTTCCGGCAATCGGATTGGTAAAGTTATAAGGATAACCTGTAACAGCAGCTTTATATACGGGTAAATTTTCTCTGCCGGTACCTCTTAATCTCGTTCCGGTTCCGTATTGCGTAACACCTTCCAACAAACTGACTGTCACATATGCTGCTTCTGCACTAATCACATCTCGTGTTTGAGGAATATTTTGAAATAAAACTGTTCCGTGTTTGTCTTCAATTCGCTGAATCAACACGGGTTCAACATACACACCGTGATTGGC
Source organism: Bacteroidota bacterium (assembly GCA_012522045.1). GTDB lineage: Bacteria > Bacteroidota > Bacteroidia > Flavobacteriales > Flavobacteriaceae > JAAYLC01. The sequence goes on from JAAYLC010000132.1 coordinate 19,208, forward strand.
AAAGGTACTGTAGGCACCGACCATTTCAAAAACGGAAATATCGGGAGTACCTAACGCTATCGATGGAAACGGAGGAATTTTTTCTGTATCCACGCCCATTTTTCGTATCAATTCGATAACCGGTTCGGGACCTACTCTGTCAATAAGTCGGGCGGTAATTGTATTTACAGAATTCGCCAATGCATATTTGAGCGTAACCATATCGCCATAAGTATCGCTGGAGTTTTTGGGCGTCCATGGTTCAATCAAATGGTGTCTTCCTTCAGGGATGGTATATAATGTATTTGGGAGTGTATCACAAGGAGACATGTGCATCAGGTCAATTGCAGTTGCATATACAAATGGTTTGAAAGTGGAACCGATTTGTCTTTTTCCTTGTTTGACCATATCGTATTTAAAGTGCTTGTAATCAATCCCTCCGACCCAAGCTTTTACCTCGCCGGTTTGTGGAGTCATCGACATCATAGAAGCTTGCAGGAACGATTTGTGATAACGTATGGAATCTATCGGAGTCATTACGGTATCAATACTTCCGCTCCAAGAAAAAACACGCATGGGAGTTTCTTTGTGGAAACTCGCAATAATTTCTTCTTCCTCATACCCTTTATCTCTCATTTCTCGCCAACGGTCACTTTTCCGCATGGCTGCATTCATTATTCCGTCTATTTCGGCATTGGTAACTTTTCGAAAAGGTGCAGTTTTGTTATTCTTATTTTGTTGTTCAAATGCAACTTGCAATTTTTTCATATGTTCTTGAACTGCTTCTTCGGCATGTTTTTGCATTTGACTGTTTATGGACACATAAACTTTCAGACCATCCTGATAAATATTGTATCGCGAACCGTCAGACTTTGGATTTTCTCTAATCCACTTTTCCATAAAGTGCCGTGTATATTCGCGAAAATAAGTAGCGATTCCTTCGTCGTGACCTTGAGGCGTAAATCTAATGTTTAAAGGTTCACTTTTCAATGAATCTCTTACCACCTCAGAAATGTATCCATATTTTGCCATTTGATTGAGCACCACATTGCGACGATTTATTACACCTTGCGGATTTCGGAGTGGATTGTACAACGAAGCATTTTTAAACATCCCGACCAATGTCGCAGATTCGGTTTCATTGAGTTGTGAAGGAGGTTTGTCAAAATAAATATGCGCTGCAGATTCTATCCCAACAGCCTGATTGACAAAATCGTATTCGTTAAAATACATGGTGATAATCTCTTCTTTGGTATAACGACGTTCCAATCGAATGGCGATGATCCATTCTTTTACTTTTTGCATGGCACGTTCCCATTTATTTCGGGAAACTTGTTCCGTAAAAAAGAGTTTTGCCAATTGCTGCGAAATGGTACTTGCCCCTCCTCTTTTTCCCATATACACAATCGCTCTTAAGGTTCCTTTTGCGTCGATACCCGAATGCTTATAATAGCGTGCATCTTCCGTTGCAATTAAAGCATTAACAAGATGCGCCGGCAACGAATCATAAGGCACCGGCGTTCGATTTTCTTTGTAAAATTTCCCTATGGTTTTCCCATCGGAAGAAATAATTTCAGTTGCTAAATTCTTCTCCGGATTTTCCATGCTGGTTTCATCGGGGAGAGCTCCAAACACACCCCAAGCGGTCATAAGAAAAAACAATGCAATAAGAAGAATAAATACTCCTACAATTTTCCAAAATGTAAAAATATGTCTTCGTTTATCCTGTTCGATTTTTCGCTTGGGGGGAAGTTTTTTCGTTGCCATAGAGATTTTAATGTTGGTTGTTTATTTCTTCAATAGTAAAACCCACATCAGTGATGCCTTCAAGTTTCATAACGCCATTGACTTCTCCTTTGTTGCGTACTGCTTGGGAAAGTTCAACAGTATATGCTCCTTCTTCCAAAAACCGGACTTTTTCTTTATACCACAATTTGCTTTCTTTTACATTTCCAATTCCTTTGCCCATCCAACTTCCGTCCGGGTGTGCCATTCTGTACTCCAACGTATCAACAATTGTCTTGCCATGAGGAAAATTCATTGTTACCAATAAAAAAATATTGATGTACGGATAATCGTTCGTATTTCGGATGTTTAAAAACAAATTATACTGTTTAAGAGAGTCTAGTTCAGGCAAGACAAATTCTATTGTTTCGTCTTTATTCCAATGACCGTCCAAAGCGCGACTTTCAGAAAAAACAATGTTGTTTTCACTGCAAGAAATAAAAAAAAACACTGAGATGATGGCAATATACTTAGTCATTTTTTTTAGGTTTACGATACTTCTTTCGTCTCGGCTTATTTTTAGTGTCTTTTTTTGGATCTTTTGATTGTGTTTGAACCGGTGCCTCTCCTTTTTTTCTTCGTGATTTCTTTTTCCTTTTCTTGACGTTGGTTTTATCAAATCGGGTTACGCTGTCTTGGGTGGCAATATCCAATAGCGTTTCCGGTTCTTTGACAATTGCATATTTTTCAATCGATTCCGGTTTCTGCCCTGCTGCATTCATTTTGATAATTTCATTTGCAGCATCGGATGTTACTTCATGCCACGTAGCGCTGTCATTTTCATAAGCATACCAAAGACGATCTTTAAAAATATCAATCTTTTGACAACTGACCACACCTTTTCTTGTTAAGAGTTTTACATCGGTATCCGGAAACGTTTTTAAAGCTTCTAAATAGGTATCGAGTTCGTAGTTTAAACAACATTTTAGCTTCCCGCACTGTCCTGCAAGTTTTTGAGGATTAAGTGACAATTGCTGATAGCGTGCTGCTGAAGTGTTTACCGATCTAAAATCTGTCAACCAGGTCGAACAGCATAATTCGCGACCACAACTACCGATTCCTCCCAAACGTGCCGCTTCTTGTCGAAACCCGATTTGTTTCATTTCAATGCGTGCGTGGAACGTGCGCGCAAACTCTTTAATCAACTCCCTAAAGTCTACGCGGTCATTGGCAGTATAGTAAAAGATAATTTTTGAACCGTCTCCCTGATATTCCACGTCACTTATTTTCATTTCCAATCCGAGAGCCATGGCAATTTCACGAGAATGTTTTTGGATTCCGTTTTCTTTTTCTCTCAATCCTTGCCAGACGTCAATTTCCCGTTGAGAGGCTTTGCGATAAATCTTGGGCAACCCTTCAACCGGGGTGTTTATCTTTCTCTTTTTTAATTGCAATCGAACCAATTCACCGGTGAGGGTCACGACTCCGACATCATATCCTGTAGC
>JAAYLC010000205.1 GCA_012522045.1 Bacteroidota bacterium
ATTATTTTGAAGAGCCGAGAAGTGTCGTTTCCGGTTTGTACAAGAGTTTTTTCCACGCTTTGTATCCGTATATTGATATAAATACAAATAAAATAAATTGAAAAGAAGTAAATACCAGTCCTTTGTAAAAATATAAAGGAATTGAAATAAAGTTTCCAACGAGCAAGAATATCCAATTTTCAATTTTCTTTCTTGCCAATAACCACATCGCGACAAAGAAAATTGCAGTTGTTAAAGTGTCTACATAAGCAGTCCAATCTTCCCATTTATCGAAAATCTGATAAATAATAAATATAAAAATCAGCGTACCTACAAAAATTGCTGAAGCAATAGAAACTTCCTTTTTGTCCATTTTAGTAATGGGAATATAATGCGTGTCATCAATCTTTCGAGTCCAGAAATACCAGCCATACACACTCATTGAGAAGTAGTAGGCGTTGATTATCAAATCGCCCAGAAGTCCGTAAATAGCAAGCAAATAAACAAAAATTGCGGTACTGATAATTCCGGTGGGATAGATTAAAATATTATTTAATTTTGAAAACCAAGCGCTGATTATTCCAAAAAAAATAGCGGTCAATTCCAGAATGACAATGTTGGTCGGAACTTCGGCATATTGGGAAAACAGCCAATCAATAATTAGGTTCATAATTGCTTCTGTCGCCCTTGACTATTTTCATGTAAATTAATCCGCGATCCACTGCTTCAAGTGCTGTTTCTATTTCTGAGTGAAGCACTTCCATCACAGCATTATATTCTCCGAAAATCTGAGTACTCAACGCATTTTCTTTTACTACCAAACCTGAGTTCCGGAGTTTTTTAATGAGGTTAATTATCGCAACTTCATAATCATCTTGTAAAGGTGAAAGTGTGAGTTCTACTGAAATCTTCATAATAATTGTTTTGAATTTCAAACAAAGGTAAGTTTTTTAAAAGTGTAAAACCTGTGCAGATGCGGGAAGCTTTAACTCAAAAAATACTAATTTTCAAAAACAGTTCCCATGACCACAATATCTGCTCCGGCTTGAAATGCACGATCTCGTTGTTCTTTTGTTTTTATTCCGCCGCCTACTATCAATGGAATATTAACATATTTTTTTACTTTGGCGATGATTTCTTCACTCACCGGAATTGTTGCTCCACTTCCTGCTTCCAAATAAATCATTTTTGTGCCCATATAAACTCCGGCTAAAGCGGTGTGTAGAATTTTATCAATTTCATACTGTTTCATAGGTTTGGTGTTGGTAATTCTTGCCACGGAGGATTGATTTCCGCCATCAATCAACAAATAAGCTGTGGGAATCACTTCCAAATTCATTTCTTTTAACCGACCGGCGCCTTTAATTTGCTGATTAATTAAATACTCCGGATTTCTGCCCGACAAAAGCGAAAGAAATAAAACTGCATCTGCGTTTTCCGTGAGCTGCGAAAAATCACCCGGAAACAGTATTACCGGAAAATCGGTTTTATTTTTTAATTCTTTTACGGTTTCTTCAATCTTTAAATCGTTGGTTGCACTTCCTCCTACAAAAAGAAGCGCTGTTTCTTGTGGAATTTTAGTTAGAAAAGATGCGAGATTTGAATTGTCAAATTTTTCGGGATCGATTAAAACCGTCAAAATTTTATTGTTCCGGTTTATCAAATTGCACAGGGCATCGTATACTGTCGATTTCATATTTTTTGATTAAACGTATAGGCACAAGTAAACCCTTCAAACTCAAAAAAATGCACCTCATACACTGCGGTTCTATTGCCATAAACAATTTTTGCTGTCGTTTGATTTTCGTCCAAGTCAAAATCGGCAACATCGATATGTCTTAAAAAACTCACTCCCCGTTCTGCAAAACTTTTATACAGCGATTCTTTTGCACACCAAACAATGGTCAATTTCCGCATCAGCGCGTCATCATTGGCAAGGGTTCTGTATTCTTCTAAAGGTGTGAATTTATGTGCAATTCGAATGATTTTTGAACGTTGTTTTTCAATATCGATACCCACTTCGCTGTCCGAAATGATAATCGCAGCAAATTCGTAGGAATGTGTAATGGAAATAAATTTGCCGTCTTTTAAATGAGGTTTGCCATTTTCGTCATAGTATAAATCAAAATCTGAGTATCCTTCAATTTCAAGTAATTTACGAATGCTTAAAAAGCCACGTTTATGAATGTCGCTTTTCATTCTTTGAACGCGCAGCTCGCATTTATCGGTAAGCGTAATTTCTTTTGACAATGCTTCGAAAGATTCTTCTATCTTCCAAATGAGCACTTTAGTTTGTGAATCGGGAATTATTGTACGGTAAAGAGGCATCTAAAATGAATAGAAATGTGTATTTTTGCACTTTGGTTTTTGAACTATTATTCAAAGATAACCATATCAATTAGTATTATAAATTTAAAAGTATTGAAATTTTATGTCGACAAAAACAACTCCATACGTAGCATATAAAGTTAAGGATATCTCATTGGCAGATTGGGGAAGAAAAGAAATTGAACTTGCGGAAGCAGAAATGCCCGGATTGATGGCTCTACGTAAAGAATACGGTCCATCGAAACCCTTGAAAGGAGCGCGTATTGCAGGATGTTTGCATATGACCATTCAAACAGCCGTTCTTATTGAAACCTTGGTTGAATTGGGCGCAGAAGTTACTTGGAGTTCTTGTAATATTTTCTCTACGCAGGATCATGCCGCAGCAGCCATAGCAGCAGCGGGAATTCCCGTTTATGCCTGGAAAGGAATGACGGAAGAAGAATTTGACTGGTGTATTGAGCAAACCTTGTTCTTTGGCGAAAAGCGTGAACCGCTAAACATGATTTTAGACGATGGTGGTGATTTGACCAATATGGTTTTAGACCGTTATCCGGAATTAACAGATGGAATCAGAGGAATTTCCGAAGAAACCACAACAGGCGTATTAAGACTTTACGAACGCATGAAAAAAGGCACTCTTCCAATGCCTGCTATTAACGTGAATGATAGTGTAACCAAAAGCAAATTTGACAACAAATACGGATGCCGCGAAAGTGCTGTAGATGCTGTTCGTCGTGCAACCGATGTTATGCTTGCCGGAAAACGAGTAGTCGTTTGCGGTTATGGTGATGTCGGAAAAGGAACCGCCGCTTCATTCCGTGGTGCAGGAAGTATTGTAACCATAACGGAAATTGACCCGATTTGTGCTTTACAAGCAGCGATGGATGGTTATGAAGTCAAACGCTTGGAAAGTGTTGTTGAAACTGCAGACATTTTCATTACGGCAACCGGAAATAAAGACATCATTCGCGGAGAACACTTTGAGAAGATGAAAGATAAAGCCATTGTTTGTAATATCGGTCATTTTGACAATGAAATTGAAGTTTCGTGGCTGAATCAAAACCACGGTGCATCAAAAGTGGAAATCAAACCTCAAGTTGATAAATATACAATTAACGGAAAAGACATCATTCTGCTTGCCGAAGGACGTCTGGTAAATTTAGGATGTGCAACAGGACATCCGAGCTTTGTGATGAGCAACAGTTTTACCAATCAAACCTTGGCACAAATTGAACTTTGGAATGAGAGTGACAAATACGAAAATAAAGTTTATACCCTTCCAAAACATCTCGATGAGAAAGTGGCACAACTTCATTTAGAGAAAATTGGTGTTGAATTAACTGAACTCAGAAAAGACCAAGCGGAATATATTGGAGTCTCGGTTGAAGGGCCTTTTAAACCTGATTATTACAGATATTAATTTAATACGTTATTTAAAAAATAAAAGGAGCAGCTTTTCAGGCTGCTCTTTTTGATTTATCATATTTCTTTTTTCCTTATTCCACAGTTACTGATTTCGCCAGATTTCGCGGTTGATCCACATTTCTGCCCAGCATAACTGCAATGTGATATGCCAATAACTGCAACGGAATGGTCGTAACCAGCGGAGTTAAAACTTCAGGAGTTTTCGGAACTTCCATTACGTAATCTGCCATTTCACCCACGGTAGTGTCTCCTTCAGAAACTACGGCGATAATCTTTCCTTTGCGCGCTTTAATTTCTTGAATGTTACTAACTACTTTGTCGTAATGCTCACTTTCAACGGCTATTACAACCACAGGCATTTGCTCGTCAATTAAAGCGATGGGACCGTGTTTCATTTCCGCAGCAGGATACCCTTCGGCATGAATGTAAGATATTTCCTTAAGTTTTAAGGCTCCTTCAAGTGCTACCGGAAAATTATAGCCTCTTCCGAGATATAAAAAGTTTTTGGCATTCATAAAAACAGCAGCAATTTCTTTGATTTTATCTTCTGTTTTTAAAGCAATTTCAACCTTTTCGGGAATCATTTCCAACTCACTCAAACAGCGCATAAATTCAGATTTGGAAATCGTTCCTTTTGCTTGAGCTAAACGCAAACCAATCATGGTAAGCACGGTAATTTGAGTTGTAAATGCTTTGGTTGAAGCTACTCCAATTTCCGGTCCGGCGTGTGTATAACTTCCGGCGTGAGATTCTCTTGAAATGGAAGAACCCACGACATTACAAACTCCGAACACCAATGCGCCCTTTGATTTTGCCAACTTTATAGCTGCCAAGGTATCGGCTGTTTCACCACTTTGAGAAATGGCAATGACCACATCTTTTTCTGTAATTATCGGATTTCGATAACGGAATTCGGAGGCATATTCGACTTCCACAGGAATCCGTGAAAGTTCTTCAAATATATACTCAGCAACCAATCCTGCGTGCCAAGATGTTCCGCAAGCAACAATAATAATGCGCTGTGCATTTAAAAACTTCTCAATGTGATCTTCCAGACCACCAAGTCTGACAATTCCTTCTTTTGCAAGCAAACGTCCGCGGTAAGTGTCAATTATAACCTCGGGTTGTTCATAAATTTCTTTGATCATAAAATGATCAAATCCACCTTTTTCAATTTGCTCAAGATTTAATTGCAATTCTTGAACGTAGGGAACAATCGGTTTGTCATCGATTATTTTTCGAAGGCGTACCTCACGACCCAAGCGAATAATTCCCATTTCACCATCTTCAAGATAGATTGATTTGTTGGTATATTCAATAAACGGAGAAGCATCGCTTGCGATAAAATATTCATTCTCACCGATTCCGATAGCCAACGGACTTCCTAGTTTTGCTACGACAATTTCATTTGGTTTTTTCTTGTCAATTACTGCAATCGCATACGCCCCGACTACTTGGTTGAGAGCAATTTGAACTGCTTTGCCAAGTTTTACGCCTTCATTTTTCTGAACATCTTCAATCAGGTTTACAAGAACTTCTGTATCTGTATCGGAATAAAACGTATAGCCTCTTTTTTTCAATTCTGTTTTTAAAGAACCGTAATTTTCAATAATTCCGTTGTGAATAATTACCAATTCACCATTGTTTGAAACGTGTGGATGACTGTTGATGTCGTTCGGTTCTCCGTGTGTAGCCCAGCGGGTGTGACCGATTCCGAAAGTTCCTACTCTGCTAATCTCACGAGCAGCCTTTTCTTCCAATGTAGAAACCTTCCCCTGCGTTTTGCATACTTCTATTTCATTTCCGTTATAAATCGCTACCCCTGCACTGTCGTATCCTCGGTATTCCAATCTTTTTAAGCCTTTTAAAATGATTGGATAGGCATCTTTTTCACCAATGTATCCTACAATTCCACACATATATATAATTTAATTTGGTTCTGTATAATAAATTTGCAATTTTAATTTTTTTTCCTGACTTGAAGTAGAATTTCCGTATAAAATTGTGCCTTTCGGTGACATTACGCTAGAAGCAGGGATTTTCTTAACGTTTATAGTTTCTTCCGGATTAATTTTTTGGAAGTCCATATTTTTAACATTTTGAGAAACCACAATACCCAGTGGTGCATTCAAACTGTCTTTGTTGATTAAATCACTTACGTAATTGGTAATTCGCAATTTATAATATTTTCCTTTGTTGTCAATTCCTCGTTCCAAAGGTTCTAAGTGATTGTTAAATGCAGTTGCAGGTGGAAGCCCGTTTGTAGGATCAACGAGGTAATCAATCAAAACATTATTCGTTTTTAAGTTATAAATCGAAATTCTGTCCGGTTCCGAACTGCCTCCGGCAATCATATCCTGATTGACATATAATTTTAAGCTGGCTTCGTTTATCAACCATTTTTTTGCGCGTAACAATTCCAACTCATCGGCAACTCCGTTGTTGTCGTTATCCTCTCCGAAAAGTTTAATTACTGTAAGAATTCCTTCTCCGCCTCGCAGATAAAGATTATTGTTGCCATTTATGGTATCGGGATTTTGAATTTCAGCGAGCATATGCGAGGGCAATGGAGCGTTTTCAAAAACATTGACACTTACACCACCTAAACTCATTTCAAATACTTGATCCTCCCATTCATCTTCCTCGTCCTTGTTGCTGTAATGTAAGGTTACTTTCGCTTCAGAAGTATTAAAAAAGAATAAATTTCCATCATTTTCGGGCACATCTACTTTAAAATACAATCCTCTTAAGTAATCTCTGAAGTTGTTGTTATTTCTCAATTCGTTGGAACCTTCTTTGTCGATAATTTTATTCTGGAAATAATCATTTGACAAGGCGATGCGTAAGCCGGGCGCGATTTTTTCTACATTATCGCCCTTTTTAATCGGAATGCCTTCTTTTGAGGGTTTGAAATCTTCGATTCGTCCAATTTCACTTCCGATAAAATTATCAAAATCAGACCCTTGATTGCTGTAATACGGTTGAATTTCTTCAAATCCGGTAGTGGGATCGAAATCTCGCAAGTAATATCCCGATTCGTACACACTGATATTTATGGGTGAATTTCCATAAATAGAATCCAAGGTGTAAGTCATCGTAGTATCAACCGGGATTTCTTTGGAATAAAAAGGAATATACACAAAAACACTATCCACACGTGCACTGTCTCCAAAAACAGGATTATTGACCGGCAATAAAATTTGAGATACAAAATTGGAGGTAGATTTTCCGAAAACCGGATCATTGTAAACTCCCAATCGGTATGAATCTAAACGATTGGTCTGCACCGAATTGATTTTTTTACTGTATGCGATGATGGTGTGAGAATCATCTAAAATGCCGTTAGGCTCTTCATCGCCGATGATTTCAGAGCCTATGGTACTTATATCTTCGTGGCATGACGAAACTGTCAATAAAGCAATTAATAACAAGCCCGCATAATATCCAATTTTTCGATTGTTCATAAATCGTGTTGCTGATAAATTATTCTAAATGTTCTTTGTAGAAATCGATGTATGCTTGAGAGAACTCTTCCATTGCCTGATAATCCAACACAGGTTTTTCTGATGCATCAATATATTCTTTCAATTCGGGATGAATTTCTTTAGATCCGATAATTAATGCGTCCGAATTTCGAATGGCATTTTTCATCATATTTACATACGTTGCTTTCTTCATTTTTTCGATAGCATCATCATCAAATTCATCAAATTTGAGTTTGTCCCAGGTTTTATCACCCAACTCGCCTTCAAATCCTTGATTGTAAACTGAAAATACAATCTTGCTGTTTTCAAATAACGGTTCATTGCTGTAATATTGTTTAATGTACAGCGGCAAAAATGAAGCGAGCCATCCGTGGACGTGAATAAGATCGGGAGCCCAATTTAATTTTTTTACAGTTTCAACAACTCCTTTGGCAAAGAATATGGCACGTTCGTCATTATCCGGAAACATTTCGCCGTTTTCATCGGTATACGTTGCTTTTCTTTTAAAATATTCGTCATTGTCAATAAAGTACACCTGAATTCGTTCTTTGGGAATGGTAGCCACTTTTATTATCAAGGGCAGGTCCATATCTTTAATCACCAAATTCATTCCGGACAAACGGATTACTTCGTGAAGTTGGTGTCTGCGTTCGTTGATATTGCCGTAACGAGGCATGAATATTCTAATTTGTCCGCCTGCGTTGTTAATCATTCTTGGAGCTTCAAACGACATTGAAGAAATCTCGGTCTCCGGCAAATAAGGGATTACCTCTGAAGACACATACAAGACTCTTTTATCTTTCATCTAATTTAATATTTTTGGGATTTATTATAACGATACTAATGCTGTATCTACATTTTAAAAACACGCAAAATTACGAAATTTTATGTAGATTGCCTTGAATATATTAATTTTGCCCGCTCAAAAAAAATTTATGCTCACCTTTACCGAGAAAGAATCCCTGATGCGGCATCTGAAAAATTTAAAAAATCAACAGGTTTCTATTGGTTTTGTTCCCACTATGGGCGCCCTACATAATGGTCATTTGTCGTTGGTGCAAAAATCAGTTGCCGACAATGACATTACGGTAGTGAGTATCTTTGTCAATCCGACACAATTTGACAATCCTTCCGATTTAGAAAAATATCCGAGAGATTTAGAAAAAGATATTTCTTTATTGGAGCCTTTCAACTCAAAACTGATTGTTTTTACACCCTCAATCAGTAATATGTATGAAAACGGACTTACTTCTGACACCTATTTTTTTGATAATCTTGAAAATGAAATGGAAGGAAAACACCGAAAAGGTCATTTTGACGGAGTAGCGACGGTGGTTTCCAAATTGTTTGAAATTATCAATCCCAACAAAGCTTATTTTGGAGAGAAAGATTTTCAACAACTTCAGATAATACGCAAGATGGTGGCTCAAAACGGGCAGAAAGTTTCCATTGTAAACTGCCCTATTGTCAGAGAAGACAACGGCTTGGCAATGAGCTCCAGAAACGAGAGATTATCGACGAAAGAAAGAGAAGAAGCAGCCATTATATATCAAACATTGAAAGAAGTAAAGGAAAAATTTCACAGTGAAAATATTGAGACCTTAAATAAACTTGTTACGGAACGATTTTTGCCGTATGCGAATATGCAATTGGAATATTTTGAAATTGCTGATGAAGAAACCTTAAAATCCGCTAATTCTAAAGAAGCAAACAAAAAATATCGTGCTTTTATCGCTGTTTTTATAGGCGGAGTAAGATTAATTGACAATATTGCTTTATATTAATTTTTATAATTTCCTATGTTATTACATGTAGTAAAATCCAAAATTCATCGTGTACGCGTAACCAGCGCCAATTTAAATTACATCGGCAGCATTACTATTGATGAAGATTTGATGGATGCTGCTAATATTATCGAAGGTGAGAAAATTCAGGTGGTGAACAACAATAACGGAGAACGCCTTGAAACCTACGTGATTCCCGGGCCTCGCGGAAGCGGCGAAATTACCCTTAACGGTGCTGCTGCTCGAAAAGTAGCTCCCGGTGATGTATTGATTTTAATTACGTATGCTCTTATGGATGCAGATGAAGCCAAAAATTTTAAACCTGCTTTGGTTTTTCCCGACGAGCAAACCAACCTCTTGCGCTAAGTGAACAAAACTCTTTCCAAAGCATTGCAAATAATTCTTCCACTTGCGCTTGGAATATTTTTAATTTGGTACACTTACACCTCATTTTCAGAGGAACAACTTAACGAAACAAAAGAATTCTTTTCCGAAGCTGCTTACGGCTACGTCTTCCTATCAGTTTTCATCAGTTTTTTAAGTCATCTTGTGCGTGCGTATCGTTGGAATTTACTTTTAGAACCTTTGGGATATAAACCACGGGTAACAAATAATTTTCTTGCTTTATCGGTGGGTTATTTGTTCAATATTTTTATTCCCAGAAGCGGAGAAGTCTCCCGAGCGCTGGTCTTGGATAAATACGAAAAAATTCCTTTTCAAAAAGGATTTGGAACCATTATCAGCGAACGAGTCGTCGATTTGATTTTATTATTATTATTTACAGGTTTAGCGCTCAGCTTGGAATATAACAGACTTTTTGATTACATCCAAAATCACATTCCGACGTCACTTTTAACCAAATTAATTATAGCAATTGCACTAATTGGGATTAGTATTCCTTTGTATCTTTTTTTTTCAAAATCGAAAATCAATCAACGGATAAAGCAATTCGTTTTCGGACTGAAAGAAGGCCTTTTCAGTATCTTGAAAATGCGCCGAAATTTTGAATTTATTATTTTATCACTCTGCATTTGGATTCTTTACGTGTTATCATTTTACGCTGCTTTTCAAGCATTGCCAACTACGGCGATAATCCCATTCGGAATTGTAATTATTTCATTTGTGGTTGGCAGTTTTACTTTAACGTTTACCCATAATGGTTTTGGAGCCTATCCGGTGGCAATGGCAGCAATTTTATATGTGTTTGAAATATCAAAAACTGTGGGAATTGCCATTGGATGGATAGTGTGGACCTCTAATATTATTTCATTGTTACTAATTGGAATTCTCTCCTTGTTAATTCTTCCTGTTTACAATAAAATTTAACACATAAATTTGTTTTCTTTCGAATTCTTTTTCAACCAATTAGAAAGATACCAATGAAAATGTGTAAAATATTGCTTTTTCTCACATCATTTTTTATTTATTTGTCTGCATATTCACAACATATCTATAAAGAAATTCATTCAAAACGATTAGATGAAACCCGACGAATTAAAATTCAGCTTCCTCGAAGTTATGAAAAAAACACCAAGAAATACTATCCTGTTATTTTAGTCCTTGACGGTGATTATCTTTTTGAACCGGTTGCGGGAAATGTTGATTATTTAAGTTATTGGGAAGACATTCCCGAGGCAATTGTTGTTGGAATTGTGCAGGGCAAATCACGTGTAACGGATACTTCATATGACGAGACCACCTTTCTGCCTATCAATAACGGCGCAAATTTTTTTGAATTCATCGGTATGGAACTCATGCCGTATCTCGACAAAGAATATCGTACTGCAAAATTTATTATTGCAGTCGGTCACGACATTACAGCCAATTTCTTAAATTTTTATTTGTTTAAAGAAGCTGTTTTATTCAATGGTTTTATCTTATTCAGCCCCGATTTCTCACCGATGATGCAAGACCGAATTGCCGAACGAATTCCAACACTCAATCAAAAAATATTTTACTACATGGCTACCGCCCAAAATGATGTTTTAAGATTAAAAGAAGACACGGAAAGATTAAATTTGATGCTAAACAACTTAAAATCAGATTCTTTTCATTATTACTACAACAATTTTGAAGATGCTCACCATTACACCCTTGTAAGCCGAGGTATTCCGGTTGCATTGGAAAATATATTTTCAGTTTACAAACCCATCACTCAAAAAGAGTATAATGAAATTTTACTGACAACCGAAGCTCCGCTTTATGATTTTTTATTGAACAAATATGCGGTAATCAAAGATTTGTATGGATTGGAATACAACATCCGGATTCAGGATATCTTGGCTGTGGGTACAGCGGCCGAACGTCGAAAAAAATGGGAAGAATTAGAAAAACTAGGCAAACTGTGCTTTAAACAATATCCAGAAAAAACTTTAGGGAACTACTATATTGGTCGTTATTTTGAAGAAACAGGAAAATTTAACCGCGCCATCCGAACTTTTCGTGATGGTTTTGGCAAAGAAGCAGTGGATTTTATAACAGTAGAATCACTTTTAGATCGTGCGGATGCATTAAAATTTGAAGGTGAATAAAATTTATCTTTATCTTTGATTGCTACTCTAAGATATTATTTTGACCAAAATTAAAACTACCTTTTTCTGTCAAAACTGTGGGGCTCAATTTGCCAAATGGCAAGGCCAATGCACCTCGTGCAAAGAATGGAATACCATCTCCGAAGAAATTATTCAGAAAGAAGCAAAAACTGCTTGGAAAACTTCAGGAGGTTTATCAAATCGAGTTTCCAAACCTCAATTGCTTTCTGAAATATCAAGCGAAACACAAGCAAGAATCGATACCGGGAGTGAAGAACTCAATCGGATTTTGGGCGGTGGATTAGTCACAGGTTCTTTGACACTTCTCGGAGGGGAACCGGGCATTGGAAAAAGCACCCTTATGCTTCAAATTGCTTTAAAACTTCCACATAAAACACTTTATGTTTCCGGCGAAGAAAGTGCACAACAAATAAAAATGCGCGCCGAACGAATTTATCCAAACTCGGACAGCTGTTTTATTCTTACGGAAACAAAAACACAGAATATTTTTAGAATCATTGAAGATTTAGCACCCGATATTGTCATCATCGATTCTATTCAAACTTTACATACCGACTATATCGAAAGCAGCGCAGGGACGATTTCTCAAATCCGAGAAACGGCGACAGAATTAATAAAGTTTGCAAAAGAAACAAACACGCCGGTTATTCTCATCGGTCATATTACCAAAGACGGAACTATTGCGGGACCCAAAGTTTTGGAACATATGGTAGATACGGTTCTTCAATTTGAAGGAGATCGGAGTCATCTTTATCGGATTTTGCGCGCCCATAAAAACCGTTTTGGGAGTACCAATGAATTGGGAATTTTTGAAATGCAAGGCAACGGACTCAGAGAAGTTTCAAACCCCTCCGAAATACTGCTTTCAGAAAGCGAAGAAGATTTAAGCGGAACTGCTGTTGCCGCTACACTGGAAGGAATGCGCCCTTTGATGATAGAAATTCAGGCTTTGGTAAGCAGTGCTGTTTATGGAACTCCTCAAAGAAGTGCAACGGGTTATAATGCCAAGCGACTCAACATGCTGTTGGCAGTTCTTGAAAAACGCGCCGGATTCAAATTGGGAGCGAAAGATGTTTTTTTAAACATTACCGGAGGCATCAGCATAGATGACCCTGCCATTGATTTGGCAGTAACAGCTGCAGTTCTGTCCTCCAATGTGGATATTGCCATTGACAAGCGTATGTGTTTTGCTGCAGAAATCGGTTTGGCAGGCGAAGTCAGACCGGTTACGCGAATAGAACAACGCATTTTGGAAGCAGAAAAACTTGGATTTCATACTATCGTAATTTCTAAATACAGTAAAATCCCCAAGAATAAATTTCATATAAAAATTGTCAAATTAGGCAAAGTTCACGATTTGGTACGCCACCTTTTCGACTGATTTTTAGCGTGCAGTCAGTAATTAAATCTATTCCTCTTCGTCGTAATAATCAAATAAAAAATCATTGTAAGGAAAACGGGTAACGTGAATTTCTTTGACGCGTTTGTACACCATTTCCCGGAATTCTTCAATATTTTCTTTGTTTAATGCCGAGATAAAAATAGCATCGCCATCTGCTCTGGCCATCCATGTTTGTTGCCATTCCGAGAGTGTATAATGAGTGGTATTGCGCTCTGTTGTCAAATCATCTTCTTTAATTTCCTCATGTTTATACGCATCAATTTTATTAAATACCATCAAAGTAGGTTTCTCAGCAGCATTGATTTCTTTCAAAACCAGATTCACCGATTCAATATGATGTTCAAATGACGGATGTGAAATATCTACGACATGCAACAATAAATCCGCCTCTCTTACCTCATCCAATGTTCCTTTAAATGATTCCACCAACTGCGTGGGAAGTTTCCTGATAAACCCAACAGTGTCAGTCAACAAAAAAGGCAAATTCCCAATTACTACTTTACGAACGGTAGTATCGAGTGTTGCAAAAAGTTTATCCTCGGCAAAAACATCACTTTTGCTGAGCACATTCATCAAGGTTGATTTCCCGACGTTTGTGTAGCCTACCAATGCGACACGTACCAAAGACCCGCGATTGCCTCGTTGTACTTCCATTTGGCGGTCAATTTTTCGGAGTCTTTCTTTAAGCAATGCGATTCTGTCACGAACAATTCGGCGGTCTGTTTCAATTTCACGCTCTCCGGGACCACGCATTCCAATTCCCCCGCGCTGTCTTTCCAAATGCGTCCACATTCCGGCCAAACGCGGAAGCATATATTCATACTGAGCAAGCTCTACTTGTGTTCGAGCATAACTTGTCTTTGCCCGTTGTGCAAAAATGTCTAAAATTAAATTTGTCCGATCCACGACTTTACATTCCAAAATCCGTTCAATGTTTTTTTGCTGTGCCGGAGACAGCTCATCATCAAAAATGGCAGTATCAATATCGTTTTCGACTACGTATTCACGGACTTCTTCAAGTTTTCCCGAACCTATAAAAGTTTTCGGATTCGGGACGTCCAACCGTTGATAAAATCTTTTATAAACTTCCCCTCCGGCAGTATAAGCAAGAAATTCCAATTCATCCATATACTCTTTGCTCGTGGCTTCATCTTGTAAAGGAGTAATTAGCCCTATCAGGACTGTTCTTTCGTATTCTGTGTTTGTTTCTTCAATCATGGCAACCAAGATAAAACAAAAATTAAAAAAAGTGATGCTTATAAAATAAGGATTTTGCTCTTGATGATTTTCATATTAAGAAATTTTAATTTTAGTCTCATCTAAATTTTATATTAACCAAGTTAAATATTATATTTGCGCAAATCTATTTTTTATGCTGACACGAGCAGAAGAAAATTATTTAAAGTCTATTTTTCATTTGGAAACTGAATTGGAAGATGTAGTCAGCACCAATGCAATTGCTGAATTCATGGAAACCAAACCCTCTTCTGTTACAGATATGATGCGCCGTTTGGCAGAAAAGGAATTAGTTACTTATCAACGATACAAAGGTGTTTATCTTACTGATTTAGGTGAAAAAGTTGCAGCCAGGGTTATCCGAAGACACCGATTATGGGAAGTTTTTTTAGTCGAAAAATTAAACTTTCAATGGGATGAAGTTCACGAAATTGCAGAACAATTAGAACATGTTCAATCGGAAGAACTTATTTGCAGGCTTGATACCTTTTTGAACAATCCGGAAATTGATCCGCATGGCGATCCGATTCCCAACGCCGAAGGTAAAATAAAACCCTTGGAAAAAAAGCTTCTTTCAGAAGTGGATATTAACAAAACTGCCATTTGCATAGGTGTAAAAGAATCTGCTACAGAATTTTTGCAGTTTCTCGATCGCATAGGAATTCAAATTGGCACCAAAATAAAAATCCTTTCTAAGGAAACTTTTGACAATTCTGTATTTATTGAATTTAACACCAAAAGAATGTCACTCTCACAAAAGGCAAGTGAAAACCTCTTCATCAAAATCTTATAAAAAATAATGCTTATGCGCTTGTGGATGTTTTTTATTATGGCGTTTTTTTTGGGATGCAAAAATACTGATGTTTCATCCGGCAAACTTCGTGTAGTTACCACAACAAATATTATTTCCGATTTAGTCTATCAAATTGCGGGCGATGCCATTGAACTTGAACACCTCATGGTGTCGGGAGTTGATCCGCATTTATATAAAGCCAGCGAAGGGGATGTGATGAAACTATACAATGCAGATATTATTTTTTATAACGGACTACATTTGGAAGGAAAAATGGGTGATGTTTTTTCTAAAATTGAAGGAAAGCAGAAAATTATTTCCTTAGGAGATTTCTTACCTAAAGCAGAGCTGATTGCTTCAGAAAGTTTTGGCGGGAATTACGATCCACATGTTTGGTTTGACATTCAATTGATTCATCAATTCGTAGAAAAAATAACCGAAGAATTATCCGCATCCGATCCTAAAAATGCGGAGATATATAGAAAAAACAAAAAAACATATCAACAAGAACTGACAGCATTAGACAAAAACCTTCAGGAAATCATTGCCGCCATCCCACCGGAAAAACGCATTCTCATTACAGCTCACGATGCGTTTAGTTATTTTGGAAAATCGTATGATTTTGAGGTCAGGGGGCTCCAGGGAATTTCGACAATTACTGAGGCAGGTGTTCAAGACGTTCGCAATTTGAGCAACTTTATTGTAACGCATCAAATTAAAGCGATTTTTGTTGAAAACTCCGTTCCCCGACGAACGATTGAGGCACTGCAAGCAGCGGTTCGTGCACAAGGTCATGATGTGGCAATAGGCGGAACTCTTTACAGTGACTCATTGGGAAATCCCGGAACTGATGAAGGAACGTACATCGGGATGTATCGTTATAATGTTGAAACCATTGTAAATGCCCTGCGATGAAAAATACAGAATACGCAATTAAAGTTGACGATCTTACCGTAGCCTATGACTACAAGCCGGTACTATGGGATATTGATTTGGCTGTTCCCAAGGGGGTATTAATGGCGATTGTGGGACCTAACGGAGCGGGAAAATCTACCTTGATTAAAACAATCCTCGGTATTATTAAGCCAATAGCCGGAACCGTAGCTGTTTTCGGAAAACCCTATAAAAAAAACCGGAAAATCATCGCCTATGTTCCACAAAAAGGAAGTGTGGACTGGGATTTCCCGACAACCGTTTTTGATGTTGTTTTAATGGGAACCTATGGACAACTCGGTTGGATTAGAAGACCCGGAACTCGGGAACGAAAAATTGCTTTTAAAGCTATGGAGCGTGTCGGCATGAGTGCCTATCGAAATCGGCAAATCAGTCAGCTCAGTGGCGGGCAACAACAAAGAGTGTTTCTTGCGCGTGCGCTTGCCCAAGAAGCAGAAATTTACATTATGGACGAACCGCTTCAAGGTGTAGATGCAACTACAGAAATTGCCATCATCAACATTCTCAAAGAATTGCGAAAAGCCGGTAAAACGGTCATTGTGGTGCATCATGATTTACAAACAGTCCTCGAATATTTTGATTGGGTAACTTTTCTCAATGTCAAAAAAATAGCCACCGGTCCCATCAAAGATATTTTTAACGATGAAAATCTTACCAAAACCTATGGTATCAACTATAAAGTAGCTTTAAACCCATGACAGAATATTTTTCACTTTTTTGGACGGATTACACGGTACGAACCATCACGTTGGGAACTGCCGTTTTGGGTGCACTAAGTGGAATGTTGGGAAGTTTTGCCGTACTACGGAAAGAAAGTTTGTTGGGAGATGCCATCTCTCATGCAGCGTTACCCGGAATTGCCATCGCATTTTTGATAACCGGAACCAAAGACATGGGAATTTTGTTGTTAGGAGCGATTGTTAGTGGATTAACAGGAGCTTTTTTGATACGTAAAATTGTTACGCGAACACATCTTAAAACAGATACCGCATTGGGACTTATTCTTTCCGTCTTTTTTGGATTTGGAATGTTGTTGCTTACCTATATTCAAAAAATCCCTGATTCAAATCAAGCAGGATTGGACAGTTATCTTTTTGGACAAGCAGCAACTTTAGTAGAAGATGACGTAAAACTCATGAGCCTAATCACCGCAATTTCTTTTTTTGTACTCATTTTATTTTGGAAAGAATTTAAAATTCTGCTTTTTGACCCGGAATATTCTCACACCATTGGAATTCACACCCGTTTCATTGATTCGTTAATAACTTTTTTTATTGTCATTGCCATTGTTATCGGTCTTCAAACAGTCGGAGTGGTATTAATGAGTGCCTTGCTTCTTGCTCCTGCTGCCGCTGCTCGACAATGGACAAACCGCCTTATCGGAATGGTTTTTCTGTCGGGGATTTTTGGAGCTTTTTCCGGTGTTATCGGAACCGCGATAAGCGCTACAGAAAACAACATCCCAACAGGTCCCGTCATTGTGCTGATAGCAGGAATTTTTGTCCTGTTTTCGTTCCTTTTCTCACCCAGAGGTTTTATTGTAAAACAATTGAATTATTATAAAAACCGAAAAAAATTGAAACGCATAAAAACACTTCAGTTGATGTATGATATTGCAAGCACCCATGAAAATATTGAACATCCGCATTCTGTAAAAATTTTAAATAACTTTCAAGGATACTCGAAGAGGGTGTTGTCTGCATTGGAAGACGAAGGATGGATTACCTTGCAAAATGGCAACTGGTCATTGACTCCACGCGGATTTAATAAAATAACAACTTATTTATCAACCGAAAAAAATGACACTGCCACAAATTGAAATACAACTCATAGCGGTACTTACTGCTGTTGCTTGCAGCATTCTTGGAGTTTTTCTCGTGTTGCGAAAAATGGCAATGATCAGTGATGCCATTAGTCATTCAATCTTACCCGGCATTGTGGTTGGTTTTTTTATTACACAAGATTTAAACTCTCCTTTACTTATATTATTCGCAGCATTAACCGGTGTACTGACTGTTTTCTTGGTAGAGTCCATTCAAAAATCAGGACTTGTAAAGGAAGATACTGCTATCGGACTTGTTTTTCCTATTCTGTTCAGTATCGGTATTCTTTTAATTTCACAAAATGCTCGCGACATTCATTTAGATATTGATGCGGTACTTTTGGGAGAATTGGCATTTGCACCTTTTGATCGATTCAAATATAATGATCTGGATTTAGGTCCAAAATCCTTGTGGAACTTGGGTTTTGTTTTACTGATTATTCTGGCACTGCTTATTTTATTCTTTAAAGAATTGAAAATAAGCACTTTTGACAGCGGTCTTTCTATGACATTGGGATTCTCTCCGCTAATTATTCATTACGGATTAATGACTGTTTCATCGGTTACTATTGTAAGTGCATTTAATGCCGTTGGGGCAATTTTAGTAGTGGCATTAATTATTGCACCTGCAGCAGCTGCATATATGCTTACAGAAAATTTAAAGAAAATGATTTTACTCGCTGCTTTTATTGCAGGATTCGGGGCTATTGGAGGCTACTGGGTAGCACACCTGACAGACACTTCTATTGCCGGCGCTATTGCAAGTACCCTTGGAGTTATCTTTTTCATCGTCTTTTTCAGTGCTCCCAAAAAAGGACTTTTAGCGGTATCGTACCGAAGAAACCAACAAAAAATTGAAGTATCGCTCATAACCTTTTTATAGCATTTAAGCCGGCATAGCGATGTCAGAGAACGCCATGTCAACCACTTACAAGAGCATATCA
>JAAYLC010000220.1 GCA_012522045.1 Bacteroidota bacterium
CCTCTACACTGTTATTCCTTTTATACCCTATAAATTACAATAGGTTTATTTAGAATAAAACTAAATAAGAATAAAGTTTGTATTTTTGCAGCTTGAAAGCAAAGCGCTTTTTTAAATCTGATTGTTTGCAAAAAGTTAAATTGAATATTGATGCTTCTCATAATCGACTGATTTCAGTAAAAACATCTTGGTCAAGTACCCGTTTTTTCAGAAGGCTGATTTTAGGACTTGCTCTGGTCATTACAGGCGGGTTGTCTCTTTTTATAGGGGTAGCGGATATTTCCGTAAACGATGTATTAAACGGCAATGCCGATCAGATGTTTATATTGACTTCAAGTCGTTTTCCACGAACAATTTCACTGGTCATCGCCGGCGTTGGACTCAGCATCAGCGGGTTAATCATGCAGCATCTCACGCGTAATAAATTTGTTTCCCCCACCACGGCGGGTTCGCTGGATGCGGCTCAATTGGGACTGTTGCTCGGGTTTATTTTCTTTCCGTTTGCGGGAATTTTTCTAAATACCTTTTTGGCTTTTTTGGTAACATTTATTGCCAGTTTGGTTTTTCTAAAAATAGTGGACAGCATTCGCGTGCGTAATATCATTTTTGTCCCGCTTGTCGGTTTGATGTTTGGAGGAATTCTCCATTCGGCAGCGACATTTCTCGCAATTCATTTTAATATTGTTCAAGATATGAACGCCTGGATGATGGGCGATTTTTCCGGTATTTTACAAGGGCGATACGAATTAATTTACCTCAGTATTCCCGCAGTTTTTATCACTTATTTATATGCCAATCAATTTACGGTTATCGGGATGGGAGAAGAATTTTCTAAAAATCTCGGACTGAATTACCGCGCAGTAATGGCATTGGGCTTGTTTTGTGTTTCTCTCACTCTCAGTGTGATTGTCATTACTGCCGGTTTTATTCCTTTTCTCGGATTGGTGGTTCCCAATATCGTCACGATGATTTACGGAGATAACATCAAAAAAGTTTTGCCGGAGGTTGCATTAAGCGGTGCCTTGTTCTTGTTGGTTTGTGATATTGTCGGTCGGTTGATTATTTATCCGTTTGAAGTTCCGATTGGACTGACAGTTGGAATTATTGCCGGGGTCATATTTTTAATTCTTTTATTGAAACGAAAATGACAGCAACTGCCCGGAAAATAAGTATTTTAAGTTTGCTTGCAGTTTTGGGCATGACTGTTTTTACCTTGTATAAAATGGGGAACAGTTGGGAGTTTGCACTTCATTACAGGGCATTAAAAATTGCTGCAATTGCCATTGTTTCTTGGTGTGTGGCTTATTCTACCATCGCGTTTCAGACCCTGACAAACAATCGTATTTTAACGCCTTCAATTATGGGTTTTGAAGCTGTTTTTATGTTGTTTCAAACCTTATTGGTTTTTATTCATGGGGAAGATTCTCTACAAGCTGTGGGATCGCTTGGCAATTTTATAATTTCCACCGTTTTGATGATTGGTTTTGCTTTTTTGCTCTACCTTTTAATTTACAAAAAAGGAGTGGACAATATGTTTTTGTTGCTGTTAATCGGATTGGTTTTAGGAACGCTTCTCAATACATTGAGTTCGTTTTTACAATTGCTCTTAGATCCGAATAATTTTTTTATTGTTCAAGGAAAAATGTTCGCCTCCTTCAGCAATATCAATCAAGAGTTGCTTGGGTATGCATTTGCAATAGTCGCGGTCGTGTTGTTAATCGGAATGCGCTACACCAACCGATTAGATGTCTTGGCACTGGGAAAAAATCAAGCAATCAATCTCGGATTGGATTACGACAAAAATATTCAAATGTTTTTGACATTAATTGCTATTATGGTAGCAGTTTCGACTGCTTTAGTTGGTCCGGTTTTGTTTCTGGGACTTTTGGTGAGCAACTTAACTTATGAAATTTTAAAAACTTACAAACATCATATATTAATTCCGGCCTGTGCTTTGGTGACACTTATCGTATTGGTCGGCGGTCAGTTTTTGGCAGAAAGAATTCTAAAACTCTCTACGCCAATAAGTGTGATTATCAATTTTGTAGGAGGGATTTATTTTATGTATTTGTTATTAAAAAGAAAAAGAATATGATTCAGATAGAAGATGTTTCTAAAAAATTCGGAAATAATGTAATTCTCGATGCGGTTTCTCTAACGTTTCCAAAAGGAAAAATCACCTCATTAATCGGTAGTAATGGTGCGGGAAAAAGTACGCTTCTTTCAATTATAAGTCGATTGTTAAATCAAGATAAAGGAAGTGTTTTTGTAAACGACAAAAAAAGCACGGATTATAAA
>JAAYLC010000161.1 GCA_012522045.1 Bacteroidota bacterium
AAATATGCGTCATCTTATGTTAAAATAAAATGACTTTCTTGGGCATTTGCAAAAAACCCCAGTAATTTGACCTTACAAACAAAAAAATAAAGTTATGAAAAAAATATTTTTATGTGCAGCAGTAGCTATTATGTCATTTGCTACAGCACAATCTCAAGAAGTAAGATTAGGTATTAAAGGAGGTTACAACATGACCACGCTAACCGGAGACATTGAAGATGCAAGCTCGCGTTCTTCATTCCATCTCGGTGGATTGGTTGAAGTACCAATTTCCGAGCGTTTCTCCATTCAGCCCGAAGTTCTTTACTCATCGCAAGGAGCAGAATACAGAGGAACGCTTACGGGCGCTGACGATTCGAAAATAACTGCCAAATTAGATTACATCCAGGTTCCTATTATGGCAAAATTCTACGCTGCTGAAGGTTTTGCTGTCGAGGCCGGTCCACAAGTTGGTTTTTTAATGTCAGCGAAAGAAGATTTTTCTTCAAAAACAACCGCAATCGGACAAACTGGAAGCGCATCAGGATCTTTCGATGTTAAAGAAAAATATAAAGGAATCGATTTTGGTCTGGGAATCGGTGCTGCCTATCGTTTGGATATGGGTCTTTTCTTTGGAGCAAGGTATAATTTAGGACTAAGCAACATAAATGACATTTCAAACGCTACCGTTAAAAACAACGTCTTCCAAATTTCTGTGGGATATTCATTCTAATTTCAGCAAACACTATACTGAGTCGTCTGTAAAAAGACGACTTTTTTATTTAAAACAGTATATATATCTCAATTATATAATTATATTTACGCCCTAACTTAAAATCATTATTATTATGAGAAATTTTTTACTATTCATTGCTTGTGCAGGTTTTGCAATTTCAGCCTCACAAGCGCAAGAGATTCGTTTTGGCGTAAAGGGCGGAGTCAACTTTGCCAATATGACAATGGAAGCTGAGGGAATATCAATGAGTCCTGGCAGCAGAACTGCTTTTCACATTGGAGGATTGGTTGAAATTCCTCTAAGTGATGTTTTTTCCGTTCAACCGGAAATTCTTTACAACTCTGTAGGTTCCAAGCTTTCAATCATGGGAATAGAGTCAACAACTAAATTAGATTACATTTCAATTCCGATTATGGCCAAATATTATTTTACGGAAGGTTTTGCTGTCGAGGCCGGTCCACAAGTTGGTTTTTTAATGTCTGCTAAAAGCGAATTTTCTTCATCAATCCCAATGATGGAAGATGGAGAAGAAGATGTTAAAGACGAATTTAAAGGAATTGATTTTGGATTGGGTATTGGTGCTTCTTACCGCTTAGACATGGGGCTTTTCTTCAGCGCTCGTTACGTTCTTGGATTATCTAATATAGGTGAAGAAGGAAACAATAATGGCAACGATGATGATTTCGATGATATTGACTTTGGTTTTGGAGGTGCTACCGTTAAAAACAACGTCTTCCAAATTTCTGTAGGATATTCATTCTAATATGTAACTAGTCTTTTAACTAATATCACAAAGTCGTCTGGAAGCTCCAGACGACTTTACCTTTTTAAAAAAATAACCTCACTTAGATTATTTAAACTCAATTTCAATAGTATTTTAACATGAAAAAATTATTACTCTCTTTTACTGTTTTTTTATTTGCCTTAACTGCTATTCATTCTCAAGAAATAAAAACAGGAATTAGTTTAGGGCTCCCCTTAGGAGATGCTAAAGAAACTTATTCATTTGGAATGAATGCAGAATCTGCTTATTTATTTTATGTTACGGATGATTTATTGATAGGTCCACAATTGGGAGTAGTTACCTATTTTCCAAAGCAAAATGATGATAATATGTTGGGTGATGACGACTCACTTGCTTTATTTTTTGCATTAGCTGCTTCAACAAGGTATCATATTTCTGATTTTTTCGTTGGCGCAGATTTAGGATATGCCGTGGGAATTGGAAATGAAGGAGGATTCTTGTACCGTCCCAAAATCGGTTATGAATTTGTTGATATCGGATTCACCTTGTCGTACTCAGGAATCACCACTAAAACTGACACGCCTTTAGGCTCTGTATCAGCTACCCTAAGCTCCATAAGTATTGGATTTGAAACTTATTTTTAAATTTCAGTATGTATAGTATAAATTGGGAGGTTACCATTTGCGTAACCTCTTTTTTTATTCGAAAATCGCGATTATCTTTCCTGTTTATTGTAATATAAACTTCGTATAATACCGTCACTCAACCCGATTTTGGGGACATAAATATATTTTGAAGCGCTCCATTTCATTGCTGAAAGATAAATTTTTGAAGCGGGCACAACAACATCTGCACGATCGGGATTCATTCCAAGCTGAACGATGCGCTCTTCAAACGACAATGATTTTAGGTAGTTGTGATATTTTAATAGGTAAGCATAATTTAAGGGTTTTCCAATCTTCTTTCCGCTGAGCTTATAAATTGTATTAATATTTCCACCACTACCAATTACTGCAATATTATTATGATTTCGAGAGTTTCTCTTAATCCATTTTTTCATCTCATCCCACAATGCATCTTTAGAAGTTTTCATCAAACGCACCGTTCCCAATTCCAGACTTTTTGAAGCAATCTTCATCCCGTTTTCGTAAAGTGTCAATTCGGTGCTGCCACCACCCACATCCACGTACAAGAAAACACGATTGTCTTCAATTAGGTTTTTTAAATCCGTAGAGGCAATAATATCGGCTTCTTCTTGCCCGTCGATAATTTCGATGTCCATCAAACTATGTTCTTTGACTTTCTCAACGACCGCATCTTTGTTTGTCGCTTCGCGCATTGCTGAAGTAGCGCACGTTCGATAATGTTCGATATTGTGCGTTTTAATCAAAAGTCTGAACGCATTCATCGCATCTATCATCCTTGAAATATTATTCTGAGAAATTTTCCCATTCGAAAACACGTCTTCTCCCAAACGAATAGGAACGCGAATCAGAGAAACTTTTTTAAATATGGGCTTCTTATCTGCTTGTTCGATGACAGATACAATCAACAATCGAATGGCATTGCTTCCGATATCTACAGCTCCGTATTTTTCTATTTTTAACACCTTATAATTTATTTAATCTCCAACTGATTGATGTAATAATCATACATCTTGTATTGTGAACGCACAGGCGGTTTTTCGTTTCTGCGATAGGCATTGTCATTTTTACTGTTAAAAACTCGGGCTTTCACATTGTCGCGCCATCCCAATTCAAAATTATCAATCAATTCGTTTTTAATAGCTTCATCATAAATCGGGCAGGACACTTCTACACGATGATCTAAATTGCGCACCATAAAATCTGCCGAAGAAATATAAACTTTCGGGTTTCCTGCATTTTCAAATATAAATAAACGCGTGTGCTCTAAAAATTTACCCACGATGCTGATTGCTTCAATATTTTCGCTCATCCCGGGAACGCCCGGAATCAGACTGCAAATTCCGCGTACAATGAGTTTTATTTTTACACCGGCACGACTCGCTTCATAAAGTTTATCAATAAGCTTGAAATCCTCCAGACTGTTCATCTTCAACCGAATCCCGCTAGGCAGTCCGGCTTTTTTATTTTTAATTTCCTGAGAAATCAAATTCATCAACGTTTTTCTTGTAAAATGCGGCGAAACAATCAGATGATTGTACTTTCGCACCCGATAGGGAACCATAAAAAACTCAAAAACTTTATTTATTTCTTTACATATCTTTTGATCGGCGGTAAAAAGCGTGTAATCTGTGTAAAGTCGTGCGGTATCTTCGTTTAAATTTCCGGTTGAAACAAAACCATAACGCATTATCGATTTGTTTTCAATACGTTCCACCACACATATTTTGCAATGCACTTTTAATCCTTTGATTCCAAAAATCACTCGTATATTTTCCCGCTGTAACAATTCTGCATATTCGATATTGGCAGACTCGTCAAAACGTGCGCGTAACTCTATCTGTACAATGACATCTTTTCCGTTCTTCTTGGCATTGATGAGTGAATTTATAATATGTGAGACTTCTGCTAAGCGATAAATCGTAATGCGTATGGATTTCACTTTGGGATCAAGTGCAGCTTCACGCAAAAATTTAACGACATACATAAAAGATTGATAAGGCGTGTGCAGCAAATAATCTTTGGTTCTTATTTTTTCGAAAATACTTCCGGACAAGCTCAATCCCGGAATGGGCAGAGGTTCCTTTTTTTCGAATTGCAAATCACTTCTTCCCAATCTCGGAAAATTCATATAATCTCTTCGGTTGTGATAACGACCTCCCGGAATGATGCTGTCATCGGAATCAATCTCCATTTTATCCAAAAGAAAGGCTAACGTTTTTGGGTCGATGGTCTTGTCATAAACAAAACGAACCGGTTCACCACTGCTGCGTTGTTCTACTCCTTTTGAAATTTTTTCGACAAAGCTTCGATTTAAATCATTGTCTAAATCCAATTCTGCATCCCGAGTAATTTTAACCATATGAGAGGAAAGCGATTCATAATTAAAACCACTGAATATGGAATGTAAATTATATCGAATTAAATCGTCAATAATAATTACGTATTGTTTTTCATCTTGTTTTGGAAGTACGACAAAACGATTTAAGATTTTCGGAATTTCTATCAACGCATAGTTTCTTTTATTTTCAAAAGTTTCATCGTCCTTTTTCATAATCATCGTCACAACCAGATAAACCGCACTGTCTCCGAGTTTTGGCATCTCGGCATCTTCTCCAATCATCAGCGTCATGAGTGCCGGACTCACTACACGGGTAAAATAATCGGTTATAAATTCTTCCTGATCCTTTCTTATTTCATTTTCATTGATAATGAATATGTTCTCTTTTTTTAATTCCTGCCGAATGTCTTCAAGAATTTTAAGACTGTATGCCTGCTGTTCGATGACTATTTTGGTAATACGCTCCATCAAATCTTTTGCAGTAATTCCACCGAGCACCGATTTACCGCTTCTTCCCGATTCCTGAATTCGTTTTATGGTTGCGTAGCGAATCATAAAAAACTCATCGAGGTTGTTAGAGAAAATTCCAATAAATCGCAATCGTTCCAACAGCGGAATTTTTTTGTCATCGGCTTCTTGGAGCACGCGCGCATTGAACTGTAACCAGCTTAATTCACGGTTAAAATACGTGTTTTGAACACTAGTTGTGTTTTGCTTATGCGCCGCTGTCATTATCGTATCGTTCTTGGAAATAATTTATACTCAATGGTACCTTTTACGACATTTTCCCAATTCTCAACATCAAAATTCAACACCACAAAACCGCAAGTCGGTATTTCTTCAATGGGTTTATTTCCCAATCTGTTGGCTATTGCCGTAAAAGCATAATTGTGACCGACAAGCATGACTTTTGAAAATTGATCGTCCAGCTCTTTAATAAATTGAAAAACTTCACCTCCTTGAAAATCGTATAAACGCGGTTCCGTCTGAAAATTTGAATCGTCCATATTCCAAGCTTTCTTAAAAAACAATGCTGTGGCAACTGCCCGTTGCGCATCACTGCTAATTATTTTTTCCGGTGCTTGCAGTTCTTGACTGACAGTTTCAGCAATTCGCATCGCATCGTGTTTTCCTCTTTTTTTCAACGGTCTTTTATGGTCTTCCACATTCTCCTTCCACGAAGATTTGGCATGACGAACCAAGTAAAGCGTTTTCATTTATTGTATATTAATAGGTCGCAATGGTTATACAAATATCGAAAAATAATAAACGTTAGGTAGCGTTCTTATTAATATTCCCCCTGTGAAAAACATATTTTTTGTTTAAGACATATTCATCGAGATTTTTTATTATTTTGTCCGAAAGAAATTGACAG
Source organism: Bacteroidota bacterium (assembly GCA_012522045.1). Taxonomy (GTDB): domain Bacteria; phylum Bacteroidota; class Bacteroidia; order Flavobacteriales; family Flavobacteriaceae; genus JAAYLC01. Next base: position 5,821 of record JAAYLC010000161.1, read on the forward strand.
GATTTAAAGAAAAAAAATGAACTTAAACTTATCGAAAAAAAATGCTTTGGTCGGTGGCAGTACTGCCGGCATCGGAAAAGCAATTGCTAAACAACTTGCATCCCAAGGAGCTACAATCACACTCTTGGCAAGAAATGAAGAAAAATTACAACAAACATTAAAAGAATTACCAACACCAGAAAATCAAACGCATGATTATCTGGTCGTCGATTTCACCCAACCCGATGTGCTCAAAGAAAAAGTGACTCATGCATTAAAACACAAAAATTTTCATATCTTAATTAACAACACCGGAGGACCCAAAGGCGGACCGCTTCTAAATGCAGCTCCTGAAGAATTTGAAAATGCATTTAGGATGCACGTAATTTGCAATCAAATTTTAGTTCAGTTGCTTACGCCGGGAATGAAAAATGATTCCTACGGCAGAATTATCAATATTATTTCTACTTCTGTAAAACAGCCAATTGACAATTTGGGAGTCAGTAACACCATCCGTGGCGCTGTGGCCAATTGGAGCAAAACGTTGGCTAATGAGGTTGGCAAATTTGGAATTACGGTAAACAATATACTTCCCGGTTTTACGGAAACGGGACGTTTGGACGATGTTGTAAAAAACGCTTCAAAACGATTGAATATTTCCGAAGAAGAAGCTCAAGAAAACATGAAAAACAGTGTTCCTGCGAAGCGTTTCGGACTGCCCGAAGAATTGGCATCTGCAGCAGGATTTCTTGCCAGTGAAGCCGCAGCTTACATCAACGGGATAAATTTGCCGATTGACGGAGGCAGAACAAAATCATTATAACCCTTATTTAAACAAAAAAATAATTGCGATGAGCTCATCAAGAAAATTGCGAATTAACGGACATTCCCACCTTCTTCCCTATCCCGAAGAAATTCCTCAATTTATGAAAGACAAAGGCATTTTCTGGGTTGATAAGGAACGGAAATATATGCTCCAAAAAGATTGGAGTCGACCGGTAACAGATTCCAGTTTTTTCTTAAATGAAAAATTGGAATGGATGGATCGATTCAACATCGACCATGCTGTAGTTTTAAATCTTTCTCAACTGTACGGAAATGGGTTGCGCGTGGAGGAAATGAAAAAAGCATTGCGTTTTCAAAACGATTTTAATGCCAAGATACAGCACGACTATCCCTCAAAATTTACATCAGGATTTGTGGTTCACCCCGGATTTATTCGTGGTGCCTTGTGGGAAATAGAACGTTGCGTTGAAGAATTGGGATTGCAACTTTTGTGTCTGCCTACGCATTTTATGGACACCATCGGAACTTGGCGATGTATTTTTGATGAAGAAAACGAACCTATTTTTGAACTCGCTTCCAAATACAATCTCGCCGTGGAAATTCATCCGTATGACGGTGAAAAATTTATTAAACTTGAAAATACTGCATGGCGTTTTCATCTGATTTGGATGCTTGCTCAATGTGCCGATGCCTATCATTTTTTCACCTTAAACGGATATGCCGATAAATTTCCCGGTATGCGTACGTGTTTTGCGCACGGCGGCCAATTGGCACAGATAAATCTCGGGAGAAGAATTCAAGGGTTTGACGGACGCCCGGATTTATTCGAAGGGTAAACACATCCGCGGAAAAGTGTCGGTCATAAAAATATTTTTTTTGATTCCTTAGTTCACGATACCGGCTCCCTTGAATTATTAGTAAAAAATCAAGGAGCTAAGCAAGTTTTGGTCGGGTTGGATGATCCGTATCCTTTGGGTGAAATGGAAAGTGCATCTCAATCGTCCTATCCGGGGAAAATTTTAGATCTGGCGGTAGAACGAAAAATAATCAATAAACAAGAAGCTGAAGCCATGTGGGAAGAAAATGTTATCCGCTGGCTTTGTGGTGAAAACGTCGAAGCACAAAACAAATTAAGAGCACGTATTCTTAACAAACATTAATATTTATAATTTTTACGATATGGATTTTTACGATAAAGAAATATTGGAATACGCCGAACAACACTCCCAACCGGAACCTGAATTATTGGTAAAATTAAATCGCGAAACCAATCAAAAAATAATGTCTCCCAGAATGTTAAGCGGACATTTACAAGGACGGATTTTAAGTATGTTGTCCAAATTAATCAATCCGAAAAACATTTTGGAAATTGGTACATACACCGGCTATTCTGCACTTTGTTTGGCTGAAGGACTTCAGGAAGACGGTTATTTACATACGATTGACAACAATGAGGAATTGTATGATTTTCAACGAAAATATTTTGATCAATCTTGGTATGGAGGCAGAATTGTTCAACATTTAGGAAATGCGCTGGAAGTGATTCCCAAATTAGAAGTAAAATTTGATTTGGTTTTTATTGATGCCGACAAAGAAAATTATCCCAATTATTTAAATGCCGTTATCCCAAAGTTAAATCCCGGAGCGCTTGTGTTAAGCGATAATGTTTTGTGGAGCAGAAAAGTGATTTCGCCTTTAAAGCCCAATGATAAGGTTACAAAAATTCTGATGGAATATAATCAAATGCTGAACAATCATCCGAAATTTGAATCGGTATTGCTGCCCATTCGCGACGGAATCACTTTATCCCGATTTATTGGTTGAATTTTGAACGTTTCGTTTATAAAAAATATAAATCAGAACGGCAATTGAAATTCCTGCCATGGCTCCGACAATGATATCTAACGGATAATGTACGCCGACATATATTCGCGAAAAACTAAACAAAACCGGCCAGAGATAAAAAATGTAAACCCATCGGATGCGATGTCTGAAAACCAACACCAAAAAAGTCACGACCATAAAACTTGAGGAAGCGTGTCCGGAGAAAAAACTGTAATTGGGCGGCGTTTGCAAGATGCGGACAAATTCACGCCAAGGTTCTATTTCGGAAGGTCGGATTCGCGCCACCAAATATTTGACAATATTGGTAATTGTCAACGTTATTCCAAGTCCGACAAGAGCATAAACCACTATCTTAATGCCAATAATGCGATTAAAAAAGTAAAAGATTAAAAATATAAAAAGTAAGTAAATCGGAATCCAGGTTCCCGTCTGGGTGGCTGTGATCCATACAAAATCGTATTCTTCACTTCCGAGTGAATTTAAACGGACAAATAATTCTCTATCCCATTGTCTGAGAATCTTAAACATTAGAATCTTCGTTTCACGGAACCGGTGATTTCTTCAACATCTTCTTTTACTTTTTTAACTTCATCGCGCACCTCTTTGGTAATGTCCAAATCAATGCCTTCCTTTTCTGCACTTTTGGTTATTTCGGAGGTTAAGTCATTTGTAGCATTCTTAATTTGGCGAATTAACTTTCCCAGACCCCGTGCGATTTCCGGTACTTTATCGGCACCAAAAACCAAAAGTGTGACGAAGAGAATAAAAGCTATCTCCGCCATACTGATAAACAAAAAAATCATTTGAAAAATCATAATGCAAATATATTGATTTGCATCGAGATAATATATTTGTCTATTTATTATTTCCTTCGTTTGGAAACGTTCGTAGTTACTTGTTTTTTAGTTTTTCAATTGTTTAAACTCGACACTGTAGGCATGAAGATATTCTATAAGTTCCAATTCACTTTTGGTATGCAACAATTTTTCCTGAAGTCCGGATTCTTGAGCATAAAATAAAAAATCATAAGCGTCTTCCTTAGAAATTCCAAAATTAGCTTCAATATATTCTCGGCTAAACTGCTGTTGCAAATTTGAGCTTATTTTACTTTCTCTGGATATTTCCGATTTTTTGTCGTTTTTTTTAGGAGCAATTAATTTAAACATTCCATTAATCAGTGGTGCAAAGTTAATTCCATAATGAATACTGTTGTATCCCAAAGCTTCTTCGGCTGCATTTCCTCTTATTGCTGTTTGCTCATCAATAATAAATCCGTAATCATATTCCATGGCTGCATACGACATATCCCAATCGGTATTTTTGTAATAAGTATGAATTCCTTTAATATCGGTTTCAATAATTCCGGTGAGATCATAACGTTTTACGACAACTTCATCCAATTGCGTAACGGAAGGATTCAGGTAAATATTCATTTGTTTATCCGCAACAATGCTTTCATCTACAATAATATTTAAGGATTGATATTGGAGCGAGAAAATTTGTAAGCGGTCGTGAGGTGCAACTTTTATTTTAAATTCACCGTCTTTTCCTGTTATCACTCCTTTTTGAGAAGAAATATTATAAACGCTGATTCCTTCGGCATCTTCTCCCTGCGGCACGTGAATTTGTCCGGAAATAAGGACACGATTCACTTCCTGAGAAAAGCCATTAGCAGCTATGCACAAAATTATAATAAAAAGAATTTTTCTAATCATCTAATAAATATACATATTTGCGAGAAATAAATCTCTTAAGACAACGTAAAAGATATGAAAAATCTTATTGTAGCAAGCACGAGTACCATTTACGGAGATTCCTATTTGGGATATCTTAAACAAGAAATCACCTGCCTTTTTAAAGATGCAACGACGGTTCTTTTCATTCCTTATGCACGACCGGGAGGAATCACCTATGATGAATATACGGCAAAAGCAGCCCATGTTTTTGAAGAATTCGGAAAAAAACTCGTCGGGATTCACACGTATGCCAATCCCAAAGATGCAATTTTAAAAGCAGAAGGAATTTTCACGGGTGGCGGAAATACTTTTGTATTGCTCAAAACCTTATATCAGCATGATCTTTTAGCAGTTTTAAGAGAACAAATTTTCCAAGGACTTTCGTATTTGGGCACCAGTGCAGGAAGTAATATTTGCGGAGTTTCCATAAACAACACCAATGACATGCCGATAGTATATCCGCCTTCTTTTAAAGCAATGGGGATTCTTCCGTTTAATATTAATCCGCATTATTTAGACCCTGTTCCAAATTCCAAACATATGGGAGAAACACGTGAAACGAGAATAAAAGAATTTCATTCGCAAAGCAGTATTCCCGTAGTTGGTTTGCGAGAAGGAAGCTGGATTCGTGTTAATGGAGAGCGTTGTATTCTAAAGGGAGCGCACACTGCAAGAATCTTTCAACAAGAAAAAGAACCTTTTGAATTGCCAACTGAAAGTGAAATTAGTTTCCATTAATAAGCGCAGCTTCTTATCTTTGCAGCATGAATAAAAAAGTCATATTAATGATTCTCGACGGCTGGGGAATCAATTCAAATCCGGAAATTTCTGCTATTGCCAAAGCCCGAACACCTTTTATAGATTCCTTATACAAGCATTATCCTCACGCACAACTTCGCACCGACGGATTGAATGTTGGCTTGCCTGAAGGACAAATGGGAAACAGTGAAGTAGGTCATATGAATCTCGGAGCCGGCAGAATCGTTTATCAAGATTTGGCTAAAATAAACCGCGCGATTTCACAAGGGACTTTAAAAGATGAACCGGTTTTAAAGGACGCTTTTCAATATGCAATCAACAACAACAAAACCGTTCACTTTCTCGGGTTGGTTTCCGATGGCGGTGTGCATTCTCACATCTCGCATTTAAAAAGTTTATTAAATGCTGGACAAAAACAAGGGGTTCAAAATATGGTCGTCCATGCGTTTACGGACGGTCGGGATGTCGATCCGCATTCCGGATTGGAATTAATCAGCGATTTACAACGTCACATAGAGAAAACGGGCGGAAAGCTAGCTTCGATTATCGGACGTTATAACGCTATGGATCGGGAGACACGCAGGGAACGTGTGAAAATAGCTTATGATTTATTGGTATCAGCAAAAGGAACGCCTGCTACAGATGCTTTAAAAAGCATCCAAAACAGTTATGACAAGGGCATCACAGACGAATTTATCGAACCCTTGGTAATGATGAATCAAAATAACAAACCCGTAGCCACCATTGAACCGGAAGATGTAGTAATCTTTTTTAATTTCCGAACGGATCGCGGACGCCAGCTGACTGAGGCACTCACTCAAAAAAGTTTTGAAGATTTTCAAATGGCTCCGTTACCACTTTATTACGTAACGCTAACCAATTACGATGACACTTTTAGAAACATTCGAATTATTTACAACAAAGAAAACTTAACCAACACCTTGGGCGAGGTTTTGGAAAAAAACAATAAAAAGCAAATCCGAATAGCCGAAACCGAAAAATATCCGCATGTGACGTTCTTTTTCTCCGGCGGTCGTGAAACGCCTTTCAAAGGTGAAAAACGCATGTTATGCCCTTCTCCCAAAGTGGCCACATACGATTTAAAACCTGAAATGAGCGCTTTTGAGATTCGCGATAAAATCATTCCGGAAATTGAATCCCAAACATCTGATTTCATCTGTCTGAATTTTGCAAATCCGGATATGGTGGGACATACCGGAGTTTTTGAAGCTGCTGTAAAAGCATGTGAAACGGTAGATGTTTGTGTGAAAGCTATTGTAAATAAGGCTATTGAAAATTCATATACTGTTTTGATATTGGCCGATCATGGCAACAGTGATGTCATGCGCAATCCGGATGGAACACCAAATACTGCCCACACTACCAATCCTGTCCCGCTAATTGTTGTGGATGCTGAAATAAAACACGTGGAAAACGGGATTTTGGGAGATATCGCCCCGACTATTCTTCATTTGATGGGAATTTCAAAACCTGAAGAAATGGATAGAAAATCGTTGATTGAATAATCCGAAGAAACAGTTTATTTCACAGGAGTCTCCTCCAAAACCACTGCCTTAACTCTTCTGCTTTTATTACCTTTGTAAGCTGTTAAATAAATATCAGATTACAAATGGATTGGTTGAATTACTTAGAAGATAAAACAGATATATTTATCACAAGCCTTGGAGTTTCAGAAGAATGGGCTATTTATTTTCGAGCGTTTTTATTTCTTTTGGTTTTAGCTATCATTTGCTCCATAGCATACTTTATTACCAAGAGAATAATCATTCACAACATCTATAAAGTTTTTAAGCGGACGTCCATAAAATGGGATGATACTTTCGTTGAAACACGTGCTTTAGACAATCTCGCTCATATCGTTCCGGCAATTTTTGTACGCATCATGGCTCCTCTTATTTTTTCCGACTTTGGATGGATGCTGCCGTTAGTCATAAAATTAACAGACGCCTATTTAGTCATCGTTGCAATGACTGTGTTTTTTGCCATTCTAAAAGTTGGAGAATATACTTTGGCAAAACTCCCTGCTTTTAAAGACAAACCGCTCACAAGCTATTTTCAGTTAATTCGAATTATCCTCTATATCGTAACCTTTATTTTGGTACTTTCCATTATTTTGGATAAATCTCCTATTTATTTCCTCAGCGCATTTGGAGCGATGACAGCCATCCTGCTGCTTATTTTTAAAGATACGATTTTAGGCTTGGTTGCCAGCGTTCAAATGTCCACTAACGATATGATTCGGGTGGGCGATTGGGTTGAAATGCCAAAATTTAATGCCGACGGTGATGTTGTTGAAATTAATCTCCACACGGTGAAAGTACAAAACTTTGACAAAACCATTACCACCATTCCCACCTATTATTTTCTCTCTGAAAGTTTTAAAAACTGGAGAGGAATGCAGCAAACAGGAGGAAGAAGGATAAAACGAGCCATTTATGTAGATGTAAATTCTGTGAAATTTGTGGATGCCGAAATGCGTGAAAAATTAAAAAAATACCATCTCATCACAGATTATGTATCCGACAGGCAAAAAGAAATTGAAACATATAATATAGAAAACAATATAGATACTTCGTTTCTCATTAACGGAAGAAGAATGACCAATTTGGGAGTGTATCGGGAATATATTGTAAGTTATTTAAAAAACCATCCGAGGATACGCCAAGACATGAGCATTATGGTACGGCAGTTGGCAAATGAACATAAAGGCATTCCATTGGAAGTTTATTGCTTTACCAACACGGTTATTTGGCGTGAATATGAAGGGATTCAATCGGATATTTTTGATCATCTCTATTCGACTGCATCCTTTTTTGATATCGACATCTTCCAGAATCCCAGTGGAAAAGATATTATGAAAGCATTATCGCCACACAATACAGATTTATCTTCAAAAAATTAGAATAGAATAAGTTTCTAAAAATTTGGAATACGTTTCGTTTTATAAGAATTCTTTTCCAAATGCTAATGTTTTTTTAAAATGTTTTTACTAATTATCGGAATTATTACTTTTATTGGATAAATCAAAAGCTTATAAACCAAAAACTATCACCATGAAAAAATTAAGTCTATTCGTTACAGCAGTTGCATTATTTAGCTTTGTAGCCTGTAACAACACAAAAAAAGACACATTACAGGAGGAAAGCAATGTCGAAGAATTTGATCCGGCACCGGATTTAGATGAAGATACCCCCGAAAGAGTGATTCACGTAATTATGGATTCCAAAAGTGGAAGCAATGTTACGGGAGAATTCTATTTTACAGAGAAAGACGGTCAAGTCCAGATGGAAGGAAAACTTTCCGGATTAACCAAAGATGCCCACGCAATTCACTTACATGAAAACGGTGATTGTTCCGGAGACGACGGAATGGCTGCTGGAGGACATTGGAATCCTACCAATCACGCACACGGAGAATGGGATCATGATGATGGATACCACAAAGGCGATATCGGAAACTTAAATCCGGATGAAAATGGAAATGTTGCAGTTAAATTTGAAACGGATCAATGGTGTATCGGATGTGGTGATCCTGAAAAAGACATCATAGGAAAAAGCATTATCGTCCATGCTGATGAAGATGATTTTACCACCCAACCCACTGGAAATGCCGGTGCGAGAATTGCTTGCGGGGTAATCCGTTAATTCTTCTGATTTTTAATATTAAAAAACACCGTTTCAACTTATCGAAACGGTGTTTTTATGGATGCTTATTTTATTTTGAAATTCAGGATTTTACACCTTTTTAACGTAATCCGTAATAATGACTATTTGTTGTCCATCCACCCGACCTTCGATAAATTTTTCATTTTCCATATCCAGTGAAATTCTTCGGACTGCGGTACCTTGTTTGGCAATCATACTGCTTCCTTTTACTTTCAAATCTTTGATGAGCACAACGGTATCGCCGGCATTCAATACATTTCCATTTGCATCCCGATGCACGACCTGAGAATCTGATTTTTCTGATAATCCAGCTTCTGCCCACGACTTTAAATCTTCATCCAAATACATCATATCCAGTAAATTCTGCGACCAACTTTCGGTTTTTAAATGCTGGAGCATTCGCCACGACATCACTTGCACCGCCGGAACAGGACTCCATATACTGTCATTTAAGGAATGCCAATGATGCGGATCTATTTGCGAGGGATCTTCCATTTGCGTTTTACAAATTTCACATGTGTAAATATGAGCATCTATAGTATAGTCAGGAGAATTCGGAACATAAAAGACACTTAAATTTTCAGTTGCACCACACATTTCACAACGGTTTTCACTCCGTTTTTGCAATTCTTTTTCCATTCAATTCTAAATTAATTTTAATAAATCTTAATTGCTCAAAAGACAATTAATCAAATATGTTATAACTGTCATTCAGCATATTGATATCCGGAAGAATTTTATCCGGATCCGAAATTACTCTTTTTATAGATTTAGTTGTTTTCAGCAAATAATCCCATTCATTTCCTTTGTACCAAATCTCTACAGGAAGATTGACAATTTCTGTTGTATCATCCTTAAAAGTCACTTGCAATTTTACCGGCATCGGGATTTGTCCTTTATTTTCAACTGTAATAACATAACCTTCTTCATGAGATTTTACACCGGCAATTCCCACGTCAATGTTTCCGTTTCCGTAAAACCAGCCTTTCCAAAACCAATCTAATTTTTCACCTACCGCATTTTCTATATGATTAAAAAAATCATTCGGTTGCGGATGTTTATAAGCCCAAGCGTTGATGTAACTTTTAAAAGCGTAGTCAAAACGTTCCGGTTCCAGGATGTATTCCCTTAATAAAAACAATCCTACTGCAGGTTTGTAATACGCGGTATATGCCAAGTTTCGATCGTTTGTAATGTCGGGCAAGGTAATAATCGGTTCACGTCCATCATGAGTTAAATACCCCATTAAGGCGCGGGGTTTGTTCACTATTGAAGATGTTGCAAATTCACCGTCATTAAAAGCTACGGTGCTGTAATGGTTGATAAACATATTCAATCCTTCATCCAACCACGCATGGCGTCTTTCATTACTTCCTACAATCATCGGAAACCAATTGTGTCCAAATTCGTGATCTGTCACACTCCACAGGTCTTCTCCCGATCGTGAATAACTGCAAAAACTCACTCCGGGATACTCCATTCCTCCTACGCCGCTGGCTACATTAATGGCTGTTTCATAAGGATAAGGATAATACGTGTCGGAATAAAACTCTACGGATGCTTTTGTAAATTCAGTGGAACGTGTCCACGCATTTTTTCCGGCACTTTCTTTTGGATAAACCGATTGTGCCAACGCCGTTTTTCCGTCGGGCAAATTAATACGTGCTGCATCCCAAATAAACGCTTTTGATGAAGCCCAGGCTACATCACGGGTATTTTTCATTCTAAAATGCCATGTTTTAGTTTGAGATGTTTTTTCTTTGGCATTTTTTGTCGCTTCTTTTTGCGTAACGATATAAACCGTTTTATCGCTTTTGGAAGCTTTGTCCATTTGCTTGATTTGTTTGTCAGTCAGAACATCTTCGGGATTTTGAAGTTTTCCCGAACCTACTACAATATGATTTGCAGGCGCGGTAATTTTTATGTCGAAATCACCGTATTCACAATAAAATTCTCCGGCTCCTAAATAAGGTTCGGTATTCCAACCCAAAACATCATCGAAAACTGCTACACGAGGATACCATTGGGCAATGGCATAAATCACCCCGTCTTCGACTTCAAGTCTTCCCATTCTATCCATTCCTTTGACGGGAATTTTAAATTTAAAATCCATTGAGATTTCAGCTTTTCCACCTTTTGCTTTTAATGGTTTATCCAAAATAAGCTGCATGCGGGTATCGGTAATATGATATTTTTTTAAGGTTCCCGATTCGGTCTGAACCTTTACATTATTCAATTCATACCCGCCTTCCACATCGCCAACATAACGATTTCCAGAAACAGGCGTCATAAAAGTACCTCGAGAATCTTCAGTAAATCGGTTTTGCTCCAAATAAAGCCAAATAAAATTTAAATCTTCGGGACTGTTATTTGTGTAAGTTATTTTTACGTTTCCGGTTACCGTGTGATTTTTATCGTCTAAAGCAACCTCGATAACATAATCGGCTTGATTTTGCCAATACTCCGGTCCGGGATTACCGGATGCTGTTCGGTATTGATTCCCTTGACGGTACGTAAATTCATCAAAAAAATGTTGATTTCCTATTTTTTGCTGTGCATTGACTACAGAAAACAATAAAAATGTAAGAACAATTGAAAACAGATGCGAAATTTGTCTCATTACTATACTTTTTCAAAAATTATCTTGCGAAGATAAGGATTCGTAGGTTATGAAGACAATTTTAGACAAACCCGTTCCGTTTAAACAATTTCTTTAAAATAAAAAGGAATAATCCTAGAAACTGCCCATTCTCTTAAACACATAATTTTTGTAATAATCTTTAGAATCTGTAAAAGTTTCTGCAATTTCAAAATTGGATAATCCGGCAATTTCTGCTGCTGAAGCATCGTCGTACTTTTGTGAAATTTCTATGTGAATGCTCTCCCAAGCAGCAAGTGAAACTTTTAAAGGAATTGCTTCTATATAAATTTCCATTGGCTCAGTGGCAAGCAAATAACTTTTTGCTGTTCCGGATTCCGGATTGTAGGTTTCCCAATGTTTGAATTTTGAAACGTCAAAATTGGCATCCAATTCACTGTTTATGCGTTCCAGAATATTTTTATTAAACGCGGCTGTTATTCCGGTCTTATCATTATAAGCATTCAGAATTATTTCGGGATCTTTCTTTTGGTCCATTCCGAGGAAAAGCAAATCATCTTCATTCATCAATTCATTGAGTTTGCTGAGAAAATCAATTGCCTGCGCATGCTCCATATTTCCGATATTGCTTCCCAAAAACAAAATCACCTTCTTTCGTTTGTTGAGATGCTGAATACGTTCCAAAGCGTCAAAATATTCTCCAACGATAGGTTCTGTTTCTAAATCGGGCAATTCTTCAGCTAAAGTTTTAGTAAGTGAAAAGACAGCATTTTCACTAATATCTACCGGTTTGTAGGTAAAGTTAAATTGATTTTCAGCCATGTGTTTTAAAAGAACCTTGGTCTTTTTTCCATCACCTGCACCGAGTTCAATTAAATCAAGTCCGTTTTCTTTATCTCTGAATAATTCTCCGATAGTTATTTTATTAGTTGCGATAATCTCCATTTCGGCATCAGTCAAATAATATTCCGGCATTGCCATAATATCCTGAAACAGCCGATCGCCGTTTTTATCGTATATAAACTTAGAATTTAAATGTTTCGGATAGGCAGTCAATCCTTTTTGAACTTCATTTTTAAACGCTTCAAAACGTTTTTTAAAATTGTTTTTCATAAGTTTTATTTTGCCAATCGTATTCCTGTGTATTGCCATCGCAAATGTGGATGAAAGAAATTGCGATACGTTGGTCTTGTATGATTTTCAGGAGTCGCTACAGAGCCACCACGTAAAACTTTCTGGTTGACCATAAATTTTCCGTTGTATTCACCTATAGCTCCCGGCGGTTTTTTATAATTGGGATAAGGAAGATAAGCACTTTCTGTCCATTCCCAACGATTACCCCATTCAAAGTGATCCTGAGCTGCTTCCCATTCAAATTCTGTGGGAAGTCTGCATCCTTTCCACTGGGCAAAAGCAAATGCTTCATAATAAGAAATGTGACTGAGCGGCGCCGAAAAATCTATTTTTTTCAATCCGCTTAAAGTAAATTGATACCATTGATTTTTAATTTTATGCCAATACATCGGCTGTGAAATTTTGTTGGCTCGAATCCAATCTTGACCTTCCATATGCCATAAATTAAAATCGGCATAGCCTCCGGAATTCATAAATTCTAAATATTCACCATTGGTCACCAACCGGTTTGAAATTGAATACGAATGAAGATACACCTTATGACGACCTAATTCGTTGTCATAACAAAAAGCTTCTGAAGCATGACCAATTTCATAAATGCCTTCAGTCATTGCAATCCATTCGGGATTGATTTTCTGCACATGATTTTCTTGAAATGATTCGTCGTATTTTGGAAACAAAGGATTGTGCCCCAGAATGTATTTAATATCGGTGAGCAACAATTCCTGATGCTGCTTTTCGTGATGAATTCCAATCGTAATCACTTCAATAATTTCCTGTGAAAGTTCTTCATTCAATAAATTTTGCAAATGCCGGGTCACATAATGGCGGTATTCATAAATCTGCGCTACTCCGGGGCGCGACAAATTCCCACGGTCTGTTCGCATTACTCGTTTTCCGATAGTTTCGTAATAGCTGTTAAAAACAAAAGAAAAGTCGTCATTAAAAACGCGATAATCCGATTTGTATTTCTTTAAAACAAACTCTTCAAAAAACCAGGAAGTGTGCCCCAGATGCCATTTGGGAGGAGAGACATCTACAATCGGTTGTACGACATAATCTTCAATTTCAAGCGGTTTACATAGAAGCTCAGTTTTGTTTCTGGTTTCGGTAAACAGCGTGTATAAAGAATCAACAGCAATCATAAGGTGTACAGCTTTTTGATTCTTTAAAAATACGAATTCTATCGCGGGAAATTGTTAAGAAGTCTTGAAAATACTACCTGTTCCTTCTAAATAAATAAACCGCACTTAAGACCAAAACAACCAGCAATAAAGTGTATTCATTTTGATTATGCGAAAAACCTGGATTGTTGAAATCTATTTCCCTAAAAATGAAAATGGCAGCAATAATTATAAAAACGATGAAATATTTACCTTTCATTCCGGGGAAATTAAACTGCTACTTTTCCTTTGATATGCGGATGCGGATCGTAATTACTCAAGGTAAAATCATCATATTCAAAATCAAAGATAGCGTCGATATCCGGATTTAAAGTCATGGTTGGCAAAGGTCTTGGTGCTCTTGACAATTGAAGTTTCACTTGATCGTAATGATTGCTGTAGATATGAACATCGCCAAAGGTGTGAATAAAATCGCCTGCTTGGTATCCGCAAACTTGCGCCATCATCAAGGTCAACAGCGCATAAGATGCGATATTAAAAGGAACTCCGAGAAACACGTCGGCACTGCGTTGATAGAGTTGGCAAGATAATTTTCCGTCGGCAACATAAAACTGAAAAAAAGCATGACAAGGCGGAAGCGCGGCTTTCCCATTTGAAACATTTTCGGCAAAAGGTTTTGAGGTATCAGGCATCACACTCGGATTCCACGCAGTGACTAACATTCTTCGGCTGTCCGGATTGGATTTTAAAGTTTTAATCACCTCAGAAATTTGATCGATACCTTCGCTGTTCCAATTGCGCCATTGATGTCCGTATACCGGGCCGAGATTTCCTTTTTCATCTGCCCATTCGTTCCAAATTCTGACGCCGTTATCTTGTAAATATTTAATATTGGTGTCGCCTTTTAAAAACCACAACAACTCATAAATAATTGATTTGAGATGTAATTTTTTGGTAGTGACCAATGGAAATCCTTTTGACAAATCAAAACGCATTTGATATCCGAAAACACTTTTAGTTCCGGTTCCGGTACGGTCTTGTTTTTCTGTTCCGTTTTCTAAGATATGTTTTAATAAATCGTGATATTGCTGCATAATTTTATAAAATATTGTCTTCTAAAATAGGAAAATACGAGGAAGTAAAAAACACAAAATTTAATTTCCCATTTTAATTTTCATCGTTTGACTTATGTGTTTTTTGTTTCGGATGCTTCCAAAGGTTTGTGTTCGTAATGAAAAACAAAAGGGAAAATTATGGTTAACACCAATGCATACCCTGCAAATGCAAACCAGATGCTCTGCCAATCTTGGACGCCGTCAACGGTAAAATAATCGACAACCCATCCGCTCAAAATTCCTCCAAAAAGCGCACCGAGACCGTTTGTCATAATCATAAACAATCCTTGAGCACTGGAACGGATTTTTGGTCCAGCTTCTTTTTCTATAAACAACGAACCTGAAATATTGAAAAAGTCAAATGCCATTCCGTAAACTATCATCGACAATATTAGCAAATACAAGCCTTCTGCCGGGTTTCCCAATCCGAATAAAGCAAAACGCAACACCCATGCGATCATACTGAATATCATAATCTTTTTAATCCCGAAACGTTTGAGAAAAAATGGAATGGTCAGTATAAATAAGGTTTCCGATATCTGTGAAATGGACAGGAGCAAATTGGGATGTTTCACACCGAACGAATCCGGATACGTGCTTTCAAAATGATTTAAAAAAGGCCCTCCGAAAGCATTGGTAATTTGAAGTGCCGCTCCCAAAAGCATCGAAAATATAAAGAAAATGGCCATTCGCTTTTGTTTAAACAAGGAAAAAGCGTCCAATCCCATGGCGGACATAAAGCTTTTGCTCTTTTGTTTTTGTAGCGGTGGTGTGGGAGGCAATGTAAAAACATACAAACCCAGAATAAGTGCTGCAATGGAACTCACAATCAATTGTTCCTTGGATTTTGTCCAGCCCATCAGGTCGACAACCCACATAGCGAGAATAAAACCTACTGTTCCCCATACGAGAATAGGAGGAAAATCCTTGATGACATCGTAATTTTTTTGTTCTAATACGCTGTAGGAAACCGAATTGTTAAGCGCAATCGTCGGCATATACACCAATGCATTTAACAGCATCAGTATGTAAAACGTGTTGTAATCCGTAACGGTAGTGGCATAAATTAAAGTTGCGGCACCGATCAGATGACAAATTCCCATCACTCTTTCGGCATTTATCCAGCGGTCAGCAACAATTCCCAGCAATCCGGGCATAAAAAGAGAAGCGATACCCATGGTTGCGTACACTCCGCCGATTTCCATCCCGGAAAATCCGAGTGTGACACTCATATACGTGCCGAGCGAAATTAACCACGAACCCCAAACAAAGAACTGTAAGAAGTTCATGATGATCAGTCGGTTTTTAATGCTCATATTCTATAAAGGTTAGGTTGAATGTTTTTCAATTGAGCAGATGAGCTATTTTATTTATTGTCTTTTGGAAATTTCATCTCGAATTTTTGCAGCGATTTCATAATTTTCATTTTTCACTGCATCTTCCAACAACTGATTGAGCTCTTTTATATTCATTTTACTATAATCACTTTTCCCTAGCGTAACATCATCAATCGGTGCTTCTTCGACTTCTTCTTCATCTTCTTTGTCTGTAGATTTCAAATAAATTCCCGCTTTTTCTAAAATTGTCTTATGCGTGTAAATTGGTGCCCGAAAACGAAGTGCCAACGCTATGGCATCACTGGTTCGCGCATCAATGACTTCTTCTTTGTCATTACTTCGGCAAACAATACTGGAGTAGAAAACACCATCTACCAATTTATGAATGATGACTTCCACGATGGTAATTCCAAATATATCTGCAAAATTTTTAAACAAATCATGAGTCAACGGACGCGGCGGGATAATATCTTTTTCCAAAGCTATTGCTATGGATTGCGCCTCAAAAGCTCCTATGACAATAGGAAGTTTTCGCTCGCCATTCATCTCATTTAAAATAAGTGCATACGCACCATTTTGAGTTTGACTGTAAGAAATTCCTTTTATTGTAAGTTGTATCAAATCCATAGCTGCAAAATTAAACTTATCTATAGAAACTACCTATTATAATAAATTAAAAAGGCTGAATAAATAAGGAACTCCCTTTTTAAACAGCCTTTCAATGAAAGTGTCACAAATTAATAAAACTTTATCGGATATTAATTTCTGTGTTTATGGTAGACAGCAATTTATCCTGTGAATTACAAGAACTGGATTTATCCGTTTTGAGCTTTAAACTCTTTAATTTTCTCGGTTAATTTGGGAACGATTTCAAAAGCATCTCCTACCATTCCGTAGTCTGCTGCTTTAAAGAAAGGTGCCTCAGGATCGTTATTGATTACGACTTTCACCTTAGACGCATTGATTCCTGCCAAATGCTGAATAGCACCTGAAATTCCAACTGCAATATACAGATTGGAAGCCACCGGTTTTCCTGTTTGCCCCACGTGTTCTTCATGAGGTCTCCATCCCATATCGCTGACAGGTTTGGAACAAGCAGTTGCCGCTCCCAAGGCTTTAGCCAAATCTTCAATCATTCCCCAATTTTCAGGGCCTTTTAATCCGCGACCTCCGGAAACGACAATCTCTGCATCTGCAATGCTTACGGTGTCTGTAGATTTTTCGACCGAAACAACATCGACGTCAAAATTGTGTGAATCTAAATTGGGTGTAAAATTTTCGGTTGAAAGAGCAGTTTCATTTTCTCTCAAACCGTATGAATTTTTACCGATACCGATAATTTTTACCGGTGTTTTTATTTCAGTATTTGCAAACGCTTTATTTGAAAAAACGCTGTGTTTTACCGTAAATGCATCCCCTGTTTCAGGCAATTCCACTACATTCGGAACATACCCGGCTTCCAAGTCTATGGCAAGGGTCGGTGCCATATATTTGCTGTTTGCACTCGAAGTCAAAACGATGATTTTTGCATCTTCTTTTTTGGCTGCTTGTGCAAGGACATCGGCAAAAGCTTCCCCGTTAAATTTATTTAATTTCTCGTCATTAATTTCCAACACTTTTGAAGCTCCGTATTTTGCCAATTCGGAGGTGTCTGATACATTAAAAGCAACTGCTGTTACTGAAGTTCCCATTTTGTCGGCAATTCCTTTCGCATAGGAAACAGCTTCAAAAGCGATTTTTTTGAATTTTCCCTGATCGGATTCTGTATATACTAAAACTGACATAATTTTCTTTTTTTAATTAAATTACTTTGGCTTCATTATGAAGTAATTCTACCAATTCTTCAACTGTTTCCGCAAGTTTTACCGGTCCTTTTGGTGCCGGCTTGCTAAAATTCACAACTGCTGTTTCAGGTGTTGTTTCAACAGGGTCTTTTACGGTAAGCGGTTTGGTACGAGCTTGCATAATTCCACGCATATTCGGGATGCGCAAATCACTTTCTTCAACAATACCTTTTTGACCGCCAATTACTAAAGGCAGCGAAGTTTTTAAGGTTTCTTTTCCGCCGTCAATTTCTCGAATAACAGTTGCTGTTGATCCTTCAACTTCCAGACCAATACACGTATTGACAAAATTTAAACCGGTGAGTTTGGCGAGCATTCCCGGGACCATTCCTCCGTTGTAATCAATCGATTCTCTGCCTGCGATAACCAAATCATAATTTCCTTCTTTAACCACTTGTGCCAATTGTTTTGCAACCGAAAAACCATCGGTAGCCGGCATATTTACGCGAATGGCTTCATCAGCACCAATCGCCAGAGCCTTTCTAAGCGTAGGTTCGGTTTCTTGACCTCCGACATTGACCACATGAACGGTGGCTCCTTGTTTTTCTTTAAACCACATAGCGCGTGTCAGCCCAAATTCATCATTGGGATTGATTACAAACTGAACGCCGTTTGTATCAAATTTACTGTCGTTATCCGTAAAATTTATACGGGAAGTAGTGTCCGGTACATGACTAATACAGACTAATATCTTCATTATTTCGGATTTTATAGATTAATTTTATTTAAATAAATGATGCCTTTTATGGCGCATAAAAGATTGGTTGCGAAGGTACATATATTTTATGTTTTTTTGCTGTGCGTGTTTAGCAAAAACTGATTTTGCATCCGAAATTCTACAAAATTAAATAGAAACCTAATAAGCTACCATCAATAAATTAACGATGACCGGATTTAATATCCTCTTTAAAAACTCAGCGTTTAAAAGAAATCCAAATGTCTTCTATTCTAATTTCAATCGGAAAATCGTCTTCAATAAACATTTCCGGATTGGTGGGAATAATCACGAGGCGGTCGGTTTCCAAACGTTCAATTTCAAAATTAGTCATCATTTCACCATTGACAGAATGAACTTGCAGTTGATCGCCTTCTTTATACCATTTCCCTTCTTTTATTAATTCTGTCTCTAAGGTGACGGTTCTGGTTAACGGAATGGGACCGATGTAAATGACAAATTCGATTTCCAACGGATGAAACTGAACTTTCATTGATTGGTCGGATTTGATGGTGATATAATTCCCCTGTGGATTTGTTGCGTGCGCATCAAAGCGTCCGGTAAGTCCGTCCATTCGGGCTTTACCGTCAAAGAAAAAAGTTTCCATTTCCCATTTATCTACAATATGGGGTGAAGCTTCTCCGGGTTCGGGAAGTGTTATTTTTTCTTCGTCCAAGCAGGAAGTAAATACTAACGATAGGATAATTATGTATAAAGCGTTTTTCATAACCTCTGATTTTCTGAACAGTTAAATTATGAACAAACGAGAAAAATTCTTGGTTTTTACATTTATTGGGTTAAAAAAAATAACCAATAAGAATCCTATTCTTAAAGAAATCTAAATTTTAGTTTCAGCTTTTATCAACTAAAAAACCGCCTTTTCAGGCGGTTCCAATTACTCTATGCTTAGATTTATTATCTTACAAGAATCATTTTTACATTCATTTCTGAAAAACTTTCCATACCCTCAATATCCATTAGGGTAGCTTCATCCGATGAAAGCACCAACTTTGAACTTGAAAATTCTTCAATATCCAACACATAAGTTTCTTGAGTACTATCAGGAGTTATTGATATTTTATTTCCTTGTTTATCCCAAGTACCATTCTCAAAAAAATCACCTTCTACTGCTTGAGATTGAGTAATAGGAGGCATACCGGGCATTGTAATAGTGAAATCCATTACAACGTTTCCACTTACGGAGTTAGAAGTGTTATCATTGTTAAACACAATAAAATTATCTCCGGATAAGGAACTTATACTTCCTTCCATAGTCATTGAAATTCCATTGAAATCCGTACTGCCCATAATCTGAATATCTTCCAAGTCCCAGCGACCATTAATAACTTCCAGAGCTTCAACTCCATTGTCTTCAGAACAACTTGTGAACGTAAATAATCCGATTGTTAAAACAAATAATAAAACTTTTTTCATGATTTAATTTTTATAATTGATTGAATAATTAATTTAATGGAGACAAATATATAATATCAATATTTATTTTTAATGTTTCTTTAACATAAATTATTTAGATTAATTATCAAACAAAATTTAGTGCGTTTGCATGCATGTTGAAACGGATAAATAATAGTATTTTTGCTTCGTTTGTCGTACATATTGATTTTAGTTCCATGAAAACATTACAATTTAGAGAAGCTATTGCCGAAGCAATGAGTGAAGAAATGCGCAGAGACGAATCTATTTACCTGATGGGTGAAGAAGTCGCAGAATACAACGGCGCATATAAAGCAAGTAAAGGAATGCTCGATGAATTTGGTCCAAAACGCATCATTGACACGCCCATTGCAGAACTTGGTTTTGCCGGAATCGGAATAGGTTCCGCTATGAACGGAAATCGACCGATTATTGAATTTATGACTTTCAATTTTTCTTTAGTCGGGATTGACCAAATCATTAACAATGCTGCAAAAATGCGCCAAATGAGCGGTGGACAAATCAATATCCCGATAGTTTTTCGAGGGCCAACTGCTTCAGCCGGTCAACTTGCTGCTACCCATAGTCAAGCTTTTGAAAGTTGGTATGCAAACTGTCCCGGATTAAAAGTGGTCGTTCCGAGTAATCCTGCCGATGCCAAAGGTCTTTTAAAAAGTGCCATCAGAGATGATGACCCGGTTATCTTTATGGAAAGTGAACAAATGTATGGCGATAAAGGGGAAGTTCCCGAAGGCGAATACCTGATACCGTTAGGAGTTGCAGATATCAAACGAAAAGGAAACGATGTTACCATCGTTTCTTTTGGAAAAATCATCAAAGAAGCCTATAAAGCTGCCGATGTCCTCGCTGAAGAAGGTATTGAATGTGAAATTATCGACCTACGTACGGTGCGACCTATGGATCATAAAACAATAATTGATTCTGTTAAGAAAACAAACCGACTTGTCATTTTGGAAGAAGCGTGGCCTTTTGGCAATGTGGCGTCCGAAATTACATACCAAGTACAAATCCAAGCGTTCGATTATCTCGATGCACCGATTGTAAGACTGAACACCGCCGATACGCCTGCTCCTTACTCTCCGACATTATTAAAAGAATGGTTGCCAAATAGTGAGGATGTGATAAAAGCAGTAAAGAAAGTACTCTATCAATCTTAGTGTAACGCATCATATCAATTTAAAAAAAATCACTAATCGACATTTAGGATATCCGGTTAGTGATTTTTTTAATTTATAAACCTACACTCCATAGAATTCAAAAAGTCATCATTTTTTATGCGTAAAAAATTCGTGGAACCATAATTATGTGTACTTTTGTTTTTATTCATTCTAAATAAGAACAACCAATATGTTACGAGACCTTTTAAAAGAAAGAACCTTCGCTGCGCATCAGGCCACAGAAGGAATTGTGATTCGTAAAGTAAAAGAAATTGACAACGAAGCAGATTACATCGAATTGCTTCGGTGTTTTTACAGTTTCTTCCACGGAATGGAAGAAAAACTGTCTTCCTACGTAACTTCCGATATTTTACCGGATATTTCGGAACGAAGAAATGCTTCCTATATATTAAAAGATATTCAAGAACTTGGCGGGAATATTGAAAATCTTCCTAAAGCAACTATTCCCGAAATTCAAGATGTAACAGAAGCATTAAGCGCCATGTATGTGCTTGAGGGCTCCATTATGGGAGGTCCGTATATTGTAAAAATGCTTGAAAAAAGAGGCATCACACGCGGATTTTCATTTTTTGAAGGATATGGTAAAGACAGCGGCAAGATGTTTGGTATTTTTGCCGGTGTTTTAAACCAATATGGTCAAAACGAAGCAGATTCGGAGCGAGCTGTTGAAAAGGCCAATGAAACATTTATTAATTTTGGAAAAGTTTTCCACGCTATGTCAACAATATCATGAATCAATTAAACAAAAATAACAACAAAGCTACTGAAGAAGGTTCAGAAACAAACAAGCAAAGTGCCAAATCAAAATGGATGAAACGCCTGGGCGTAGGTGCATTTGCTTTTTTTCTAATTAAAGGAATCGTCTGGCTTTTCGTATTTTTCGCTGCTTTTCAAGCGTGCGGATAAATTTTAATAGCACCTAAAAAACAATGAACACATTTGTCCTTCGTTGAAGGAAAAATGTGTTTTTTGTTATGTCAAATTCACAGGAGTTGATTTTATTCTTAAACGGCACTGAATTTGCATCTTAGTCACGTCTATTACTAAGCTCCAACCACACACTAATTTTTTAAATTCTTGTCTATGTCAAAAAGAAAAATAGCTAAATCCGTATTGGATTTAGTTGCTGTAAATGAAGGCGATACCCATTTGAAAGCGATGGAAAACAGTTTATCCCTGGCGCAACATGTGGAAAAACTTGGCTTTAAAAGATTTTGGATTTCAGAACATCACAACACAGCGAGTTTAGTAAGTTCAGCCACTCCGATTCTTCTAGGCTATATAGCACAGGGAACCGAGCGAATCCGCGTAGGTTCCGGCGGCGTCATGCTTCCGAATCACACCCCGTTGATTGTAGCCGAACAATTTGGAACCTTGGCAACACTCTATCCCGACCGTATCGATTTGGGATTGGGACGTGCGCCGGGAACCGATCAATTAACGGCGCAAGCGCTCCGTCGTCAAAGAAAAGAATCGGTTCACGATTTTCCCCGAGATGTTATCGAACTTCAACATTATTTTCAACCGATAGAACCCGATAACGTTCCTCCTGTACGAGCCATTCCGGGAGAAGGATTACGCGTACCGATTTATCTGTTGGGCTCCAGCTTGTTTAGCGCCAATCTAGCTGCACAACTGGGATTGCCCTATGCTTTTGCAAGTCATTTTGCCCCGACGCATTTGTTGGATGCTTTAAAAATGTATAAAAATGAATTTCAAAGTTCAGAACAACTTCAAAAACCGTATGCAATGGCAGCAGTTAATGTCATTATTGCCGAAACGGATGAAGAAGCTGAATATCTGGCAGGAAGCATGAAATTGTTCATTTTAAACATTATCAGGAACACCAGAAATTTATTGCAACCGCCTCCGGAATCAATAGATGAAGTATGGAATTCCATTGAAAAAATGCAGGTTTCACAGATGATGTATTACACCTTTGTCGGAAGCAAAGAAACGGTAGCAAAAAAACTGAGAAGTTTTACCGAAGCTACCCAAGTAGATGAATTGATAATTATATCCTACATTTACGACCACCAAAAACGATTGGAATCATTCAGATTGCTTTCAGAAATTGAATTATAAAAAAGAAAAAAATGATTAAAGCAGTGCTTTTTGACATGGACGGTGTTATTGTAAATACCGAGCCCCTCCATCGTCGTGCATATTTTAAAATGTTTGAAGAAGTAAATATTCCGGTTACTCCCGAATATTACGATCAATTTACCGGACGTTCCACCATGGCTATTTGCGAAAATCTGTGCGAAGCGTTTAATTTAAAGCAATTGCCAAACGAATTAATTCAAATAAAGAGAAAACATTTTAAACGATTGTTTGATACAGAAGGTCTCGATTTAATTCCGGGAGTTTTGGATATCATCAAAGATTATCATCAAAACGGACTGAAATTGGTTTTGGCATCTTCCGCATCGATGACCAATATTGAAAGAATTTTCAGGCGTTTTGATTTAGACCCCTATTTTGTAGCCAAGATTAGCGGCGCCGATTTAAAAGCGTCTAAACCGCATCCTGAAATTTTTCTCCGTGCAGCAGCACTTGCAGACGCACACACTTCTCAGTGTATTGTTATTGAAGATTCGACAAATGGCATGAAAGCCGCAAAAGCAGCAGGAATTTACTGTATCGGATATCAAGGTCCTACTTCTGAAAATCAAGATTATACTATTGCAGACAAGGTTATTTCCGATTTCAAAGAAATTCCTTTTCAGATAGTATCTAATTTGATCAAGTCTTAAAAATAAAATGTTTAGAAATCTGAGAATTACGCTTCATCCGAGTTTTTTTCTTTTTCTTCTTTTGCATCTTCGTAGGCTTCCTCAGTCTCTTCAATGTCTCGATCGTTATCAACGGGTTCATAATCTCCGCGTTGTTGTTCGCGATATTCCCGCTCTTGTTTTTCCAATTGTCTTTCAGGATCGTGGGGAATTTGCTCCGGTTCGTTTTTCTTATCGGTTGCCATAATAGTATTTATTTTAACCTCCAAGTTAGGAAATAATTTAATTTCAAAGATTTAATTTATAATCTTCTTAACTATAAAAGAATAAAGAAAAAAAAGTTCCTTAAACAGGTGTCGTTTTATTCTTGAGATGAATTGACATCTTTAATTTTAAAATTTTTCAACTTAAAGCGAACCGTATCCCCCGGCTTCCATGATTTTACGGGAGATTTCAGTAATATGCGTGCGGAACTATCAAGAGATTTGCACGCATCGGCACTTCCACATTCAGTACACCTTCTGCAACACACACGCAATTGCATATGATCGCCGAGATAAATGCATTTTTCAACCATCCCGCACAATTGAGGTTCCTCGGCTTCACAAAGCGCAGTTTCTTCCGCTCTGAAAAACAAATTCACTTTTTCTTTATTGGTAAACGGACAATTGGGATGTCTTTCTATAAACCCGAAAGGAGTGTTGAATCCGTCATCTTCTACAATGGCTTCAAGATTGTTCGATTTACCAAAAAGCTCGGCAACATACGTAGAATTCGGATTGTTGTACAACGCATTTGGCGTGTCCAGTTGCAGTAATTTCCCGTGCCACATAACGGCAATTTTATCGGCAGTCGCAAATGCATCTCGAGTGTCATGCGTTACTAGAATAGCAGTAATCCCCAGAGTTTTAATAATTTGTCGAACTTCTTCGCGAACCTGATCTCTCAAAATAGTGTCTAGGTTGCTAAAAGGTTCGTCCATCAATAAAAGTTCCGGCCGCGGAGCCAATGCACGTGCCAGTGCCACACGTTGTTGCTGCCCTCCGGAAAGTTGGTGCGGATATTTTTTGATGTTTTCTTCCAACCCGGTGAGCTCAATGGTTTCTATAACACGTTTATGAGCTTCGTCTTTTTTAAGCCCCTTAAGTCCAAAAGAAACATTTTCATAAATCGTCAGATGTGGAAAAAGGGCATAATCCTGAAAAACCATCCCCATGTTTCTTTTATTGGGTCTTAACGATTTATTCCCATTTACAATGGTATTTCCTCCCAAGACAATGCTTCCTTTGTCCGGATGTTCCAAACCGGCTATCAGACGCAGTAAGGTAGTTTTTCCCGAACCACTTTCACCAACCAATGCCAGAATTTCTCCTTTTTCCAAAGAAAATCCAACAGAATCAACGGCATACTTGTCACCGCTTCTGTATTTTTTGCTGAGATTGTCTAAAATAATGATTGCCATGGGTTATTATCGTTCCACCGTATAACGGTTTATTTTACTTCGTTCTTTTTCTTCTCGGCCAGTTTTTTACTGCTTATGACATTGTTTAACAAAATTACGGGAATTATTCCTGTTAACACAACTACCAACGAAGCGTTTGCGGATTCTGCAATCATTTCATTGGTTGCCATATCAAAAGCTTTGGTTGCCAATGTATTGAAATTAAACGGCCGCAAGATTAATGTCAACGGAAGTTCTTTCATAATATCTACAAAGGCAAGCAATATTCCGGCTGCAATGCTATTTCTTATCAACGGCAAATCAATTTTTAACAGGGTTCGAAAGGGAGATGCCCCCAATGATCGTGCAATTTCATTCACGGAAACCCCTGTTTTTTGAAATCCGGAATCAATAGCATTATATCCTACTGCCAAGAACCGTATAATATACGAAAAAATTACGATAAAAATCGTTCCGGAAAAAAGCAAACCCGCGCCTTCGTATAAAAACTGATTTAAGAAATGATCCAACTTCATCATCGGAACCATCACTCCTACTGCAATAACTGCTCCCGGAATGGCATAACCGATGGAAGCAGTTTTGGTGATATAACGAATCCACCGCAATGGATTGATGCGCACCGTATAAAGCAAGACGATAGCCAACAAAGCGATGAGTACCGCCGATCCCATAGCCAAACTAAAGCTGCGAACAATCAGAATTCCAAATTCGGCATCTACAACAAATCTCCAGGTTTCCGATACCCATAAAATTAATTGTCCCAAGGGAAAAAGAAAACTAATTGACAGAATGACACTACAAAACAACATCAGTAAAATGCGCATCGGTTTTGAAAGCTCAATTTTTTTCACCGGTCTGGAACTATCACTTCGGTTGGTCCATCTTCTATTTCCGCGTTGCAAATTTTCAAGCCAAATCAACACGAGCACAAAAAGGGTTAAAATTGCAGAAAGGTAAATTGCCGTATTGATGTCTCCGAGAGAAAACCACGCTCTAAAAATTCCGGACGTAAACGTATCAATTCCAAAATATTTAATGGTTCCATAATCATTCAGCACCTCCATTCCTACTAATGCCAAACCTCCGGCGATGGCCGGTCTTGCCAGCGGCAGCGCAATTTTTGTAAATACCCGAGGATTGCTGCTACCCAACAACACTGCGGCTTCTCTAAACGTTGAGGATTGTTGTGAGAATGATGCGCGACATAAAACATATACATAAGGAAAAAGACTGATGGAAAGAATGAAAATAACTCCGGGCATATTCATAATATCAATGATGGGACCTACAAAATGAATGTCAAAATTATTTCGAAGCCAAGAAGAGACAGGTCCTGTGTATTCTAAAAGTCCCACATAACTATACCCCATCATATAGGAAGGGAAAGCAAGCGGCAGAATCAACAGCCACTCGAAATATTTTCTTCCGGGAAATTCATAAACCGAAACAATCCATGCCAAAGATACGCCCATCAAAAACGTGCAAATTCCTACGCCTATAAGAAGTATGACGGAATTTGAAAAATAAACAGGGAGCAGATGTGAAACAATATGCCCCCAAGTTTCTCCGGGTTTGTCAAAAAGTTTGATTAGAATTGTAAGAATGGGTGTGAGAATCATCAACATCAATACAATTGATATCGCGGTCCACCGATTCCACCAATAAATCGTTTTTTTTGTTTTTTCCAATGCAGGATGCTTTCAGCAATCGTAAAATTAATTCCAACCTACACGGTCAAATATTTTAACCGCTTCACTGTTGTATTCTCCCATTTTATACAAGTCCATCGTGTCTGTTTTAAAATCGCCCCACGATTGGATAAGTGCAGCTTTTTCAGCTTTTGGATTGGCCGGAAATTCAAAATTTAGATTTGTCAAAATTTCCTGAGCTTCAATTCCGGAGAGATATTCGATGAATTTAATCGCATTGTCTTTATTAGGCGCATGTTTGGCAACTCCTACTCCACTTACGTTTATGTGAGTTCCGTTTCCTTCTTGATCCGGAAAAATAATCGTCACTGCTTCCCCTGCTTTCCGGTCTTCTTCGTTTTGAGCGTTCAACAAAAGCCCTACGTAATAGGTGTTGACGATGGCAATATCCCCTTCTCCGGCGGCAACGGCTTTGACCTGATCTCTGTCGGAACCTTTCGGATTTCGTGCCATATTCGCAACAATTCCCGCAGCCCAAGCTTCTGCTGCTGCTTCGCCTTCATTTATAATCATGGAAGCCAATAACGATTGATTGTAAACATTATCCGAAGAACGTACCAATAGTTTTCCCTTCCACTGAGGATCTGTCAAATCTTGATACGTTTTAATGCTATCAGCATTCACTCGATCTTTGGAAACCGCAATTATGCGTGCACGATAAGTAATTCCATACCAGTGATTTTCCTTCTCTTTTAAATGTACAGGGATGTTTTCATCCAAAATATCAGATTGAATGGGCTGAAACAAACCCAAAGATTGTGCACGATACAAACGTCCGGCATCTACGGTAAACAAAATATCCGCAGGAGAGTTTTCGCCTTCGTTCACCATGCGTTGCATCAATTCGTCTGCACTTGCTTGAACAATATTTACTTTGATTCCGGTTTGTTCAGTAAACTTTGAAAATAAATGATCGTCGGCTTTGTAATGACGGTGAGAATAAATATTTATAATTTCTTCATCTTTGCTTTGTCCGCAAGCGGAAAATATGAATATACTTAAAGTCAATACTCCAAACTTGAATAATTTTCTCATAATTGATTGATTTTTTACGGAGCAAAGTTAACTTTATTTAGATTCATTACAAACAAGACCCGGATTTATAAATTCACTTTTATACATTACTTTTCGAATTTAAGATTTGGGTAAAGTCTCAAGTTTTCGTATATTCGCGGGCGATTTAAGGAGTGTTAGCTCAGTTGGTTCAGAGCACTACCTTGACAGGGTAGGGGTCATTGGTTCGAATCCAATACACTTCACAAGAAAAAATCTTTCAGACAGTATTGCTTGAAAGATTTTTTTCATTTTAAAGAATATCCAACAAGCGCTCCAATGCCATTCCTCTGGAGCCTTTAATAAGAATCTTTGCGTTTTCAGGCGTGTGCGTTTTAACTGTGGAAATCGCATCGGAATAGGATTTGAACTTATGAAATTGCGGGGATTGAATGATGGTTTTATAAAAGTTTTCACCGATGAGATATACCGCTCCTTCAAAGTTCTTTAAAAGAAAATCAACAATTTGCTGATGTTCTGCCGCCGAATCTTTTCCCAATTCAAACATATCGCCGAGAAAAACGATTTTATGAGAACCTTCTACCCCGATAAAATTTTCCAATGCTGCTTTCATACTTGTCGGATTGGCATTGTAAGCGTCCATGAAAATCACATTGGAACCTAGCGTTATTATTTGAGAACGATGATTGGAAGGCACATAACTTTCAATACCTTTTTTAATCGCTTCTTCATTCAATTGAAAATAGGCACCAACAGCTATGGCGGCAGCGATATTTTCGAAATTATACGCGCCTGTCAAATTACTTTGCATCTCGGTTTGCTTATACTGAACGACTAAACTTCCACGGTCATTTATCAAACTTACGGGATAATCTGAATGCGCCGGACCGAAAACAATTCGTTTTGTATGCTCGGACAGTTTCATTTGCGTTGCATTATATCCGTTTGCAAAAATTTTTCCATTCGTGTATTGTAAGAAACGATAGAGTTCGGTTTTTGCTTTGATAACTCCGTCTAAACTTCCAAAACCTTCCAAATGCGCTTTGCCAAAATTGGTGATGTAACCGAAATTGGGCAAAGCGATTTCCGAGAGCATTTTGATTTCTCCCGGATGGTTTGCGCCCATTTCAACCACAGCAATTTCTACTGCGGCATCTAATTTTAACAAGGTCAGTGGCACGCCGATATGATTGTTGAGGTTTCCAACAGTTGCAAGCGTATGATAGCGCTGCGACAAAACCGACTTTATCAATTCTTTTGTCGTGGTTTTTCCGTTGCTACCCGTAAGTCCGATTATCGGGATATCAAATTGCTGCCGGTGGTATCGCGCCAATTCCTGAAGGCTTTGAAGCACGTCCGCCACAAGGATTGTTTTGTCGTTTACCTGATGTTTATCGTTGTCAATGACCGCATACGAAGCTCCTTCCGTTAGGGCTTGAAGGGCAAATTCATTTCCGTCAAAACGGTCGCCTTTAAGTGCAAAAAAAATACAATTAGGTTGAATAGCACGGGTATCGGTGCATACTCCCGAACTTTTCAGGAAATATTTATAAAGCGTTTGAACAGTCATTCCTATAAAGAAAAATCCTCTCAAAAAATTGAGAGGATTGTATTTTAATATGAAATTCTTAGCGTCGTCTTGCGCCTTGTTTAGATTTTGAACCCAAGCGACTCATTGCACATCGGAATCCGATATAATCTGTTGCCATATCTTGCGGGAAGTAGCGACGTTGTGCAGGGTCTAACCAGTAGGCACGGTCTCTCCAAGAACCTCCTTTGATAACTCTGACTTCGTTACTGACCAAAGTTGTTCTTCTGTTTGATTGATCGTATTGTCTCTGTACATTGCCGGCACTGTCTATATAAACTTCAGGGCGTGGAGCATTGTACATTCTGGTAGTATTTTCTTCTCCTTCTTCACCGGAGTAATTTTGATAATATCGGGTAGATGCAGGATCTCCGTCACGGAAATCTCTGTTATCACTTTGTGAGAAGTTAGTTCTCAAATACGTTTCATTTTCATCAATCGGAACTTTGATAATTTCTCCGGGCAGTCCGCGAGCGATTAATTTTCCGGTACTTAGGGTGTCAAAGATGATGGAATCGGGAGTAATCACTCTTACTTTTCCATCGGGACCAATTGCATTTTTAGTATATACATTTCCACGGAAATAGTTAAAGTCGTTGAAATCCTGATCAATAATGGGTCGGTAAACGTCTGCGACCCACTCGGCGACATTTCCTGCCATATCATACAAACCGAAATCGTTTGGCGGATATGATTTTACGCGGGCGGTAATGTCTGCACCATCGTCACTCCATCCTGCAATTCCGCCGTAATCACCGGATCATTGCTTAAAGTTTGCCAATTGCTCACCATAGGCGCGTCTGTTTGCCGAACGGGTGTATTTTCCGTCCCAAGGATATTTTTTTCTTCCTCTGTAGGTGTTGTATTCACGGACTTCAGACATTCCCAACGCTGCATATTCCCATTCTACTTCGGTTGGAAGTCGGTATGCAGGCATTAAGATTCCGTCCTGACCTTTTACATAGAGATTTGTACTGTCCGCGCTTCGCTCTGCCATTTTTTGAGAGGTTCTTCCACCGCGTGTGATAGAGTCATTCCCACCATACGTTAATTCGGGAGCGTTTAAATACGTATCCGTATTAAAAGCTTGTCCGGGCTCTACATTGTATCTCGCCCCCGGCGCAATAATTCCTTCACGCTCTAACATGTATTCGTTGACGCGGTCTGTTCGCCATTTGCTAAATTCAACTGCTTGAATCCAGCTTACACCAACAACAGGATACTCTGCATAAGCAGGATGACGAAGGTAATTTGTTGTCATCACCTCATTAAATCCTAATCGGTTTCTCCAAACCAACGTATCGGGGACAGCTCCGTCATAAATTTTACGGAATCGCTCGTCGGATGGAGGGAAAACACGTTTTAACCAATCGAGATATTCTAAGTACATCAAGTTGGTTACTTCGGTTTCATCCATATAAAAAGATTGGACATGTTGTTGTGTTGGAGTATTGTTCCAATCGCGCATCGGGTCGTCTTGAACTCTTCCCATAGTAAAAGTACCTCCTTCAATGAAGACCAGTCCGGGACCGGTTTCTTGTTCTCTGGACTTAGGATTATACTGGAATCCTCCCTCTTTTGCGTTTAGTTTCCAACCGGTAGCACGCGAGGTATATTTATAATCGCGTGAATTGCTACAGCCCATTAAAAATGTTCCGGCTGCAACACATACCATCAAGTTTACAATAACGGTTTTTCTGAATCTCATAAATTCAAGTATGATAGAATTAAAGCTTGCAATATAGTAATTAACGATAAATTCACAATATTATTTTACGAATCTTAGTCGATGCGTTTGTAAATTTATGCAAACCTATGTGAACTGAACTAATTTTCCTAATATTCTTTTTAAAAACTGATCGCCCTAAAACTGATTTAAAATCATAGCTAATAAAGGTGTCTCGGTCAATTCCGGAAAATCAGGTAGGGAGGAAACATAAGAAAAATTAAAAAAACTTCGTCTCAATCTTTCTTTTATAGCATAGGTGTTTTAATATTTGTATTAGTAAATTTCTTCTTTTTTCATGGGTTTGCATCAAACAGTTTCCGATACTAGTCGCTCAAAACATCATCAAGAATAATAAAAAGAAATGTACATTCGTTTGTGATAGTTAGATTAATTCTTATACTAATAGTATTTTTGAAGCGTTATTTGTACTGATGAAAAAAAATCTATTTCTACTTCTATTCCTTTGCGGCTTCTGGGTCGGGGCACAACAAATAAAAAAAGTTTCGATCAATTGGGAACAGGTTGGCGCGTCACTTGCTTCTGACGCCACGACACATGCATCGGCTTCACTTGCTGCCGCAAACGACAATGAAGAGCTTTTAAGACTCACGCTCGGAGCTGCACCTATGTACGCCATTCATTGGGAAGAAGCACAATATGTTGATCCTACATCGGTGCGCGTTGTCAATGTAAACTACGGAATGTTGACACCCAAAGAAATGGAAGCAATAGCCCCTGATAAAATTCCCGCAGCATTAGAATATGCACTGGGAAATTCTGAAGCACGCGACAACTATTTCACCGAATTCAGAATCTCTCCTGTTATCGGTTCACCGGGCAATTACCGAAAAGTAGAATCTTTTGAAATTCACTATCAATACGGAAGTGTTGCGCGTCGCATGGATCCGCCTGCCATCACGAACTCAGTATTGGCTCAGGGAAATTGGTTTAAATTTAAAGTTGAAAAAACAGGTGTTTACAAAATTGACAAATCGTTTTTATCCCAACTCGGGATGAATGTCAACAGCATCGATCCGCGAACCCTCAAAATATACAGTCACGGAGGTCGATCGCTCCCCCTTTTAAATTCAGAAAACATCCATTTTGACCTGCCTGAAAATGCCATTCAAGTCGTTGGCGAAGAAGACGGCAAATTTGACGACAACGACTATATCCTTTTTTACGGAATCGGTACAGAGGGCTATGTTTTGGACAATGATTCTCACATCAATCCGTACAGTGACGACTCCTATTATTATATCACCTACGGAAACACACCCGGCAAAAGAGTACAACCCATGGTTGAGCCTTCCGGCACAGCCGATCAAGTTATCACCACTTTTACGGATTATCAATTTCATGAAAAAGACGAGGAAAGTCCAACAAAGTTAGGAAGGGTATGGTATGGAAATCGGTTTGACATCAATAGAGAGCAAAATTTTGCTTTTAATTTCCCTCATATTGTCGCAGGGTCTCCTATGAATGTTACCATTAAATCTGCTGCAGCTTCAGAAAGTCAAACTTCTTTGATGGTAAACATCAACAATACTTCTCAGCCTGTCATAAACTATAGTCCGATAACGACAAGACAAATTTTAAACACCAATGTATATAGACAAAATATTACGGCAACTACACCTGAGGTAAACCTTAAGTTAACTTATAATAATTCCGGGAACCCTTCAAGTGTTGCCTATTTGGATTACATTCGAATCGAAGCAGAACGCCATCTCAGAGGTGTGGACGGACAACAGTTAGCTTTTGGCGTGACAAATTTGGAAAATTTCGGAAATGGCATCAATGAATATCAACTGACAAATGCTTCTCAATTTACCCAAATTTGGGATGTTACAGACCCGACATATATCGTTTCGCTGTCTAACAACAATGTTTCCGAAACAATAATTTTTAAACAAAACGCAGCGCACACTAAAAAATTTGTAGCAATCAATCCAAATGATTATTACACTCCCATTAGAATTCATAATTCTCGTGTTTCAAATCAAAATATCAAAGGAACTGTTTTTAGAGATGAATCGGGGAACTTTCAAGATGTAGATTATTTAATTATCACCCATCCAATATTGATTCAGTCGGCACTCAAATTAGCCAATTTCCATAAAAGGACTCACAATCTAAATGTAAAAGTAGTAACAACCGATAAAATATATGAAGAATTCAGCTCAGGAAAACAAGACATCGGTGCTATACGAAATCTTGTAAGGTATGTATATTACAACGCTTCAGAACCCTCGAAACGTTTAAAGTATATTGGAATAATTGGTGACACCTCCATTGATTACAAAGATCGATTGGCAAACAACAACAATATTGTTCCTACTTTTCATACAGTAAGCCATACCGATGAAGCCAATTCATTTATGTCTGATGATTTCTTTGGAAATATGGGACCGGATGAAGGCACTATCGGCGGTCACTCTTATGATAAATACGGCAATAAAATGACTGATATCGACCGTTTGGATATTGCAGTCGGAAGAATTATAGCCGATAATGTATCCGACGCAAATGCGATGATCGACAAGATTATTCACTATGCGACGGAAGCATCTTACGGAAACTGGCGTACCAATTTTGTTTTGGTCTCTGATGATGTCGATTATGCCAGCGAACGAGAGCTTCAAAAAAGTTTGGATGAACTGGGAGATGAAATTTCCGAAAAGAAACCCTATATCAACGTAAAGAAAATTCACACCGATGCCTATCAACAACAGACTTCTGCCGGTGGAAATCGCTATCCTGAGGTTAATGAAGCCATCAAAAGTGCTTTTGATGTTGGTGCAATCGTTATCAATTATTTTGGTCACGGAGGAGAAGACGGACTTGCACACGAAGCGATTTATACCAAAGAAAATGCGCAGGAGTTAAGGAATATAAATAACTTACCTTGTATGATTACCGTAACTTGTGAGTTTACAAAATTTGACAATCCATTACGTATTACAGCTGGCGAATTAACTTATCTCAACCCAGAGGGCGGTGCAATTTCATTGGTAACCACCACTCGCGCTGTCTTTATAAGCGTAGGTATTGAATTCAATAAAGCATTGGCACCTTATATGTTCGGATATGACAGAGATGTCCCGATGGTTCCTGCCGAAGCTTTAAGATTGGCAAAAAACGATGTCTCCTCCCATAATAGAAGAGCTATTTTTTATATAGGAGATCCTGCCTTGCCGCTTGCATTTCCAAAACAGGATATCGCAATTACAAAAATGAATGATATTCCCATAGAAGAAACAACCGATACCATCCAGGCGCTGAGCAGAATTAAATTTGACGGTGAAATACGCACACTACACGGTCAATTAATTCCGGATTACAACGGCATTTTGGAAGTCAAAGTTTTTGATAAGAATGTGATGCGGCGCACCTTGGACAATGACAACAACAATGTTTATTTGGATTTCGTCACTTTGGGAGAAAGTGTTTTTAACGGAAAAGCCAGCATTGTCAACGGTCGTTTCAGTTTTGAATTTGTCGCACCAAGAGACATTCAAATTCCCGTCGGAAAGGGTCGGATTAGTCTGTATGCCAAAAGAGACGGAGTGCTCGAAGACCAAACCGGCGTGAATCAAGAAGTACGCATCGGCGGATTGAATAAAAACGCGCCGGAAGACACCGAAGGTCCCGAAATCAAATTATACATGAACGACGAAAGTTTTGTTTCAGGAGGAATTACAAACAGCAGTCCGACACTGATTGCAAAATTATATGACGAAAACGGAATTAACACTTCCAGCGGCATTGGTCATGATTTGGTCGCCATCATTGACGGTGACGAATCCAACCCTATTGTTTTAAATGAATTTTACCAAACCGAAGTCGATGATTTCACCAATGGTACCGCCAG
Source organism: Bacteroidota bacterium (assembly GCA_012522045.1). GTDB lineage: Bacteria > Bacteroidota > Bacteroidia > Flavobacteriales > Flavobacteriaceae > JAAYLC01. The sequence goes on from JAAYLC010000161.1 coordinate 41,224, forward strand.
TTATAAACTAAACGATCTTTCAGAAGGAATTCATACCCTGACGCTCAAAGCTTGGGATGTTTACAACAACTCATCCACAGCTGAAATTCAGTTTGTCGTTGCCGGAAATGACAAACTCGAAATTACGAGAGTATTGAATTACCCGAATCCGTTTGTAAATTACACCGAGTTTTGGTTTAATCACAACCGCCCGCATGAACCTTTGGATGTACAAGTTCAAATATTTACAGTTTCCGGAAAAGTAGTTTGGACAAAGAATCAAACCATCATTACCGACGGATTCCTGGCACGTGACATTACATGGGACGGAAGGGACGATTTTGGAGATCGCATCGGGAAAGGGGTTTATGTTTACAAACTGACCGTTAAATCGACATTGACAAATCAACGAGTGGAGAAATTCGAAAAACTCGTCATCCTATAAAAATTTAAAATTTATATTTGTTCTCAAAATTTTATACACATGAAGAAAATTTTAATTCCGCTTATACTCTGTTTATTGGCAGTTAAAGTAAACGCTCAAGGTGGTGCCGATCCGACACAAGGGCAACGCGTTATTACCACTGCAGTTCCGTTTATGTTAATTGCCGGCGATCCGCGAGCGGCAGGAATGGGAGATATCGGAGTGGCAACCTCTCCGGATGCTTTTTCACAACAATGGAACCCGGCAAAATTTGCATTTGCCACTTCCAAACAAGCAGTCGGAGTTACTTACACCCCTTATTTAAGCAAATTGGTAAACGATATTTTTCTTGGAAATTTAACCTACTACAACCGACTGAACGAAAGAAGCGCCATCGGTTCGAGTTTTAGATATTTCAATACCGGTGAAATCGAATTGCGCCAAACGGCAGATGATCCGGGGCGGATCGTAAAACCTAACGAACTGATGTTTGACGTTTCCTACTCGCTAAAACTCAGTGACCGTTTTTCGATGGGAGTAGCCGGTCGCTACATCCGTTCCGATTTGAAAATACCTTCCGAATTTAGTGACGATTCAAATGCGGCCAGCACTTTTGCAGTGGATATCGCAGGATATTATCAGAGTGAGGAAATTGCCTATGACGAATTTAACGGAAGATGGCGTGCCGGGTTTAACATCTCCAATATTGGTCCAAAACTTAAATACGACGAATTGGGTCAGGAAAACTCCTTGCCTACCAATCTCGCCCTCGGTGGTGGATTTGATTTTATACTTGATCAATACAATACAATTGGCGTAACTGCAGCTTTTAATAAATTGTTGGTTCCAACACCAAGCGATTCCAATGAAGACGGAAAAATAAATCGTGAAGATGATTATTATAATCAAAACTTTTTTGGCGGCATTTTCTCATCTTTCGGCGATGCTCCCGGCGGATTTAGTGAAGAACTCAAAGAAATAACCTGGGCATTGGGCGCGGAATATTGGTATCAGGATGTCTTTGCACTTCGCGCAGGATACTTTAATGAAAGTGAAGAAAAAGGATCACGCAAATTTGCTTCTTTTGGAGCCGGATTCCGCTACACATCCATCAACATCGATGTATCTTATCTGTTTTCCACAGCAAAAATCCAGAGTCCTTTAGAAGGAACGCTCCGATTTGGTTTGACCTTTAATTTTGGAGATTCTTTTGTAGAAAATTAAAATATCGGCTTATTTGAAACACAAGGACATTCGCATACCTGTTGTAGTTTATGACTCCATTGATGAACTTCCTGAGGAGATTCGGGAACTTATGGAGAAAGCAAAACATACGCGCAAAAATGCCTATGCACCCTATTCCAAATTTAAAGTCGGTGCGGCGTTACGGCTGAGTTCCGGAGAAATTATCACGGGAAACAATCAGGAGAATGCGGCTTATCCGTCCGGACTTTGTGCGGAACGCGTGGCAGTTTATAATGCCGGCGCAAATTTCCCCAAAGTTCCCATTCAAGCGATTGCCATTACAGCCGGAGCCGAAAACCATACCGTTTCCAAACCGGTAGCCCCTTGCGGTGCGTGTCGACAATCGATAGCAGAATACGAACAACGGCAAAACTCACCGATTGAAATTTATTTTATGGGCGAAGTGGGACAAATTTACAAAGTGAATTCCCTTAAAGATTTGCTCCCACTTAGCTTTGATTCAAGTTATTTGTAATTTTTCTGCTGTCAATCGACGTTACTTCTCCCCTACTTTTGTGGTAACTCCTCCTTATTATCTAAAGAGATGTTAAGCCTGCGCATTCTTTTTAGCACTCCGTTATAAAATCACAGTTTAAAATACTATTTTTGTTATCCGTTTAATAATTTTGGTTTTCTGCCAATTTTTTACGCTATACAGATGAAGAAAATAACTAAAGAAACATATCTGAAATGGTATGAGGACATGCTTTTCTGGCGCAAATTTGAAGATAAATTAGCCCAAGTTTATATCAATCAAAAAGTTCGCGGATTTCTGCATTTATACAACGGTCAGGAAGCTGTTCTTGCCGGTGCGCTTCACGCGATGGATTTAGAAAAAGACAATATGATTACGGCGTATCGGAATCACGTTCAGCCCATCGGAATGGGTGTGGATCCACGAAAAGTTATGGCCGAATTGTACGGAAAAGCAACCGGTACTTCACAAGGGTTGGGTGGATCGATGCATATTTTCTCCAAAGAACACCGATTTTTCGGAGGACACGGAATTGTAGGCGGACAAATTCCCCTGGGTGCGGGAATTGCTTTTGCCGACAAATATTTTGAACGCGATGCCGTAACGTTGACTTATATGGGAGACGGTGCCGTACGACAAGGCTCCCTCCACGAAACTTTCAACATGGCGATGTTGTGGAAATTGCCCGTGGTATTTTGTTGTGAAAACAACGGATATGCCATGGGAACTTCAGTTGAACGTACAGCAAACCATACCGAAATCTGGAAATTGGGACTTGGCTATGAAATGCCTTCCAAACCCGTTGACGGCATGAAACCGGAAGTGGTAGCCAAAGAAATGGACGAGGCCATTCAACGCGCTCGAAGAGGCGACGGACCTACATTTTTAGAAATCAGAACCTATCGCTATCGCGGGCACTCTATGAGTGATGCGCAACATTACAGAACCAAAGAAGAATTGGCAAAAAAACAGGAAGAAGACCCCATTACGTATGTACTGCATAAGATTTACGAAAACAAATGGGCAACTGAAGAAGAAATCAAAAAGATTGACCAACGTGTCAAAGACCTCGTTTCGGAATGTGAGAAATATGCAGAGGAATCTCCTTTCCCCGAAACCAATGTGATGTACGACAGCGTATATGAACAAGAAGATTATCCATTTTTACCTCATAAATTATAAGTTATGGCAGAAGTAATCAAAATGCCTCGGTTGAGTGACACCATGGAAGAAGGAACCATTGCCGAATGGTTAAAAAAAGAAGGCGACAACGTAGAAGAAGGCGACATCTTGGCTGAGATTGAAACGGATAAAGCCACCATGGAATTTGAATCGTTCTATTCGGGAGTGCTTCTTAAAATAGTAATTCCCGAGGAACAATCCGCACCGGTGGATGCGCTGATGGCAATCATCGGCCCCGAAGGAACGGATGTTTCCCACATAACGGATGTGAAAAAGCCGGCAGCTGCCGGAAAGAAACAAGAGCAAAAAACGGAAAAAGAAGCACCGAAGAAAGAAGCAAAAAAAGAAACCGCTACTTCTGACAAAAAAGAAACGAAAACAACTCCGGCAACGCGTGGCGAACGCATCTTTGTTTCACCCTTAGCCCGAAGAATGGCAGAAGAACGAAACATTAATTTGATGCACGTTCAGGGAACCGGAGAAAACGGACGGATTGTCAAAGCCGACATTGAAAATTACCAACCCGGCAGCGCCGACGGATATGTTCCCGTAGGCACGGAGAGCTTTGAAGAAATCAAAAACTCTCAGATGCGCAAGACCATTGCCAAACGTCTGTCGGAATCGAAGTTTACCGCGCCGGAATTTTACCTCACCGTCGAGTTGGATATGGACAATGCCATTGCCACTCGAAAAGCCATAAACGATGCCGGAGATGTCAAAATCTCCTTTAACGACTTGGTCATCAAAGCAGCGGCAATGGCATTGAGAAAACATCCTCAAGTCAACAGTATTTGGAAAGCTGATGTGACTGAGATTGCCAAACACATTCACATCGGAGTGGCAGTCGCGGTAGATGAAGGCTTGGTAGTTCCTGTTTTGCGCTTTGCCGATCAGATGAGTTTTTCTCAAATCAATGCGCAGGTAAAAGAATTGGCTGAAAAAGCACGAACCAAAAAAATCACTCCCGACGAAATGCAGGGAAGCACGTTTACCGTATCCAATTTGGGGATGTTTGGAATTGACGAATTCACTTCCATCATCAACCAACCGAACTCGGCCATTCTCTCCATCGGAGCGATTGTTCAGAAACCGGTTGTCAAAAACGGCGCCATTGTGGTTGGCAATACGATGAAAGTTACCATGGCGTGTGATCACCGAACGGTGGACGGCGCAACGGGAGCCAAATATTTACAAACCTTTAAAAGGTATATTGAAAATCCGATAACCATGTTTGTATAAAACGTTCCGTAAGCTTTTTTCGCGGTGGAATTCCCACCCAAACGAGCGAGTATTTTCATCTTTAAACCAAAACAAAATGGTGTTTGAAGTTATAAATTTCAAACACCATTATGTTTTTTAGAAAGAAATATATTGCCGAGGTTACGCCACCCATAAAAGCTGGCTTTCACGGTTAGTTGTGTTTCGGCCTCCAGTAAAATGTTGCTTGTCTACAAATACTTTCGGTAGTAATTACATTTTCCTTTTACTTTTCGTTGTCGTTATTTACGAAATTTGTTATGATAATGAAAATCTAAAAATTCTTTATCTGGCAAAAATCGGTCAGGAAGGATTATCGATTGCTTTTGATATTTTCTAAAAAATTCTGTAACCGCTTTATCGTTAGAATAATCATCAAAAAAGTTAGATGCTAAAATTTTGAAATCTGGTGTAACGGTAATAAAACCATTATCAAAAGCCCTGTCGTGAATTGAATTTAGACACACTCCATTGTGCGGATTTGTTCTGTTTTCTTCGTCTTCAGACCAAGGTATGATATGGCTGGCAATGAGAAATTCTGGAACTGACAAACCCGTAATACAACATTTTAAATTGTATGAGGAAAGTATGGTGCTTCTAAAAAAACTTTGATTAACTCTCGTTTTAATCACTGTTAACCGATCTTCTCCTTTTGGTAAATCATCCATGTCAATGTTCTCGATTTCTTCAATAGTTTTGTTTTGGAATTCAGCAATTAACTTTTCACTTTCAAAAGCCAATTGATCCCAATTTCCATTAAACTCATTCCAAACATCCTCTTCTAATTTGCTTCCATTAACTAAACCTCTAATTCTTTTTTTTTCAATTCAGGGTCAAGCCGTCCAAAGTTTCCGACTTTCATATTTAAGGCAGATGGACTTCTACCAATAATATTGGCATACTTTATTATAGTAGGGTGAGTTTTACTACTGTTTTTAAAAGGAACTTTACAGTACACGTTAAACGCGATAATCGTTTCTTCTCGTGTCCATTTCTTATTTCTTGTCATTATTAATTTCTATTATTTTAAGATTAGACACTGAATAGTCCTCTAAAATTTCGTTTAATAAATCTTTTGTCAAATCTGAACTTCCAACAAGAATTGTTCTAAAAATTTCAATTCTATCATCTACGGTTAGTTGATTTAATTTTTCATCATCACGGAAAAAGTTTATAAAATCTTCCCTTGATATTTTCTGATAATTTTCCATTTTATACAACTATTTGCGTTAGGGATTGCAGTGGAAATCCTTATTGTGAGGAACGAACAAAAAGATTGGAACGGAAAGCCCGACCCGATAGGGAACGCCCAAAATCATTTCTCATTATATCCACAAGAAAACAGCTTCATTCTAAATTGCTGTTCTCTAAAAGTTTTCACTGCTATTCGTAAGACGCAAGTTAACAAATCTTTCTCGATGTCTTTGGCTCAAAATCTCAAAATTGTCCAACCTTGTTTTGTGAGTGCTGTGTTCACTTCTTGGTCGCGCTTCATATTCCTTTCTATTTTTGCATGCCAAAATTCTTTGTTGGTTTTGTGATCGTGTTTTCGTTCGCTCCAATCTTTTCCATGCCAAAACTCGCCGTCCACAAAAATTGCAAGTTTTATTTTTTTTAAAGTCAAATCGGGTTTTCCAAAAACGGTTTTATTGTTTTTTCGGTAGCGATGTCCTCTCGCAAACAGCGTTTTTACCAATAAACGTTCGGGTTTTGTCCCTGCCAACTTATTTGCTTGCATATTTTTTATCCGCTGTTTTTTGGTCAAATTATCCATCGTGTAAAGTAAGTAGGGAGGGAAACTCAATTGTTTTTTTGCAACGCGTTTAATAACGAAACGCTCATTCTTGAAACACGCCTGCACCCTCCGCAACTTTCCCGGCGCAATGTATCCCGTGTACAATATTATGGCTTCTCCTGTTTTATTTCCCTAATTTTGTTAAAAATAGCTCTTTCTTTCAGAAAATCAAAAAAGGTTGCCGCTTCCTTTTTTTTTCAATTTTAGCGTGATGTGTTTAGGCGTGAACCATAGTGAAATTTTAAAGCTCTCCCGACGGCAGCCTCGGTTCCTTTTGTGTTTTGGTCGTTAAAGGTTCTAAAGGTCCTGTCTCTTGAAGCTGCAAAAAATGAAATTTTGGGTCGTGTCAAACGGAGTTCTGTGATCTTCAGTAATACAACGAATCTTTTCAAAACCGTTTTGAAGCGCGGCGGTCAAAGTTTCGGCATTGTATTGTTTGATGGCAAGTCCGCTGCACTTCGTGGGACCGTTGTCCGAAAATGTTCCTAAAATCACATCTCCTTTTACCGATTTCCGTGCCGTTTCCAAATACCTCAAGAAATTTAGATCCGTCTTTAGGTAGTATATGCGTTCTTTTTTAAATTGAAAAATTCATGATCTTTAAACCACGAAAAAATATGAAAAGAACACACTGCTAATTGATAGGTTAGTAGCGTAACAGTGGCGTTAAAAGAATGGTACACACAGAGCCGGCACAGAAACTTGAGCTTCTATCCGAACCAAATAAATCAATGGAAACCGGATGTATAGCGTGTAGCGAAATGGATTACACACACCTCAAAGCTAATTATTTTAAAGAACAAGAATCATTTAGCACGGTATCAGAAATGGAGAGTTTAAAAACTCACTGCTGAAAAACTTACAAAATATAGTTTTTCGGGATAGTGGAATTTATATTTTCGACTCGTAAATATATCAATAAACAAACACTAAAATTAAGCCATTTTATTGATACTAAAACCGTTGAATTGAAACTCATGGCATGCAAAAAAATTTGCGCGCTGGCGGGGGAATTTCCCGAACAGATACATCGATCAAATCTTATCACGACTATTTACTACTTTTTAGGTATTGACGACTATTGAACCCTACAGTAGTTTTGTTTAGAATTATTGTTGTAACACATATTTTCGAGATAATCAATTCTTTGGAACAAGTCCATTTAGATTCAGCAATTGTCATTTTTTAATTATTTAAAACCAAATTATACCTTTTACACCTATGATAAACAAATTACTTTTCATCGATGTTCTCATTTTAACCAATGCATTTTCCAATCTGTGCAAAGCGCAAAAATTGGAGAATATTTAGTTTCAGTTTTGTGCTTGAGAAAGTTTTTCTTTTCGGCAATGACAGTCAACCAAAATAAGTGAAAATGGTTTCGCATACGCTCTCTTAAAATGATTTAAATATACTGATAGCATCCGGGGGACGCTATGAAAATTTGGTAAAGAAGACAGTTTTTTTGAAATACGTTTAGGATTTAATTTTTAAGTACCTATCAAGACTTCAAGCACATATAATCTTTATTTAGAACACATCTTATTAAAAATTTACAAAACCAAGTTTAACCAATATTTTTAAGTATTATGAAAAAAGCAGTACAATTATTACTTGTTATATTTATTTCCTTTATGGTTTTTTCCTGCAGTGAAGATGAAGGCGGAGACTCATTGTCCGGCGATCTTATAGGAAGATGGGTGCCCGATTACCTCTTAGTTACTATAGACGGGGTAGCATATACTGTTGATGCGAGTGAATTTCATACATGTGATATATTTCTGGAATTCAAAGCAGACAACACCGCAACAATAGAGGATTATTATGGGGAAAGTTGTGAACTCGTAGAAATCAGTAATGCCGTTTGGTCTCAAGATGGAAATTCGATCATTTTTACAGGGTTTAATAAAGACGATCCACAGCTTGAAAATATATGGGAAATCCTAGAGCTTAGCACTACAGTTCTTAAGGTAAGGGATTTGAATGAGATAGCTTCTCTCGATGATGAAGATGATTTTGACGATGTGATCCGCGCATATAGACGTTTGTAAAATAGTTCGGCTATGGATCAATGTTTATTTTTTATCAAGTCTATTAAAACTTCCCACTTTTACTTGAAAATTAAAATATTGTCTATATAAATATTCGAGAACCATCCGGGATCAATGAAATAAACAGGGTTGTTAAATGCAGGATTATACGGTGAGTGGCGCCGCATCATTTCCGCCATTGGGTCAATATTCATCCACACTTCGATAAACTCAGTGCAACGCCTACCCAAAGCAGGATCGTAATTCCGTGCGCCGAAGTCATAATGGTTTAAATCTAACTCGTCCTGCCACTCCATTCTGTTGAATTTATTTTCTTGGCATTAAAGGAATCTTATCAGAATGTAAAGACAAATCTACAATCTTAATATCATTCCGCTCTAAATAATCCAAAATCTGTTTTGGCAGTTCGTCTTCTAAACGAGTTTTGCTTTGAATATAGTGCAATTGAAATATATAATTTTCTTGCTTGTATAGTTCAATTACATCGGAATATATTTCGTTTGACCCTTTTATATTGGGTAAATTGAATTCAATATCAAAAATGGCTGTCTCTCCTGGTTCTAAGAATGTGAAATCTTTAAAACGTCTCCTGTCATACATACTATAATATTTTATCGTATCCTGCGCCCATTCTGTACTATCCTTTAAGAAAACAGCATCAGAAATAGCTGGGTTCTTTGGTGGATATGATAAAGGAATCCTCATTTCTAAATTTTGTCCATTTTCTTTAGTAATAAGATAACTCAAAAAATATAGATCATAAGCATAAAAATCTTCAACATCCCAAATCTGCTCCAATTTTTGAGAATTCGGAATAAAGAATACCTTATAGGGCAAATTATTTTTTACTTTATATTTTATTACATTTCTCCCTTTCTCCTCGTCTTCTTCACTAAGATAATCCCCATAAAACATTTCCACTCCTCCTATTTTATTTGAAAAAATAGGAGCAAAATATAATTCCTCATTCAATAGTTCAAACTCTACATCAGCTTTCGGTTTTGGGTCGGAGCATTGAATGAAAAACAGTAGGATAACCAGTATTTTAAAATTCATCATCAACTTTATTATCTTTTAATAGTTTAATAAATCTTTTATATTCGCTATTTTCCAAACTAGAGCCAGTAACTTGATGGCCCATTCTATATGCCCTTATTTCACTTATTGCTTCAGCAAGTTTTTCAGCAGTTCCTGTGCTAAATCTACCCTCTAAACCACAAAAGATGTTGTAGAAATTCAAAGATTGAAAATCCAACCCCCGCTGGTGCGCGATTGCATCGCGTTCCTTGTCCAAATTTAAATAAACTTTCCTATCCCGATTCAACCATAATATTGGAATACTACAATATCATCCAATAATCCTTTTTCATCCGCATAATCCG
>JAAYLC010000208.1 GCA_012522045.1 Bacteroidota bacterium
CCCAAATAACCTTGTTGCTCCAAAGTTCGATAGGCTTGTTATCATGTCTCCAAAATTGATACTTCTTCACATTGGATGATTTTGCCGCAGCAATTTTAAATTGCTCCATAAGAAATTCCTTTCGACTTTCTCGTGGATTCTCCTGTATCGCTTTTACTACCGCCTTGCTCGTAAACCGTTTAAAATCTCCTAACAGAAGCGATGGATGCTGGCCCTTTACACTTCGAAAAACCAAGTGGACATGATTTGTCATAATACACCACGCAATTATTTCCATTCCCTTTTCCTTTTGACAAAATGAAAGGCTCTGCAATAAAATATCTTTATACTCATTGCGAGTAAAAACATCGAGCCATTCCACGACTGCGAAGCTTACAAAATAAAGACCTTCTGGATTGTGGAATTTATAATTGCGACTCATGTTCTAAAGATATTGTTATTTCTTAATATCAGGAAAACAAAGGATGCTAATTGATATCGAGACAAGAAAAATTAGTACTATCACTACATTAATGCTTTGGAGACCACACGATGCAATCGTGCGGGAGCGGGGGGGTATTGGCAATCTGTGAAGTGTTTCCGTCTGTCACTGTCTTTTTGAGTTTTACGCCGCCGGCATAGAAATTTTTCAATTTATTCTCGCGGTATTAATGGTATCTTTTCAACGAGAGCGGGCACTATCGCTTATTAGTCTAACTTAAAAGTTTCAAAAACCATATTTGCCGCTTCTAAAAAAGCATTAAAATCTTTTGGTTTAGAAGTATAGGTTATCAAATACGCTTTATTGTCTTTTATCAAATAAACTTGTTTTATTTTTAATTCCAAGTAATTTCCTCTATCAATGTCTTGCGGAATTTTGTAGACTATTTCTTTGGCAGGTAATCCTGAGACTTTAATGTCCTTTTCATTTTGTAATGTATCTTCACCCAGTGCCTGTACTATCTGTTGCAGAGTTAATATATGGTAATCCTGCAAACTCATAGGTTGACTTGATAAATCTTGGACTAAAATATTTATATTGGTTCTAAAATCAGGACCTTTGATCGTATTTGAGAAAAGCAATAATATATCCTCTGTATCTTCTATGGACCATTCTTCGTCCGAATAAGAAAATGAAAATCCTTTGTCGGATTTATATGAAATTGTCTCATTTTCATTACAACTCAGAAACGCAATTAATATTATTAAAAGTGTCATACCTTTATTCATCTATAAATATTTTAAAATTAAATAATAATTGTTCAAATACCTTCTTCAACAACACATCATACTTAGAAAAAAATAGGCTATAGTTGCGAGAACGGTAAAAAATGAGAGTATTATATATTTTCTTTTCCGCTTTTTAGGCCACTTTTCAAATTGTTCAAAATAATCCAGATATTTATCATTTTTAAAAACATATAAATAACAAATAAACATAGAAAGACTAACACAGATTATAAAATGGAACATTGAAACATTCTCAACAAAATTGAAAATTCTACTAATAAGAAAAACGCTACTGATTAAAATGAGAAATATTACTCCCATCAATATTCCCTCAGCAATCCATATACTAAATCCGCTAACTTTATCTGTATATAATTTATTGAGCTCTTTTACAGGGTCCTGATTCTTTCTCTCCCATTTTTTTTTAATAAAAGGAACATATAAAAGAAGCCAAGCAGGGTTTATATGATTTGACAAATAATGCAGTTTCACTTCCATCAAATAGATGCAATAAAGAAAACTATTCAGTGTTTTTTCCATTTCAAGAAATTAATTCACCAATTTTTCAGCCTGTTTACTGCCTTGATAACCTCCGTAGGCAGCACCAATTATTCCTCCAGCCAAAGCACAGGGCGGTCCACAAATTAACATCCCCAAACCTGCCCCTATTTTCCCTCCTGCATAGGCTCCCGCCGCTCCTCCTCCCGTGCGGGCCATAGCGGCTTTCGTGTTTTGACCAACCTGTCTGCCATCTTGTTTATAACCTTCCAAAATATCATAACTTCCAAAAGCTAAAGTACTGACAAAACTTCCTCTTTTAGCCCATTTTGCGGTATTGGCCATGCTGTTTCGAGTCTGTCGTGTTATTTCCTCGGCAGAAAAATCTCGCGTACCGTATTTGGCATTATAGTATTTTGCATTGTATTCCGAATTACGTTGAATGCCATTTGCAGTTGTGGATAAAAACCAACCAGCATCAGATATTGTATATTCACTGCGATCAACTTTCACTGTAATTACTACCTCATCAAGTACTTCAGGATTATTTTCATTAATCGCAACACCACCTCCGGAATCTCTACTGGATTGCATATTAGTTTCCGGAGATAGATTTTCTCCTCTACCAGTATTATTTATGCTTGAATCTTCATTATTTTGAACACTTAAAGATCCTCCACCAGAACTTCCACCTCCGGAACTTCCACCACCAGAACTTCCACCGCCTCCGGAATTCCCTCCTCCAGAGTTTCCTCCACCACTGCTCCCCATATTATATCCGCCTCCACCATCTACGGATGCATTTTCCATATACATACCCCACGGCATGGAAAACATCCCATCAGGATCAATGAAATAAACCGGGTTGTTAAAAGCATAGTTATAAGGAGAATGCCTTCTCATCATTTCCGCCAACGGGTCAATATTCATCCACCGTCCAAGCGCAGCATCATAATTCCGCGCACCAAAATCATAATGGTTCAAATCCAACTCATCCTGCCACTCCATCCCATTAAACTTGTACTTATACTTATCATCCATAATAGAGGTAACCTCCACCAACTCAATAATCTCATTAATGGCAAAGAAAAACTTGTGGTCGGCGTTGTAGCCTTGGTGTGTCAAACCATAGGGATAATAATGGTTTTCTTCCAAAATCGCTGTTTCATTCGTATCCGGGTCTAAGGTGTATTTTAATCTTATGTTTCCCAAATGATCTTTGTAAGTATAAACATAATTAAACGCCGAATAATCAATCACGTTCACGTACCCCTCCGCATGCGGAAAGAAATCCAAATGGTCTTCGGTGTATTGAAAACCTCCTGAATAATGGGTGTTGGTAATCTGTGATGTGCTTCCGTCTGTCACTGTTTTTTTGAGTTTTACGCCGGTGGCATCGTAAAGGTAGGTAATTTCTCCCGTTTCAAAAATAATCTTTTTTGGGAGGTTCAGGTGTTGTAGGTAATCTCATAACTCCACATTTGAAACACTAGATTGGGCTAAAAGTATTTTAAAGCGTTTAAGACCCTAAAAATATAAAAGACGGACAATTATCCGCCTCATATATTCTTTAATTTATTTATTGATTACTGGTTTACAATGAAATAAAAACTTAAAAATGCCCCAACTCCACATCTGAAACACTACCATACCCACCTTAGTTCTTTTATCTTTAATTCTATTTATTTGTTGATTTTCAAATATTTATGTTTTTAAAATCATACTATCACTAATTCTGAAACATTATCAAAATTATTTATTCTCAATTTTGTTTTCATAATTCTTTTCTAATAAACTTATTAAGGAAACCCATTCTTCTTTATTTATCCGATTCTTATATGCTTTTCCAATAATATCTCCTTTAATATCTCTAACCTCCATGAAATCGTCTTTTACATCTATTCTAAATTGATCAACATTGAGTGTTAATTTATCCTTAATTTTATTTAAGAAATAAAAAACAACTTTATCATTTTCCACTATTATTTTTTTAAAAGTTTTATTTGCTTTTTTAACAGATGATATTAAAGAAACAAAAGAAATCAGTGAAACAACAAGAAAAGCAGTTGATACATGAAGGTTCAAGTTATTCCAATCAAGAAAAAGAAGTATTCCTAAACATATACTTATTGTCATAAAAATAGAAAAAACATTAACTTGTTCTTTCTTAGAAAATTTAAAAACTTGCATCTTTAATAATTAAGGGTTTGCGTACTCTCGTATTATCTTGTTGAACTTCTCGGTTAGGATAATTAAAACGAAGTTCTCCTCTTTGTGAATTATTAATAATTTTCTGTCCCAGGTTTGATGTGTAAAGCCCATAAGCCATAATTATACCTGAAGCTGTATTTTTCGGTAAACCACCAGAAAACACATCACCCATTTGACCTATTGTTCCGTCACCCCCAACTCCAATATCAATAGCTTCTAAAGGTCCAGTAGGATATTCTTTGCCTCCTCTAAATCCTTCAATAATATTAGCTGTTCCTAATCCAATAGTAGAAGGCCCTAATATTAAACCTCCAACCCCTAATGGTGCACCAACTCCAGATGCAGTAGCTATTCCACCACCTACTGTTAATAATACCCCTCCGGTAACAGCTACAGAACCTTTAAATACTTGAGACCAATTTACATCTTGTCCTCCACAATCCCCACAATCTCCACCACCACCCAAACTCACATCTGCATTGGCGGCATAATCGGCTACATTCCCGAAATAAGATTGATAGGCAGCCCCACCAGCATCCCCCGGCGTCTGCATATTGTTGGCGGAAAGACTGCCATCCGCAGCGATGTCGACCCCTTGGCCTTCGCCCACAGATATAAGATCGAGTGTGTTCCCGTCCTTGTCATACGTGCGCACGTCAAAACCACCTCCTCCAGAGTTTCCGCCACCACTGTTCCCCATATTATACCCGCCACCGGAACCCATTTCCATATACATACCCCACGGCATGGAAAACATTCCATCCGGATCAATAAAATAAACCGGGTTGTTAAACGCATAGTTGTAAGGCGAGTGACGACGCATCATTTCCGCCATGGGCTCAATATTCATCCACACTTCGATAAACTCAGTGCAACGCCTACCCAAAGCAGGATCGTAATTCCGTGCGCCGAAGTCATAATGGTTTAAATCTAACTCGTCCTGCCACTCCATTCTGTTAAATTTATTTTCTTGGCACTAAAGGAATCTTATCAGAATGTAAAGACAAATCTACAATCTTAATATCATTCCGCTCTAAATAATCCAGAATCTGTTGTGGCAGTTCGTCTTCCAAACGAGATTTGCTTTGGATATAGTGCAATTGAAATTTATATTCCTTTTCTTTATATAACGGTAACATGTGGGCTCCAACAAGAGTAGATTCAGTTGACTCATTTACAATCGGAAAATCCAGTTCTAATTCAAAAATTTTTGTTTGGTATGGTTCTAAATGAGTAAAGTCTTTCAGTCTTTCTCTTTCAAACATGTTTTTGTATCTTATAGTATCTTGAATATAGGAAATACTGTCGTTCTTATAATTTTCTATTATTTTTTTATCTTGTTTTTTCTGAATAAGAGCCGAAAAATTTTCCAATTCATTGTTATTTTCAAGTACAATGGTATAGGCTAATCCATAATTATCACAATCATTTACCTCTTGTTGTGTCAGTAAAAGTATTTCATGATTATTAGGGATAAATAAAATTTTAAAAGGGTGGTTGTTGGTAATTCTATATCTTAATATATTTTTAGATTGTTTTTTATCTTCTGAAGTAAGATAATCTTCATATAACCATCCTGTTCCCTTTTTGTTTGAAAAAATGGGAGCAAAATAAAGTTCGCTATTCAGAAGCTCAAATTCCACATCATATAAAGGTTTAGAACATTGGTTTAAAAATAGTAAAGGCATAAAAAATCTAAAAATAAAAATCATTTGAGAAGCAAATTAAGATTAACATTCTTTTTTTCTAAAAAATTTTTTGCTGGCAAATAACCATTATTCTGCAAACTCGATCCTGTTACCATATTTCCCCCGCTGGTGCGCGATTGCATCGCGTTCCTTGTCCAAATTTAAATAAACTTTCCTATCCCGATTCAACCATAATATTGGAATACTACAATATCATCCAATAATCCTTTTTCATCCGCATAATCCG
>JAAYLC010000065.1 GCA_012522045.1 Bacteroidota bacterium
ATTCTTCATTGTCCGTAAATTCTGCCCGGAAGGTAAAGCTTTCGCCTCTTTTTATTTCACTACACTGAACGGGAAAAGCTCCCGGAATGGAAATGTTGATTTCAGGCTTTTCTGTGTCGATTGAATCTTCCTTATCACAAGCTGCAAAAAATAGAACTGATAAAGAAAGAAATATGATTTTTTTCATTTTATATTTTTTGTTTGAATCAAAACTGTACTGATTCGTTATTTAATGTTTTAATTGATTTTTAAATATTACGGCGTTTCCCTTATTATGAAATCTGCATTTATCATGTATTCATATCCTCTTAGGTCTGTAACTTTAAAATTAAAATCATATTTTCCTAATAATGCACTTGAGGGAATATATAAATGTTCATGAAACTCCGTATTTTTTAGATTTTCAAATTCGGTATAAACTTTGTTAACATTCCAACCGTTTGGATTGTTTTTATGACTGATGGATATTTCGACGGTTTTTATTTTATTAGGAGCAAAAATTTCGGCTTCAATATGTAGGTCTTCATCGACATAACCGATTCTGTTATTGTCATGTCCAATTTCTAAATCAGAAATAACAGGAAGGTGCGCTTGATCATCGTTGTCTTTATCACAGGATACCAAAAATATTGTTGCCCATAAAAGAAAGGGCAGTTTATATATAGCTTTCATAATCTTAAATTTTATACGTTATAATTAATTTTAATGCAAAACTTATTGAATTTAAAAGGGTGTAAATTCACAGGTTTGTTGCATTTGTTTTTATTCTATTAGACAGAATAAAAACTTTTAAAGCGATAAAAATTTAAGCAATGGGCGGTCCGCGGTTAAAAAAATGATGGGGAATGACTGAACATAAATTCTCGAAATAATAATCAGGATTACGAGAATCGTTCGGGAGGTTTAAAAATTCAAAAGTAAAATCAAGAAGAAGTTGCGATTTTACAATATGTAAGTCACAAATCAAACATGTTTCCGGCGTTGCAGAAACGTGTTCCTCGTGATGTAAATCTTTTTCGGTTTCACCATAATAAACAGCTTTTTCACAATTCGAAGCCAATTCGTAGGGAATAATGCTTTCTTGGTGATTGTGCACCACGACAGACGGACTAATACCGATAAAATACAGTATCAGCAGAAAATATATGATGCCGTGTATGCTAAAGTCTTTATTCAATGTGTGCTACTGTAAAAACCATCAACTTGCAAAAATAAGATATTTTTCCGGATTACATTTCCTTTATGCTTTTTTTAGATATTGACTTGTTTCGTTTAAATATATGGTTTAAGGTATTTTACTTGTCATTAAGATTAATTTTTGAATCGAAATAAAGAATTTCCCCCATTTTTTTGATGGTATTCTTTAGTAGAATAATTTTAAGAACACTGGCAGATAAAGTAACTTTGTCAATCATAAATAAATAAAAATATCAGTGAATGAATAAAGAAATACGAAACCTGGAACCAAAAGTATTATGGAATCATTTTTCCGATTTAAATGCCGTACCGCGCGCATCCAAAAAAGAAGAACGCGTGATTGCTTTTATGAAGAATTTCGGAGAAAAATTAGGGTTGGAGACTTTGGTTGACGATGTAGGAAATGTCATAATCAGAAAACCCGCAACCGAAGGTATGGAAAACAGAAAGATGGTTGTGATGCAAAGCCATCTTGATATGGTTCATCAAAAGAATACCGACACCGATTTTGATTTTGATACACAGGGAATTGAAATGTATATTGACGGCGATTGGGTTCGTGCCCGAGGAACCACATTGGGTGCCGACAACGGAATCGGAGTAGCCACCATTATGGCAGTTTTGGTAAGCAAAGATATTGAACATCCTGCGATTGAAGCATTGTTTACAATTGACGAAGAAACCGGAATGACCGGTGCAAAAGGACTAAAAGGAGGATTGCTGAAAGGAGAAATTTTATTGAATCTCGATACTGAAGAAGACGATGAAATAGGGGTGGGATGCGCCGGAGGAATTGATCTCAGCGCACGAGGAAGTTATACGGAAAGCACTGTTGACAAAGGCGTTTTATATACTGTTCACGTAAAAGGATTGCAAGGCGGACACAGCGGAATGGATATTATAAAAGGCTTGGGGAACGCCAATAAATTAATGAATCGCGTACTTGTTGCCGCAAAAGAATATTTACAAATTGTGAAGGTCAATGGAGGCGGTTTAAGAAATGCAATTCCGCGTGAAAGTCATGCACAGGTATGGGTTACTTCTGAAAACCAATTTTTAGAGATTTTTGAAGCTATAAAAAAAGCCATTTTTCAGGAATACAAATCCTTGGAACCTCAGTTGACTATTGAAATTGAAAAAGATTCTTCAGAAGTTTCCAAAGTCATGGATGCTGAGAATCAAAACCTGTTTTTAAATGCGATGACCGCCTTACACAATGGCGTTTACAGAATGAGTCCGGATATTGAAAATTTGGTCGAGACATCCAATAATATTTCAAAAGTTCAAGTGGAAAACGGGGAGTTAAAAATTGAGTGTTTAACTCGAAGTTCCGTGGAATCTTCAAAACAAGATTTGGTCAATACGCTTTCGGCAGTATTTGATTTAGCAGGGTATGAAGTTACGCTTTCCGGCGATTATCCCGGGTGGACGCCCAATATGGACAGCCCCATATTAAAAGTTTTAGATTCAATTTATGAAAAAATGAATGGCGAACGAGCAAATGTTGCTGCTTGTCATGCGGGATTGGAATGTGGAATTTTAGGTCAGAATTACCCGGAAATGGATATGATTTCTTTTGGTCCGACCATAAAAGGGGCGCATTCTCCTGATGAGCGCGTCAGCATTTCCTCCGTTCAAAAATATTGGGATTTTGTGCTTGAAATTCTCAAGAATATTCCTTTAAAAGATACTAAGTAAGCGCATTTTTAAGACAAAATAAATAAACCCGAAATTTTCATTTCGGGTTTGGTGTTTTTTATAAATAATTTGAACGATTTTGCTGAAGAAATGAAACTGTGGTTATTTTACAAGTTCCAATTCAAATACCAACGGAGCATCCGGAGGAATCACACCAGGAACACCGCGTTGTCCATAAGCCAAAT
Source organism: Bacteroidota bacterium (assembly GCA_012522045.1). Taxonomy (GTDB): domain Bacteria; phylum Bacteroidota; class Bacteroidia; order Flavobacteriales; family Flavobacteriaceae; genus JAAYLC01. The sequence goes on from JAAYLC010000065.1 coordinate 3,081, forward strand.
GTGAAGGAATAAAAATAGTGGCTTTATCGCCTTTGTTCATTTGAAGCATTCCTTCTTTAAATCCTGGAATTAACGGAGCGTTCATGCTGTATTCAACGGGCATTGGAGCATAACCTCCGGAAGCTTTGCGCATATCGTCCACATTAAAATACATTTCTGCTACATCCAATCTGTTGGTATCAAACAGACGTCCGTTTGTTAAATATCCTGCGTAGTTTACCAGCACTTGTTCACTTGCAGCAGGAGCTTCTTGGGCATCGTCACGGATTATGTGAATTTTCACTCCGGAATCTAAAGAGTCTGCCTCTGCTTCTAATTTTTTTAACTCCGCTGCTTTGGTAGCTGCAATTTGAGATATTTTTTCCTCACGCTCTTTTTTTTCATTTTCAAGGCGTTGCATTTCGTCTGTGAAATAAGGAACTTTTACATTGCCTTTTTTGATGATGTTCACCTTTTCAATAATTACAGCGTCTATTGGTTTGTCACTGCCGTCAGTTTCTGTAACTCCAATTGAATATACGACTTCCTGACCTTTTACGATTTCTCCAAAAATAGTGTGTCTGTTATTTAAGTGAGGCGTTTCTCTCAGGGTAATAAAAAATTGACTTCCATTGGTTCCCGGTCCCGCATTCGCCATGGCCAATTGTCCTTTTCCGGTAAATTGTAGCGTATCGACAAACTCGTCGGGAAAAGTATATCCGGGACCACCGGTTCCGTTTCCGGAAGGATCGCCTCCTTGAATCATAAAATCTTTGATCACGCGGTGAAAAGTCAATCCGTCGTAATACCGTTTTCCGGTGTACGTGCTTTCTACGGAGCCGTTGGTGCCTTCTGCCAATGAAACAAAGTTTGCCACTGTCAGCGGGGTCGCTTCGTGATACAATTTGGCGACGAAGGTTCCTCTGTTGGTTTCAAATTCGGCATAAACGCCATCTTCTAAATCTCCATATTTTTGTTGACAAGAAGCTATGAAAAAGGGCAGTGTAATGAATAAAAGTAAGATGTTTCGTTTTTTCATTTGGATGTTTGATTTATTAATTATCGAATTGTAAAAATAAAAAAGTTATCTTGATGGGAAGCTGTTATTCCGGATTGTTTTCATGAATTGATATTAAGGTAACCGTGCTTTTTATAGGAATGTTTGAACCGATTTTATTTGCCAATCCATAATAGCCATAAGCTTTGTAGGAAGGAAAGAGAAAGGTGACTTTTTCTCCTTCTTTCATGAGTTTTAGTCCTTCGCGAATACCCGAGAACAATTCCTGATTGCTTTGATCGATTCTATAATCTTGAATCCCGTTTTCTTCCTCAGATATGATGGTTTCATCGCGAATGTTGCGAATGTCATAAGTAAACCGAACGCGATCTCCGAGTTCGGGATGTATCGTATTGGCAGTATCTTTTTTATGGTAGAAATACCAAAATCCATGATCGGAAACGATGTAATTATTGGAAGAATCTTGTGCTATCAGATTTTCTAAAAACTGCCGTTCTTTCTCATAAATTTCTTTATTCTTAACGGCAGATTCTTTAATAAAACTACCGGAATGTTTTTTAATGGGATGGCGCGCTTCTTGTCCTTCGCAAGAAACGATGACAACTACAAGTAATGGAAAAATAAGACGTTTAAGATTCATTTAATGCTGTTTTATAACGTGATAATAATTGGAGAAAATGCGTTACGGTTTCATCCAGCGAGTCATAACTTCTTCCTCCCGCAGCGTTTATGTGACCGCCACCGTGAAAATGATTTTGGGAAAATTCGTTTACAAAGAAATTTCCTTTACTTCTGAACGAAATTTTAATTATTTTTTCCTGTTTGTCTTCAATAAACATGGCTGCAAAAACGATGTCTTTTACCGTAAGCGCATAATTTACAAATCCTTCCGTATCACCTTTTTTGAAATTGTTTGCGTCCAATTCTTCTTGAGATAACGTTATGTATGCCGTTTTATAGTGTGGTAAAATTCTTAAATTATTTAAGGCAACGCCGAGCAGTTTCATCCGTTCCAGGGTGTTGATGTCAAAAACTTTTTCGTGAATGTATGAATTCGGTGCTCCCGAATCGATTAAATCAGCCAAAACACGATGTGTGACAGCAGTTGTTGACGGATATCGAAAAGAACCGGTGTCGGTCATAATTCCGGTGTATAAATTGGTCGCAATTTCTTTAGTGATTTTAAAGTTTTCATCCACCGCACAAATAAAATGATACACCATCTCGGAAGTGGAACTCATTTGGGTGTCACTAAAGGCAATTAAAGCGTAATCATCGGGAGATTGATGATGATCAATCATTATAAAATCTGCACGAGCCGTTTCCGATATATTTTGCATCTCTTTTGTGCGACTAAATGAATTAAAATCCAGTGTAAATATGAGCGTATCCTCATGGATTAACTCCGAAGCTTCCGATTTATTTTTCTCGAAAATTAAGATATTTTCCACGGCAGGCATCCATTTGAGAAAATCGGGAAAATCATTGGGCATGATTATGGAAACTTTATGCGTCGGATTGCTTTTTAAAAACAGATATAATCCCAGTGAAGATCCAATGGCATCACCATCGGGATTCTGATGGGCAACAATGACAATTTTTTGCGGCTTCTTTAAAAGTGCAGTTGTTTTTTCAATAAGTAGTTTCTCCATAAGAAAGCGAAGATACGAGAAATTGAATTCATTATTTGAATAAAATATTCAAGTTCAGAAAAGCTTCAGCCTAAAATCCATTTTTAAAATATAAATATATTCTCCATATCTTATTTGAAATACTATTTTTGCATAAAAATTAAAAAATGAGAACAAACAGAACATTTACAATGTGAAAATCTGATGCCGTTTAGAAAGGGCATATTAGGGAAATTTTAGGAAAAATAAC
>JAAYLC010000177.1 GCA_012522045.1 Bacteroidota bacterium
AAGGCTTCCAAAGCAACTTTGGTCTTAAAAGCAGTAGTAAATTTGCGACGGGTACGTTTCATTTTCATAAGTTTAAAAGTAAAAAAAATTAACTTAACTTATGGTCTGAAAAATAGGGAGTATTACACTCTCATCCAATTAACCCCATTAACCATTTATCATTAATAATTAACCATTATCAGTGCCCTCACAAAGCAAGCCCAAGTTGTTTATTGTGCCCAATGCACTCGCTACCCGCTCGCTGCCGATATTTTTATATCTGATTTTCATTGCTTTAACCTTTAAAAAACTACAACTTCCACATTTGAAAAATCACCACTTATTTGGAGTACTATAAAAAATGACCTTTATAAAAGCTCTCGACCTTTTATAATAATCCAGATGAATAATCCAAATGAAACTATGATATAAATAAGAGAAAAATAATCTTTCCTTTTTAAACTTATTTTCGTCTCATTTTCTGACGACTTTATAATTTCTTTATACCTTTTTTTATGGATATAAATAAAGTAATCGAGGACTAATACTGCAAACATTATGATTAAATGTACCCACTTTGGATAAACCATAGGATTCTTAAATATATAGACCAGAATGATAAAAATCAAGGTGCTGATATTCAAGATGTGAAAAACTGAGATTCCCAAAAGAGACGAAAAAACTGGAAAATCCTTCTCTTTAACTATTGTCTTGTTCCACCAATAGATACGATAAAACAAGTGGTTGAAAAACTTTTCCATTATTTAAACCATTTTGTGTCATCACTGCCGTACCATTTGCTAGGACCAGCAATCTTTCCTAATTCATAACTAAGTGATATTATAGCTCCGGCTTTTCCGCCTAAAGTTCCTATAATTCCAAATCCAATATCTGCTATTCCTTGAACTCCAGTTGTTTTTCCTTGTATTAAATCCAGTCCTGCATTACCTACGCCATACCACCCTAACGCTTTACCAGCAAAACCGAAACCTTTAGATGCTCCCCCATATGTTTTTATTTGTCCAGCACTGCCGCCACGCCAACCACTTCTGTAAAGCTTAGGACTAAAATTAGTACCTTTGTTATTAAACAATCTGAATGTCGTTCCTTCTAAAGCACTTTCCCCTACAGATAGAGTCAACCCAGCTGCAGCAAACGCTACACCGCTATAGTCGACATCATGACCTAGAGCCCCTATAGCCCAAGGTTGAACTGTCGCCCCTCCCTGTGCAACCATACCCTCTCCATACTTGCTAATCCATTCTGCATTTTTTGCTGCGCCATCTTGGTGCATTACCGAAGTATTATTAAAATCTTCCTGAAACGCTTTCACATTGTCCCCTGCTATAACAACAGTAGCATCATTGCCATCATTAGTCTCTACTATAGTTTTTCCAAATTCATCCTCATAATGAGTATCAAGCATTCCTGTCGGGTCAACTCTGGTAATGGGATTATTACTTACAAAATGGTAAGGTGTTTTATCGGGTTGAATGTCTGCTAACGGATCCACATTCATCCATCTGCCAAGCGCAGCATCATAATTCCGCGCCCCAAAATCATAATGGTTCAAATCCAACTCATCTTGCCACTCCATCCCGTTGAACTTGTACTTGTACTTATCATCCATAATAGAGGTAACCTCCACCAACTCAATAATCTCATTAATGGCAAAGAAAAACTTGTGGTCTGCGTTGTAGCCTTGGTGGGTTAAGCCATACGGATAGTAATGGTTTTCTTCCAAAATCGCTGTTTCATTCGTATCCGGGTCTAAGGTGTATTTTAATCTTATGTTTCCCAAATGATCTTTGTAAGTATAAACATAATGAAACGCCGAATAATCAATCACGTTCACGTACCCTTCCGCATGCGGAAAGAAATCCAAATGGTCTTCGGTGTACTGAAAACCTCCTGAATAATGCGTATTTGTAATCTGTGATGTGCTTTCGTCTGTCACTGTTTTTTTGAGTTTTACGCCGGTGGCGTCGTAAAGGTAGGTAATTTTCGATTGGTCTTCGCCTACCTTGATATTCTTAGATATTTAGGTTATTACTAATTTTAAAAAACTACCGATTTATTCGCAAATAGGAAAGGCAATTTTATAATACAAAGACTTATCATAATTTTTAAAAATAGATAACTTCTCTCCATAGGTGGCAATTTTGGCATTATAATAGGATACATTTATTAACGCCAAAATAAATTTTTGGGGATTGCTTTTAAACTTACGATATGTAATACCTTTTATGTCTTTAAAATACTCACTTTCAAATTTACAGTTGCCATAATCTGGATAATGATAATTATCAAATTCTTTTATAGGAAGAAAACTGTAAAAATCAAACGAATGGATATATACATCTTTTTCTGATAAAATTTTCTTTATGTTACTTGTATTGAGTCTTTCAATAATGTCTAAACTTCCAATGTAAGTTCCGCTTTGATTGGGTTTATAAAAAACAATAGGATTATCAATTGTGATAGTATCTACAACGTAAAAATCCATTTTATTGGGTTCATCTAAGCTCTGCGTATAAGCGTGCGTGAAAAAAAAATAAACAAAAGCTATTAGTATGTATTTCAAATTATTCATTTCTCTCAACTTTTCCTCTTTTAAATCTCCTTTGGTCTTTAGCTGTATTGGGTAAATTTACATTTCCCTCGCTGGTGCGCGATTGCATCGCGTTCCTTGTCCAAATTTAAATAAACTTTCCTATCCCGATTCAACCATAATATTGGAATACTACAATATCATCCAATAATCCTTTTTCATCCGCATAATCCG
>JAAYLC010000021.1 GCA_012522045.1 Bacteroidota bacterium
AACATCATCAAACTCGGCCACCACCAACGATTCAGTGCGTCTTGCGCCATGGCTTTTTGTTCTTCCGTTCCGCGACAAAGCGTTAGCATAATTTCATAACCTTGACGCTGATGAAAACTTTCTTCTTTACAAACGCGAACCATCGCGCGTGCGTAAGGCCCGAATGAAGTGTTGCAAAGCGGTACCTGATTGATTATCGCAGCACCGTCCACCAACCAACCGATCGCACCAATATCTGCCCAAGTAATTGTGGGATAATTGAAAATGGAGGAATATTTTGCTTTTCCACTGTGAAGTTGTTCATAAAGTTCTTCCCGTGAAACTCCCAAAGTTTCACAAGCAGAGTACAAATACAATCCGTGACCGGCTTCGTCTTGAACTTTTGCCAAAAGCGCTACTTTTCGTCGAAGCGAAGGAGCTCTGGTAATCCAGTTTCCTTCCGGCAACATTCCGACAATTTCAGAATGTGCATGCTGACTGATTTGCCGAATATGCGTTTGTCTGTATTTTTCCGGCATCCAATCACGCGGTTCTATTTTTTCGTCACGGGCAATGCGCGCTTCGAAAATTTCTTCTAAGTTTTTTATTTCTTTTTCGCTCATAATTCACTTTTTAAACTGTAAATTTTAAAATCATAAAGATAATTTACTTAGACGTCAAAATCCACTTTTACTTTCTCTGATACGGGAACAGATTGACAGCTTAACACATAATTGCTTTCAATTTCTTTATCTTCAAGTGCATAATTGACTTTCATTTCTACTTCTCCTTCCAATATCTGACATTTACAAGTGCTGCACACGCCTCCTTTACAGGCAAAAGGCAAATCGGCTCCGGCAGCGAGTGCGGCGTCCAAAATATTGTCAAAATCACGGGTCATCGTAAACTTAAATTCTTTTCCGCCGTCCAGAATGGTAACTTCGATTCCTTCAACATTTTGTTGTGCCAAACGTTCCATCCGCTTAATGTCTTCTTCGGAAAGTCCTGTGACGAAAAGTTCGTAATGGATTAATTCTTTTGGCAATCCGGCTTGTATCAAATACTCACTAACGTAATTGACCATGCTTTCCGGTCCACACAAAAAAACCTCGTCCGTATCGGGAATATCGATAAACGTCCGCGTCAGTATTTCCATTTTCTCATCGTCAAAACGCCCGTTGAACAACGGAATGTCACGATGTTCCTTGGTCAAGAAATAATAAATTTCCAACCGACCAAAATACTTGTTCCGAAGTTGCTCCAATGTTTCTTTAAAGATAATGGATTTTGCAGTACGATTGACGTAAAACAACTTGCAAGTAGCATTTGGTTCCAATGCCAAATGTGTGCGAATCATAGAAAGGACGGGCGTGATACCGCTTCCGGCTGCAAAAAACAGATAATTCTTGGATTTATCAGGTTGGATGTCCACGCCAAAAGTTCCGCTTGGAATCATGACGTCCAAGGTGTCTCCTTTTTTTAATTCGTTATTTACAAAATTTGAAAAAACACCCTCGGGAATAGATTTCACAGCGACTTGCCATTCACTATCCACCGGGCTGGAGCATAAACTATAAGTACGTCGGGTATCAACCCCGTTAAATTCTTTTCGCAGGGTCAGGTGTTGTCCCTGACGAAATTTAAATTTTTCCGTCAGATTTTCCGGAACATCAAAGGTTATTACGGAACAATCTGCAGTCTCCTTATGGATATCTTTTATTTTTAAGGGATAAAACTTTGCCACGAACTAAAATTTTAGGATTCACAAAACTAACACTTGTTAGTCAAAAATGCAAGATTAATAAATAGTGAAGTTTTTTACGATTTATTTTTATACAATTCCGTTAATGAGCACAGCAGTCATTTCCTTTTTCAACACATTGACTTCCAGTTTTCCACGTTTTTCGTGCCACAGATGCAAGTTGCGCAAAGTGGACAAAATGGAAAACAAAATCAATTCGGGATGCAAGGGTTTAAATTCATTTTTTGAGATTCCTTTTTGAATAATTTTTCGGAAATTCATTTCGTAAGCATCTCTTTTTAAGACAAATTCGTTACGGTTGTCTACCCGAAGGTGCACCCAATCGTTGTTTAGAGCAGCCATGGCGCGAGCGTGTTTTAGGGTAATTTCAATGTGTTGTTCGATAAGAAGCACCACTTTATCGAGAGATGAAATTTCAGAATTTTGCACTGTTTCCATTCCTTGTGTAAATGCTTCGGCTACTTCCAAAATAAGCACGGCAAGGATTTCTTCTTTGCTGTGAATGTGGTTGTACAAACTGGCAGCTTTCATGTTTAGTTTGGCAGCAATATCCCGCATGGATACCGCGCTGTATCCTTTTTCTTTAAAAAGCAATGCCGCAACTTCTATGATTTCTTCTTTTCGGGTGATGGTTTTCATAATGAAGTGATTTAAACTTTTTGATAAAAGATAAAAGGGTTGCCGATATTTGCGTCACCAAACGTTAAATATTCAAAAACAACCCTTTATGTACACAGTACTTGACAAAAATACAATAGAAATGGAAATTATTCCACACATCCCATTGGCAAAACGGGGATTTCAACCAACAGTACCATTGGTGGAGATTGTAAATGCAATACTCTACAAGCTAAAAACGGGTGTGCAATGGCACCAGTTGCCCACACGGGTGTTTTTTGAGCAAAGGCCATTAAGCTGGGAGGCCGTTTACTACCATTATCGAAAATGGTGTGTCAACGGAGTTTGGAAAAGTTGCTGGATAAGTCTTTTGGAAAAACATAAATCCTTCTTGGACCTCTCCAGCGCAGACCTCGATGGCAGCCATACTCCTGCAGTACGTGGAGGGGAACAGGTGGAGTACCAAGGCAGGAAAAAACGCAAGACCACAAACGCCCTATACCTGACCGACAGGCAGGGGCTACCGCTTGCCATGTCCGAGCCTTTGGCGGGGAACCACAACGATCTTTATGAAATTGAAGTGCAGTTTGAAGTGGTCACGGCAACCTTAGGGCAGGCCAATATTCCTGTGGAAGGTCTATTTCTGAATGCTGATGCCAGATTTGATTCGAAAGAATTCAGGAAATCCTGTGAGGGCAAAGAGATCAATGCCAATATATGTTTTAACAAACGTAACGGAAATATGGACAGAGATGAATATTTCGACCAGGAACTCTATCGCCAAAGGTATTCCATAGAGCGAACCAACGCTTGGATGGACAGCTTCCGCTCATTGCTCAATAGATTTGACACAACTGTTGCTAGCTGGCTGGGGTTCAACTACCTGTCATTTATAGTCCTAGCACTTAAAAAATTTAAAAAGAATAAATTAGAAAAAGTTTAAACCACCTCAATTATTGAAAACAAATTACAAATATAAGATACTTGAAACTATCATTTTTATGGCTTTGGACTTGCATTAAAAATTAACCCCGAAACTTCACAATTTCGGGGTTAATTTTATCACTATTGTTTTAAACATTTACTCGTTGACGACAAAGATTTCATCTTTTTTTGCAACAAGTGTTGTTTCCTCTTCAATTAATTCGATGACGGATTTTTCGGATTCAATGGCAGAAGTGCGTTTTTCTGCCTCCATTTCCCCAAGAATCGGGGCTAGAACCAATCCGACCAGACACGTGAGTTTGATAAGAATATTCATGGAAGGTCCGGAAGTGTCTTTAAAAGGATCTCCCACAGTATCTCCGGTAACTGCCGCTTTGTGTGCTTCACTTCCTTTATGAACCTTTTCCCCGTTAATCATCACCCCGGATTCAAATGATTTTTTGGCATTGTCCCACGCGCCTCCGGCATTGTTTTGAAAAATCGCCCACATCACACCACTGACACAAACTCCTGCCATATAACCTCCAAGAGGTTCTGCTCCGAACAAGAAACCGATAACTACAGGTGTGACCAAAGTCAGCAATCCGGGTAAAATCATTTCGCGTAGGGCCGCTTGAGTAGAAATATCGACACATTTGGCATATTCGGGTTTTGCAGTTCCTTCCATAATTCCGGGAATTTCTCGGAACTGTCGGCGCACTTCTTTAACCATCTCCATCGCCGCTTTTCCTACAGATTTCATAGCCATCGCAGAAAACACCACAGGAATCATTCCACCTACGAACAACATTGCCAACACATCGGCGCGAAAAATATTAATCCCGTTAATTCCGGTAAAAGTCACGTACGCTGCAAAAAGTGCCAAAGCGGTTAATGCTGCCGAAGCAATTGCAAACCCTTTTCCAACCGCTGCGGTGGTGTTTCCTACAGAATCAAGAATATCGGTACGTTCGCGAACCTGCGGATCCAATTCGCTCATTTCTGCAATACCTCCGGCATTATCGGCAATCGGGCCAAAGGCATCAATAGCCAATTGCATTCCGGTGGTTGCCATCATCGCCGATGCAGCCAAAGCCACTCCGTAAAATCCTGCCAATTCGTAGGAACCAAAAATAGCGGCAGCAAATAAAATTACCGAAGTGAACGTGGACATCATTCCGACAGAAAGACCTGCGATGATATTGGTTGCTGCTCCGGTTGATGAATTTTCAACAATGCTCATGACCGGTTTTTTACCAATACTCGTATAATATGCTGTTACTACTGAAATCAATGCTCCCACGGCAAGTCCGATACAGGCAGTCCAGAAAACATTCATGGAAGGTATTTCTCTTGTTCCTTCTCCAAAAAATTTCATTGTCATGGTTTCGGGAAGCATCCACTGAATTAAAAAGAAACTGGCGATGAGCGTCAGGATAATCGCAGTCCAATTTCCGGTATCTAAAGATTTTTGAACTTGAGCTTCACGTGCTTCGTTATTTTTTACACTCACAAAGAAAGTTCCGATTACCGAAGCCAAAATTCCCACGCCGGCAATTACCAAAGGCAATAAAACAGGTCCCATATTATTGAAACTGTCGGAAAATGCTGTTCCGCTTGTATCGGCAATATCTCGAATCACGTAATTTCCAAGAACCATTGCCGCCAATACGGTCGCCACGTAGCTTCCAAACAAGTCCGCGCCCATTCCTGCCACATCGCCGACATTGTCTCCTACGTTATCGGCTATTGTCGCCGGATTTCGGGGGTCATCTTCCGGAATTCCCGCTTCAACTTTTCCCACCAAGTCTGCTCCAACATCTGCGGCTTTTGTATAAATACCTCCTCCAACGCGCGCAAACAACGCAATGCTTTCGGCACCCAGTGAAAATCCGGCCAATGCTTCAAGCACGACGGTCATCTCATTGTAAAAATTTGAAGAATCTCCGGTTATAAATTGACCGATAAAAAACAGTGCGAACAAGCTTAATCCGAGTACGGCCAAACCGGCTACGCCTAATCCCATAACGGTTCCGCCTCCAAAAGATACTTTTAAAGCTTGTGGAAGTGAGGTTTTTGCGGCTTCAGCGGTTCGGGCATTGGCATCCGTGGCAATGCGCATTCCGATATTTCCTGCCAAAGCAGAAAACAAGGCACCAAAAATAAACGCAGGAACAATCATCCAGCTTGTAGTATCTACCATAGTAGACACGAAATATAAAAGGACTGCTGCAATAATTACAAATATTACCAGCAGTCGGTATTCTGCATTTAAAAAAGCAAGCGCACCTTCTTTTATACTTTTTGATATGGATTGCATGCGCTCGTTACCGGCAGGTTGTTTTTTTACCCAGTTCATGCGAACGAGCATGAATAGAAGTCCCAACACAGACAAGATGATGGGAAGAAAGATGATGTTCTTTTCCATTATTTATGATTTAGTTGTTTTAGATTTTAAGACAACAAAAGTAGTTAAAATCATTTCGATATTGAAATGGAAAAAGAAACAAGAATCTATAATTCTTATGAATCCTGCGTCAACGCAACAAGAACGTTTGCTTATTTACTGTTTTATTGTAAATTTACCATTTGCATCTGCCGTGGTTTTATAGCGTTCCACACATTTGTGATAGATGCTGACAGCTTCTTTTGCATCGCCCCAACCGCCTACATCGACACGCTTTTTCTCTAAATCTTTATAGACTTTAAAGAAGTGTTCGATTTCCTTTATTAAGTGCGGATTCAAATCGGCGAGATCATTTAACGAATTCCAAATCGGGTCAGACATCGGAACGCAAATAATCTTTTCATCCGGTCCTTTTTCATCCGCCATATGGAAAACTCCAATGGGTTTTACTTCCATCACACACATCGGGAAAGTAGGTTCGTGCCCCAGAACCAGTACATCTAACGGATCGCCGTCTTGCGCTAATGTTTCAGGGATAAATCCGTAATCCGCAGGATACATCATACTGCTGAAAAGCATTCTGTCAAAACGGATTTTATGTAATTCAAAATCATATTCATACTTGTTACGGCTTCCTTTTGGTATTTCTATAAGCACGTCAAACCTTGTGAGCATAATAAATTCATTTAAAAATTCGTGCAAAAATAAGGGTTTGCAACTGATTGCAGAATTATTTTGAGTCTATTTCCTAACGAATATTCGTGGTGCTTAAAATAAAAAGACTTGAATTTCTCCAAGCCTTTTTACTTCATTTATAGTATCCCGTTTAAAACTATTCGGCAATTTTCACATTGTCAATCTGATAAGTGGTCGTGGTTCCATTTGGAGATCCGAGATATTGATAAGCAACATACACGGTTTGTCCTGCATAAGCGGAAAGATCAATTTCTCCGGAAGGAGTGAATGAATCTCCGTATCCACTGCTATGACCTGAAGAGATAGTGGCATTTAGATTGGTCCATGTAGCTGCGTTGACATCTCCTGTAAAATCTGTACTTATTTTTACGGTTAATGCATCGCCATTGTAATGTCCGTCATTGGTTTCAAAACTTAATTTCGGAGCCGAACCTGAAGGCAAAATCACACCCGGCGTAATTAACCATACTTCATAAGGATCTTGATTAACGTTATATGCTGATGTTTGAGCATATTTGTTGCTGCTGAACTCGCGCACTTCCCATTTTCGGGTTCCTCCGTTTACATTTACGTTTGTCCATCCCGGCAAGTTTACATTTTCGCCAACTCCGGCCGCATGATTTTCAAAGTTTTCTGTAAAAGGAATCGGCATTCCGTCTCCGGGATTTGTTCCTCCACCTTGTCCGCATCGATCCCCGTCCATTTGAACATCATCGGTATCGCGAATCAAAAGTTGCGAATCATTGCCAAAAATACTTAACAGCGCTGTAAGGCTTCCATTTCCGGTGGGAAGCGGAAAGTTTTTAAAATCAGAGAAACCACTGTTTCGTAAAATCACACGATTTCCGTCACAATCCTCAACAAATCTGTTTACGCTAAAGGTATCGTCAATGTTTCCGTAGTACGCTCCAATTAAATCATCGGTAAACTGAACTCCTTCGAGTTTAATCAATGTAGCAAGCTTGGAAGGATCCCCCAATTGATTCATTGTAATCACCGTAGGAACAATTTCCACTTTTTCTGTAGAGCGAAGGATTCTGTTCTCAAAATCCGGAATTTCCATTCGTCCTACTTCTGAACCTTCACGGATTCCGATGGTTGGCAATCCGGCAAATTCACCTATATAAAGTCCGTCTACTCGAAAATATATTTTTTGACCGGCTCCGAATTTGGTGTATAAATCGGTTGAATGCGTCGAAATAACAACTCCCGCAGTTGGATTTTCAGGAGCATCTTGAATAAAAAGTTGTTTGTAAATATTTCCGCTTTCATCATCGGAAGATACATAGCCTTCCAAATACATTTCTCTTGAGGAACCGTCTCCTGTTTCTATGATAACCGGTTCAAAACCTTTGTACATTTCTTTTACTGTTCCAATCGTGGTATTCACTTCCACATCAGGTTCCTCCATATTTATCGGAGGAACATCAAAGTCATCATCTTGAACACAAGACGTGATTAGGATTCCCATAAAAAGCAAAATGCTTAGTATTTTGATGTTTTGATTTTTTTTCATCTTTATAAAATTAATTCTTTTTTATTTAAAATCTAAAGTAAACGTTTATATAATAATTGGCTCCGTAGCCATACCAATATTTAGGTCCAAAAACTCGCGTGTCATTTGACATATCGTTGGACAATGTTTGATAATTTGCATTTCGCCCTTGCTCAAATCCACCGGTTTTATATTCTTGATTAAAAATGTTGCTTATACTTGCGAAAAATCCGACAAAATAATCGCGTCCGACTCTCCACGATTTTCCTCCTACCAAATTGACGAGCATATAATCGTCAAATCTTTCTTGTTTCAACATTTCCCGCGCCAGTGTTTCATCGTAATTACTAAAAGGCATGCCGTCAGTATCGGTATAAAAGTTTCGCGTTCGTGCCAATGGGGACACATCTATGTAACCGTGAGAAAAGTAATTTGCCGTTACACCAAACCACCAAAAAGCAGGATCGCGATATTCAAAACCAATTTGATAAGCTTGTTCAGGACCGCCTGCCACGTGATAATTTTTCAAATATGATTTTCCGAAGAATTGTGGATCGACAAAATCATCCGAAGTGATATACAACTCCGGATTATTTTCATAGATGTTTTGACCATAAGCGGCAGCTCCTTTTAATTTGATTGTTGGAGTCACTTGTGCTTCAATTCCCAATTCCGCTCCTACATTTCGTTTATGAATATCTGTCAATACTTCCTGAACAAAGGCAGTTGTTGACGATCTTCCCTGAATGGAAATTCCGTCGGCATAGAAAAACGAAATGTCCGTACCGTCCTGCAACAAGGAGTAATATCCGGTTAATCTTACTTTAATTAATGGGGTTCGGAAAATATAACTTGCATCGACATTCATATTCGTTTCTTCCTTTAGGTCAATCACAGTCATGTTATTTTGACGTGCATTGGAAAAGGAATTTCGCATCGAAGGCGGATTTGTAAAATAACTTCCGTTAAGCGTAATGGCGTGTTGCCCTGTAATTTTATAGGTAATACCTCCTTTAGCACCATAGGTTGAAAAGTCTAATTTTTCACTTTTCCCGTAAGAATCGTTCCCATCAGGATAGGAACCGTTTCGGTACAATCCATTTCGTTGATAAGATGTTTGCGCATATTTTCCGGCTATGTAAAAATCAAAGAGCGAATAGGAAAATTGAGCCTGTACAAAACCATCGATGGTAGTAGCATCCAGTTCATAGCTATATTTAAACTCATCATCTTCTCCAATAATTCTATCCGGATTATTTAAATCATTTTGTGCTTGATCTCCCTGGTTAAAACTGTCGATATCCAAATATCCGTTTCCTCCCAACAAGTCAATCATTTTTGCATAATTGTGCGAATTGAGTTTTCTGTAATTTACGGCTGCCGTCAACTGAATGTTATCGGTAAGATGACTGTTTAAAATAGTGTTAGCCGATAATTGACTGTCATCTTTACGGTCTTCGTATAAGTAATAACGAGACGTTCCGCCATAGAGGATATTGGTTTCATAGATATTATGCCAGTCAATCTGCCCGTCATTTACAAATTTGTCGTAAGCGCGGTAAGCCCCTTCGTAATTTGGACCGTTCGCCAGGAAAAAGCTCGGAAGTTTTTGATAATACGAAGGATCGGGGTTTGGTGCATTGTCATATCCCAATCTGCTGTCGCCGATATGTCCGATTTGATAGCCGATATTGGTGTTTAAATCGGTTTTGGAAGTGATGTTCCAATAGTGATTCAACATAAATACAGGTTCGGAAATATTTCGGATTCTGGAATTTCGCATATCTCCATTTTGATATCCCCAATATGAATTGTACCGGGTTCCTTTTAAATCGTAAACTTCTTGCGTATTCGCGGAAGATTTTCCACGTCTGTTAGGCGTATAGAACGCTGTAAAATTTAAACTGTGATTGTTATTGAATCTTTTTTCGACAGAAACGTAAAAAGAATTCGCATCATAAAGCGTTCCTTCTCTGTATCCTTCATTCGCATATCTGCGGGAAGCAAGCACGGAATATGCCCAGCCGTTTTGAAGCAGTCCACTGTTATAGGATGCCATCACACGACCACGGTAACTTCTGTTGCCCATCGCATACGATACCCTCCCGCCTTCTCTGTATTGTGATGCTCTCATAATAATGTTGGTACTTCCTGCCAAATCTCCGAAAGTGTAATCATTTGGAGTCATTCCCATGGAGAACTCCTGATTTCTTTGAGCGTCATTCAATCCGCCCCAATTTGCCCATTGCGGACGGCCATCAAACAACTTGTTCATTTCCAATCCATTAATCAACACCTTTCCATTTTCACTGTTATACCCTCTGGGTCTGAAAAAAGTAGCGCTAAAATCGTAGGATGCAGCATTTAAAAAAACATCGCGCGAAGCTTGAAGCAATCCGGAAACATTGTTAGAGGTTCCTTCGTCTTCATCCAGTTGTTCTTCAGAAAGACTAATTATTCCTATTTGAGTTTCCACTTCAGCAATATCAATTACAATAAAGATAGAAGCGAGTTCAAGAGTTTCTCCCGGATTTATGGAAACGGGCATAAACAGCGTGTTGTATCCATCTTTTGAAATTACTAAAGTTTGATCACCGGGCGGAATATTCCCCGATAATTCAAAACTTCCTGTGGCATCAGTTTCTGTCTGATAACCAACTCCCTGAACATCAATTAAGACTCCCGGGACAGGCTCATTAGAATAGGCATCAACAACCTTTCCTTTAATCACTGAATCTTGTGAATGAGCTATAAAACTCATTAAAAACACAGTGAAAATTGATAACATGATTTTGTTCATTATGTCTTTGACTAATAAATTAAAACGAGTACAAAACTACAGTTTTAAAATGAATTAAGTATTTTTGACCTTGATTTTATAACTTGTTATTTTTAAAAAATCACACCTCGTTGAAATGAAAAATTTATTTAAAGTTGCGCTTGTTTTCCTGCTTGCGAACCTGAGTGCAACAGCTCAAAAGCAAAAATTTAAAGTTAACACCGTCGCTTTTTACAATGTAGAAAATCTCTTTGATTACGAACGCGACGAATCTATTTTTGATGAAGAATGGACTCCTGAAGGAAAAAATCGATGGACAGAAGAACACTATAATGAAAAACTAAAAAATATAGCAAAGGTTATTTCTGAAATTGGATATGATGAAACCCAACAAGCACCAACTGTCATCGGATTGTGTGAAGTTGAAAACCTTCGTGTTTTGGAAGATCTTGTCAATCAACCAGCATTGCGAAAATACAATTACGGCATCATTCATTACGACAGTCCCGACAGAAGGGGTATTGATGTTGCCTTGCTTTATCGAAAAGGAATTTTTCAACCAACCGGACACACCTCATATGAATTGTTGATTTACAATACTTTGGATCCCGACAAAAGAATTTACACCCGCGATCAACTTTTAGTTAGCGGCGTAATGGACGGCGAAAGAATGCACTTTATTGTCAATCACTGGCCGTCTCGTTCGGGCGGAGAACAGCGAAGCCGTCCGGGCAGATTAAAAGCCGCAGAATTAAATATGCACATCATTGATTCATTATTTAGTGAAGATCCGTATGCCAAAATCATCAATATGGGTGATTTTAACGACGACCCCAACAATATAAGCATTAAAGAAGTATTACAAGCCAAAAGTTCAAGAGAAGACTTAAACATGAAAGAACTTTACAATCCGATGGAAGCCATGTTCAAGAAAGGACAAGGAACACTTGCCTACAGAGACGGATGGAATCTTTTTGATCAAATCATCCTTAGCTCTGAATTGGCAAAAAAAGATGACTACAGTTCTTATCGATTACACAAAGCAGGAATTTTCAATAAAAAATACCTTCAAAACCCGAGAGGGCAATACAAAGGATATCCGTATCGGGCATTTGTAAATGGATTTACCGGCGGATACAGTGATCATTTTCCGGTTTATGTCTTATTAATAAAGGCAATTGATTAACAACCAATTGCCTTTTGAAAGTTCTATTTATTTAATACTTTAAATTAAGAAAACCATTGCGCCCATGGAATTCTACTGAGAATTAGTATAAAACCTATTAAATAGTAAATCATCAGTGTTTTAAATTTTTTACCGGGAAGCTCTTTGTTTTTATGTGAGGAATATCCGATGGTTATTAAGATTACCCCAATTAACATCATCAAGGGATGTTCAATTGCATAAAGTCGAGAAAGTGAATCTTTCATCACCGTTCCCATTCCGGAATTTTGAATGTTTTTTAATGCAAGGGGAGAAATCACATAGGTTATAATACCCACCAGGAATTGTATATGAACTGCAATTAGTGCATACAACGCCAGTTTTTTGTCTTTCGGTAAAAAAGGTCTTTTTGTTACCGTCCCTGCAATCGCATTTAATACAGCGATGAGAACGATAAAAACAACAATGTAAGCTAAAATAGAGTGGATTGTTTGAAGTGGTTGATACATAGCGATACGTTTTTGATTCTCGCCAAAGATACACTTTCTGAATTTCTAATTAATTCATCAAACCGATATTTTCACGTATCAAAGTTGATTTTAAAGATCCTTTAAAACAAAAAAACGTTACTTTTTTCAAAGCAACGTTTTTTTATAAAATATCCACTTAAAATTTATGCTTCTGCGTGCGGAACTACAGACACATAACTTTTATTGTCTTTTTTCTTCGTAAACTTTACGATTCCATTCACTTTTGCGTGAAGGGTATGATCTTTTCCACCATATACGTTCTCACCCGGATGGTGTTTGTTTCCTCTTTGTCTTACGATGATATTTCCTGCTACAACAGTTTGTCCTCCGAAAACTTTCACTCCAAGGCGTTTCGATTCGGAATCGCGACCGTTTTTGGAACTACCAACTCCTTTTTTGTGAGCCATTTTATTCTAGTTTAAAATTGTTTAATTTATGCTTCTGTGGTCTTTGAAGTTTCTTTTTTAGAACCTTTTGGTAGATTAATTCCTTCAATTACAATTTGAGAAAGCAATTGACGGTGACCGTTTTTCACACGGTATCCTTTCCTTCTTTTCTTTTTGAAGACAATAACTTTATCTCCTTTCAGGTGTTTCAACACCTTGGCACTTACTAGTGCACCTTCTATAGCCGGGGCGCCAACAAGAATATTTGAGTCGTCATTCACCAAAAGGACATTGTCAAATGAAACAGATGCACCTTCTTCTTCAGGCAAACGATGAACAAATATTTTTTGGTCTTTCGCAACTTTAAATTGCTGCCCTGCTATCTCTACAATTGCGAACATAGCGATTCGATTAAATAAATGATTATACTTTGCTTACCCTTAATTAATAGAAAAATATTCTTAAGGGGTTGCAAATATAATACATAGCTAACAAACTACCAAAATGAATTTAATAATTATCGCAAGGTGTGTTTTTCTCCTTCTTTAGTATTCCACGAAGGTTTTAGTAATTGCATAATTGTCAACGTAAGCACTAAGGTGGTAGCGGCACCCATTGTGAGAATTGCAAGCACTAGCATCGAGGTGCTTAAGCTCTCCTCCATATTCCATCGTTCCATCACTGTTTGGGAAAATTCCGGGTCAATTTGATACATATAAACTGCCATAAAGAGCGTTAAAAGTCCGGTCGCTATCGAACCGGAAGTCATTCCGGAAGCAAACCCAACCTCATATTCTTTATTGGAAACATCTTCTTGAACGGCACGAATGGTATAATAAATTCCCAGTCCAAAGATAATTCCGTTTACTGCACTCAATACAACATATTCATGTAAATTAACGAGCCGTAACACCAAAAAGTAAGCAATTAGTGCAACTCCTGTCCAAAATCCGTATTTTATTGAAATTGATTTCATGTGATTGCTGTTTTAATAGGATATCCGTAATGTTTTCGAAGATACGATTTTTAAAACAGGGTATTTTTACCTTTAAGAAAAATTTATCGCTATAATATTCTATTTTTGACATAATTTTTGCTAAAACCCAAGATTGTCAATTTCGGAATCATATTTATTTATAATTTTGCTCTAATTTTCAATTTTAAGAATTTAATCAATATCAATGAGAAAAATAACCCTCACCGCATTGCTTGTCTTATCAAGTTTGATCAGCATTCAAGCGCAACACGTAACATTTGAGGAATACAACCTGGCAAACGGGCTGCGTGTGATTCTTCATCAGGACAATTCAGCTCCGGTAGTTGTAACTTCGGTTATGTATCATGTAGGAGCCAAGAATGAAACGCCGGGAAGATCCGGATTTGCTCACTTTTTTGAACACCTTCTTTTTGAAGGAACAGAAAATATAGCACGCGGAAGCTGGTTTGAGATTGTTTCTGCAAACGGCGGAACAAATAATGCAAACACTTCAGACGACCGTACGTATTATTACGAAATTTTCCCCTCAAACAATGTGGAACTCGGTTTGTGGATGGAAAGCGAGCGTATGCTCCATCCAATCATCAACCAAATTGGCGTGGACACCCAAAACGAAGTGGTAAAAGAAGAAAAACGTTTGCGTGTGGACAATCAACCGTACGGACAAATTTTAAAAGCCATTAAAGAAAACTTGTTTAAAAAACACCCGTATCGCTGGACCACGATTGGCGAGATGGAAGATTTAGACGCAGCCACTTTGGATGAGTTTTTAGAATTTTTCAAAAAATTCTACGGTCCCAACAATGCCACTTTGGTAGTTGCCGGTGATATTGACAAACCCAAAGTAAAAAAAATGATTCAGGATTATTTCGGAAGCATCCCGCGAGGTCCGGAAGTCGTTCAACCGAATATTAAGGAAGACCCCATCACTTCCGAAATAAAAGCAACTTGGTACGATCCGAACATTCAGGTTCCGATGTTGCTTCACGCCTATCGTACACCATCAATGAAAGAACGCGACGCGTATGTGCTCGATATGATTTCTACTTTGGTAAGCCAAGGAAAGAGTTCCAGACTTCACAAACGTCTGGTCGATGAAAAGAAAATTGCACTTCAAGTAGGCGCTATCAATTTTAGCCAAGAAGATTACGGAAGCTATATCACCCTTGCACTTCCGATGGGAAACACCTCATTGGAAACATTGACACAAGAAATTGATGCTGAAATGGATCGGTTAAAAACCGAGCTGATTTCTGAGCGCGAGTACGAAAAACTACAAAATATTTATCGCAATAATTTTGTGCGTGCCAACTCATCATTTGAAGGCATTGCACATTCTTTAGCGACTTATGCCACCTTATACGGAGATACCAACCTTATTAATACGGAGCTTGAGATTTATAAATCGATCACACGGGAAGAAATTCGCGAAGTGGCGAGAAAATACCTGAACTCCAATCAACGTTTGGTTCTTGATTATCTTCCTAAAAACGACAATTAATACAATTTGAAACACATAACGATGAAAAAATATATTTCTTTATTTCTTTTGGGACTTTTTGCTTTTACTGTTTCCACAGCGCAAATTGACCGAAGCAAACAGCCCGCACCGGGACCTGCACCTACTGTAAACCTCTCCGAACCTCGAACGTTTACAATGGAAAACGGAATGACGGTTCTCATTGTAGAGAACAACAAACTTCCTCACGTTCGTTTTCAATTATTGATTGACAATCCTCTTCACGCATCGGGAGAAAAAGCCGGAGTTGAAAGTTTGTTTTCGGCAATGATGGGAAATGGAACCACTTCTATCAGTAAAGATGATTTTAATGAAGAAGTCGATTATATGGGAGTTTCCATTTATTTTGGAAATGAAAGCGCTTATGCACAAGGATTATCAGATTTTACACAGCGCATCATTGAATTGATGTCGGATGCCATCATCAATCCGCTTTTTACAGAAGAAGAATTTGAAAAAGAAAAAGCAAAACTTATTGAAAGTTTAAGACTGAGCGAAAGAGATGTTCCTGCAATTGCAAGTCGCGTACAAGATGCTTTGGTTTATGGCTCGGGACATCCAAAAGGAGAATTTACGACTATTGAGAAGGTTGAAAAACTAACCTTAAATGATGTAAAACAATATTACAACAACTTTTACAATCCAAACAATGCTTATTTGGTAGTAGTTGGTGATGTGGATTACAATCGGGTTAGATATCTTATTTCGGAAAATTTCACTGATTGGCAAAGAAAAACTATTCCTTCGGTTTCCTATTCCGATCCCAAGGATGTTCAATACACGCAAATTAATTTCGTAGACATGCCCAATGCGGTTCAGTCGGAAATTGCTGTTATGAATCTTGTCGATTTAAAAATGAGTCACCCGGATTATTTTCCCGTGCTTGTTGCCAATCGCATATTAGGTGGCGATTTCAACAGCTTTTTAAACATGAATCTTCGCGAGAAACACGGATGGACATATGGTGCAAGATCTTCCATTCCTGCTGACAAATACATTTCAAATTTCAATGCTGTTACGCAAGTACGAAATGCGGTAACAGATAGTGCTGTTGTTGAAATTTTGAAAGAAATCAGAAACATTCGCGAGAAAAAAGTCACACCCGGAGAACTCAATCGCGTAAAAGCAAAATTTACCGGGGATTTTGTTTTGGCATTGGAACGTCCAGAAACTGTGGCAAATTATGCGCTTCGGATAAAAACACAAAATCTTTCTGATGATTTCTATGAAAATTTCCTCAGAAAAATTAATGCCGTAACCGCCGAAGATGTCATGCGTGTAGCCAAAAAATATTTTAAAGAAGACAATTTGCGAATTGTGATTGTAGGTAAAGGTTCAGAAGTTTTAGACGGGTTAAAATCCTTGAAAAATTTAAACGGAAAACCCATTCCTGTAATGTACTTTGACAGATTTGCAAACAGTACTTCCGAGCCGGTTTTCAATCAAGCTATCGAATCCGGAGTCACTGCAAAAACTGTTCTCGACAATTATATTAAAGCCATTGGCGGCAAAAAAGCTGTTGAAGGAATTAAAACCATGGAAATGGATGCAGTTGCAGAAGTTCAAGGCATGCAACTAAACATGAAAACCGTAAACACTTCGAAAGGACAATCGTTAATGACACTTTCGATGGGAGAAATGGTTATTCAAAAAGAAGTTTTTGACGGAGAAAAAGGATATCAAATGGCTCAAGGTGTTCGTACGGAAATGGGCGAAGATGAAATTAAAGAAGCCAAAACAAATGCACATCCTTTTAAAGAGTTATTCCCTGAAAAAGCAACCTTGGTTCGTATGGAAGATGTTGACGGAAAACCTGCGTATGTAATTACTTTTGGCGGGAATACAGAACACTATTACGATAAAGAATCCGGATTGTTAACCCAATCTGTGACCACGTTTGAAATGATGGGACAAAATCTTCAATCTGTCATTACTTTTGATGATTACAAAACCGTTGACGGAATTAAAGTGCCTTTCAAATTGGAACAAACCGTTGGACCACAAACATTAAAAATTACCGTTCAGAATATTGAATTAAACAACGCTGTTTCTGACGACCTTTTTAAATAACATCATCTAATACAAAATGAAAAAACCGTCTTATTCCAATTTCGAGTAAGACGGTTTTTTTATTTATAATACTTTAAGCATACAATTAAATTTTCTTCATTCCTTCAGTAGCGAATTTTTCACAAAGCGCCAGTGTTTCTTTCACATCTTCCATAGTTGTCCTCGGATTGATTAAACACATTCGGAGTACAACCTGATTATTTAAAATAGTCGTTACCAACAATGCTTCTTTAGATTCCACTACTTTCTCTGAAATGTATTGGTTTAATGCATCCAGTTGATTTTCTGTCATTCCGCTATCGATGGGGTGATATCTGAAACTAATCACTGCTAAAGTTGCCGGAGAAACCACTTCCCAATGAGGGCTTTGCCTTAAATATTCTTCAACGTTTTCTGCAAGTTTAATGTTATACGAAATGGCGTCTTTAAACTCATTGAGACCGAAGGTTTTTAAGGACATATAAAATTTCAATGCACGAAACCGTCTTGTCAATTCGATACCGTGGTCATAAAAATTGATTTCCGAAGTGTTCCCTTCAATATCGCGAAGATATTCGGGTTTTTCGGTAAAAGTTCCTTTCAGCCAATGGTGATTCCGAACCAACAAACAACCG
Organism: Bacteroidota bacterium; assembly: GCA_012522045.1. GTDB lineage: Bacteria > Bacteroidota > Bacteroidia > Flavobacteriales > Flavobacteriaceae > JAAYLC01. Next base: position 17,942 of record JAAYLC010000021.1, read on the forward strand.
AGTTCGTAGGGTTGATACAACCATTTATGAGGATCGATGGTTAACGAATCTGCTTTCTCGATTCCTTTTAACAACGGTTTTCCCAAGGGCGAAAGAATTGCAAATCCTCCATAAGCTCCATCAATATGAAACCAAATGTCTTCTTTCTTACATACTTCCGCCAATTCATTTAACGGATCAACTGTTCCCGTATTTGTTGTTCCGGCAGTTGCAATCAAACAAAACGGATGAAATCCTTCCAATCGGTCTTTAGCAATGGCATTTTTTAATTTAATTAATGAAAATTTAAATTCTCCATCGGTTGGAATAATTCGAATTTGTTCTTTTTTAAATCCAAGCATCCGAATTGCTTTGATATTTGAAGAATGTGCCTGATCGGAGAGGTAGATTATTGCTTTTTCATAATTGTCTCCACATTTTACATTTCTTGCCGTAATTAATGCGGTCAAATTTGCCATCGAGCCGCCGCTGGTAAAAATTCCGCCACCTCGTTTTTGAGGAAATCCAAAAATACGAAGCAACCAGTTTAACGAATTTATTTCCATGGCTGCCGCTGCAGGCGAGGCTTGCCATCCTCCCGAGAAAATATTAAATCCTGCTGCCAGTGCATCGGCCATAGCACTAATAAAATTGGACGGTCCCGGAACAAATGAATACGATTTTGGATGGGACACAATATTGCTGTTGGTCATAATATTATTGACGACGAAATCTAAAACTTCTTCAGGATTTGTAGCATTTGCCGGAGGTTCCTTTAAAAACAGTTGTTCCATTTCTTCACGTGTTCCCGAAACTACCGGCAGTTTTTCATGTTGCGTTACAAAATGAGTTACGATTGCATCTATTACTTTATAACCATAAGCTCTCATTTCTTCTTCTGACAATTCTAAAGTAGCAGTATTTTTCATTTTAATTTTTTCATTTTTGTCATGCAAAATTACAGTTTTTAGTACGAGTTAGGATTGATAATAATCAATAAAAAAACCTTAATTCGCGATGATGAATTAAGGTTTTAAATGGCTGAAAAATAAATTCTTATTCTATCATCAGTTTTTTTGTTACTTGTGTGGAATTGTTAAAGAATTTTATGAGATACAACCCTGAATTTAAATTCATGTTCACTGAATTTTCGCCCGGATGAATTGTTTCAGATGAAATTAAGCGTCCGCCCATATCGTAAATTTGCAAGCTGTCAAATGCTGCTGTATTGTTAAAGTAAATGGTTTCTGTGGCAGGATTTGGATAAAATGAAAATGTTTCTGCTGCAAAAGTTTCCGTGTCTAATAAGCTGCAAATAAAAGGGTCATATGTGACTTCACCCAAGGTGGCATCATCAAAAGCGTGAAAAATAACATCTTCCACATCATCTGTTGTGCTTAATTGTCCTTCTATCCAACAGTTGTGCAACGCCATAATCGGAAAAGAAGAATTGTTATAAAGCGCGTAAACTTCTCCGTTGTTTCCGTTATCGGCAAAAATATTTCCTCCGGGATTTCCGTTGTTGTCTCCCAAATTAATCAATGAGTTAATTACGGTAATTCCCCATAAGTTTTCTCTGAATTCATTTCCGTAAACCTGCACCGGATTTCCACCTGCTCCCGAGCTTAAAGAAATTCCGCTTCCTCCTTGCATCGGTAAATTTTGTGTATTGTTGGATTCCAGGATATTGTCAAATATTTTTACATCATCAGAAGGTCCGATTACTGTTATTCCATATCGGTTATCGGCAATCAGATTATCTGAAATTTCAGCGATTAACGATCCTCCTACCAAATTGGCTACAGCCACACCGCCTGCCATAAATGTATTTGCATTTCCGATAATTATATTTTGTTTTATAATCGTCGGCACATCCGAACGGGAAGTTCCTAAATTAATTTGCGGTCGGTTGGAATTTTCCAAATTGTTATCCAATAAAATATTATCAAAAATATATGGAGAAACTGCAGCATTTGCAGCCGAGCCCACTGCAGGAATCTCATTATTCATAAAAATGTTGTGCTGAATCACGGGAATTCCGCGCGAAAGCTGAATCACGGCACTGGTGGTTGCTCCTCCGCCCACAATATTTTCAAAAACGCTATATTCTACCAGAAAATCCTCGGTAAGTACACGCAGACCTCCTCCATTTTCAAAAACAGAATTACGAATGGCAATGCTGGAACCTTCTTCAAATCGGAATCCGTCGTATGGAAGTGTGGCATCTGATGCCGTAAAAATTACATCTTGTGAATCGACTATAAAAACACCTTGAATGGTCATTAACACAGCTTCATCCATCAAAACTTCAATATCTGTATCAATTAAAAGCGTGTCTGATACAGCGATGGTGATATTTTCATGGATTGTATATGCACTCTGATTGACTGTGATTGTGGTTGGACTTGCCACTGAAATATCGTCTAAGCTCAAGGAAACGCCTGTTCCCGGAGAAACATATTGTGCGGTTCCTATTGTGCTGATTAATAGTAAGGAAAGAAATATGTAAAACTTTTTCATATTGTTTTAATTTTAAATTGAAACACAAAAGTAAAGATTTAGAAAAGCAAATTTTAAAAATACGACTTGAAATATTCTTAAAAACCAAACATTAGGCCGCATGACTCCATAAAATTTTTATTTTTAAAAAAAGAAAAGTGTAATTTCACTGATTCTCGTAACTTCGCTAAGAATCGGAAATATTTAAAATGAAATTTGTCGTTTTATTCTTTCTTTTATTTTCATCCATTTTACAAGGTCAAGAATTGTCGTTATCCAATACGCTTCCACTAAATGCAGATCGTTTCATCGGTGTGGATCAATACAATCATCTATATTTTTTGAAAAATCGCATCTTACACAAGCAAGGTACTGACGGAAACTTTGTATTCAACGACCTCCAATTGGGGCGTATAACTTCTGTGGATATTATTAATCCGCTTAAGATTGTAGTGTTTTTCCAAGATACCAATACGGTGGTTTTGTTAGATAACAAATTGAATGAAATTCAGCGCATAAATTTTAACATGACTTCGCCATTTTTAAATATCGGAGCTGCAACAACTGCCGGAAACAACAGTTTGTGGATATTTAATTTAGACAGCCAGCAGTTGGAACTTTATAACTACACACAGCGTACAAAAAAAACCGTTTCGCAACCTTTTTCCGGTCAATTAATTTCGATGGTCAGTAATTTTAATTATTGTTTTGCATTAACGCCAAACAAATTACGAGCCTATAACGTTTACGGGAGCTTTCTAAATGAAATTCAAGTCTCGAATTACGACGCCGTTGTTCAAGAAAATGCGAATATCGTTTTAAGAAAAGACAATACTTTACACCTTATTGTCGATTTTTCATTACAGAAATCAAAGAAACTTTCTGAACCAATTCCATTAAACTTGCCGGAGATGAACATTAAAGATTTACACCTGTCGAAAGAATTGCTTTATATTTACGACGGAAAAATTTTACATACTTTTAAACTTACACTTCCTAATAAAAATTAATCATGCACGTTGCTATTGCCGGAAATATCGGTTCTGGAAAAACCACGCTTACAGGATTGCTTTCAAAACATTACAAATGGGAACCGCATTATGAAGATGTAGATGACAATCCTTATTTAGATGATTTTTACAATCAAATGGAACGGTGGTCCTTTAATCTTCAAATTTATTTTTTAAACAGCCGTTTTCGTCAGATTATTGAAATACGGGAGAAAAACAAAAACATTATTCAAGATCGAACGATTTATGAAGACGCTTATATTTTCGCTCCGAATTTACACGCCATGGGGTTAATGTCCAAGCGGGTTTATGAAAATTACTGTTCGTTATTTGAACTGATGGAACGCGTTTCAGAATCTCCCGATTTATTTATTTATTTACGAAGCACGGTTCCCAATTTGGTGAAACAAATTTACCAACGCGGTCGCGAATATGAAACTTCCATCAGCATTGATTATTTAAACAGACTTAATGAACGCTATGAAGCCTGGATTCACGAATACGACAAGGGGAAATTACTTATTGTGGATGTGGACAAAATAGATTTTGTAAACAATCCGGAACATTTGGGCGAAGTAATTAATCGTGTGGATGCCGAATTGCACGGACTTTTTAAATAGTTTTTAAAAGTGCCAGTTTTCCGGCCACAACCACATAAGCAGCAAACCTACTACAATTGCTACTGAAAATGTTGCCGTAACCAGTTTAGCCAGTTTGCGGCTTCCCATCATGTAGGTCAGCACAATTTTAAAAGCAAAATTTGACAACACGCCTGTCATAATTAACCTCCATCCCAATTCCGTAGCCATTCCTGACTTTATAGATTGTGCCAAAGAAAGCGTAATCGCATCCTTTTTTGCCAGTCCTCCTATGATTGACAACAAATAAAGTCCGCTATCGCCAAATGTATCTTCCACAAAAGCTACAGCGAGAAGAATCAGAGCGTATAGCAATCCAAAAACCAACGAACTTTTTAACTGCGCCGGATTTTTTGGTTCCGGTACTTCGTTTTCACTTGCTTCCTTTGAAATAAAATAAAAGAAAATAATGGAGGTTAGTGCCATAAATCCAAATAATACCAGAAAAGGCATAATGAGTTTTGGCAATTTTTCCGGAGTGACTATCGCAATTTCAATTATCACACGTATGATTGAAACTGCTACTGATACATAAATCACAAAAGACGATATTTTAGAAAATCCTTTATTCTGTGCAGCCGTTCTTGCATAACTGATTACCGTGGCAGTGCTGCTGATAATGCCTCCAAAAATGCCATTGGAAATCATGCCGGCTTGTTTTCCGACCCATTTATAAACAAAATATCCCAGAATACTGATTCCTACGATTAAGGTCACCATTAACCAGATTTCACGCGGATTGAGCACATCATACGGACCAAAAGTTTCATTTGGCAAAATGGGAAGAATCACCAGTGAAACTCCGACAAACGTCATTATCGCTTCAAAATCTTTAGATTTTAATTGCTTTATCATCCGATGCAGGAAATCTTTGACATATAAAACAATTGCGAGAGTTCCACCGACAATAACCCCAATTATTTGCTCTCCCACCACCAAATAAGCACCGATGGCAAACATCAACAGCACGGCCATTTCGGTGGTTTGTCCTGCGGAAGGATTTTCATCTCGAGAAGCAATAATTTTATTGGCAGTTATCAAAAAAGCAGCAATGGCAAGGATAAAAACCGGAAGAATAAATTGATTTTCAAATTCACGAGAAAGAAATCCAGCCATGGTTCCTATAATTGCGATAAGCGTAAACGTACGTACGCCTGCAGTTTCATGATTTGTCTTTTCTCGTTGCAAACCAACCAAAAGTCCCAAACCAACGGAAATACCGATTGTAATTAAATCATCATAATTCATAAAATGGCTGTGTAAAACTGAATTTAAATCAATGAGAAAAGATATAAAAAACTTTCTTCAGCTTATCATCAGCCTCTTACATTTAGGATTTATTTAAAATATGGGATGACTATTTGTGTAATATTATCCTGAATTTTCGGAGTTTTATTCAAAAGCTACTCTTCTATGAATAATTTAAACTTCAACATTTCGGACTGTCCGGGAATTTCAACCAAGAGCCAAAAGAAATCAGATTCTTTTGAAATTATTTGGTAAATATATTTATCTCCTTTTTTGCTGAAGTTTTGTCTGCCGACATTGGAACTTTCTATAAATTCAAGTTCAAACCGTGTTTTGTCAATCCATTTAAAGAAAGATTTAGAAGTGGTGCCGTCGGAAAAAGCATCTATCCAATAATTTTTATTTTTTGTCACTTGGGTTTTGTCTCCGCCGTATTCAAAATAATAAAACTGCGAATGATTTTTAAAAAATTCAAGTTGCGTGTCTGTTACGGTTATTTCGGGTCTTTCAAACAATTGTATCCAATTTTCACTTTCTTGCGGACGCACTTCTATTAAATAGGCTCGGTAATGTGCACATTGTCTCTGAAATCGGTAGAACAACTCGTTAATCTTTTCTTCTTGTTCGCCCTCTGAAAACTGATTCAAATAAGGATAAATAAAACTTTGATTTAAAATTTCAAACCGGATTTCGTCTTTCAAATTTTCATTCAGTTTAAAATCAGTGCACATTTCATCGATGATTTTGTCAATTTCATCTTTTTCATTTTGTGAAACAGCGACAGAAAAAGTCAACAACAACAGGAACAACACCAAGTTTTTCATTTAGCTTAATTTTAAATCACTAGACAACGGCTTACTTCAATTTTATCTTCATTTTTTAGTAAATGTAATTCAACCAAAATACGAATTTAGAAGTGATTAAATCATTTTCGTTTAAATTATTTAGGATTTGATTCTGTGTTTTTTACTCCATTTCACTATGAATAGAGTAAGAACTATTGTGGGAACCAACCAAAATACCAAACTCGGTATTTGTTCCGGAAAGTATTGAGCATTCACCACCAAAAACGCGGTAAGTGCAGCAATGAAACTCCCAACCATCCGTTGTAAATGTGCCAGTAACCAATAATTTTTTATTTTTGAGCGCTTTTTTAGGTATCGGATATCCTGACTTATAAACATCAGACTTAATCCTCCAAAAGTTAAAAATACAATGCCAAACATATTGGATTGAATTAACAACCATACACCAAGTCCCAAAAATATAAGACAGACTGCAAGCATAGTCTTTGTAATTATCCAATCTGTCAGTTGAGAAAAGTGTGTTCTCGGTCGTTTGTGTTTTAAATACCGTTGTGCGGAAACGACCATATAAAGCGTAAAAACACCCATTATAAATAAAAAGTAATTTGGATTTATATAGGAAAGAATTAAGGATGAAATGCCGACAATTATCATTGAAACAAAAAATATTCTTCCGATAAATTTATGTCTTTTGTTCCCTTTTGGTTGAATTATGTTTATCAATCCCGACAATAAACCAACAGCGCCGCTTAGTATATGAATCAGGAGAAAAAAATTAAAAATCAAAGTCATTTTATTGTCAAAAAGATTAGAAAGTAAAAAACAAAACGCTTTCTCCTTGTTTAAAGGTATTACTTGGTTGAGACTTTGACAACTTCATGATGTTTGCCTTACTTTTTATTAAATTTTGCACATTCAAATTTGTCATAATGGTTCGAAAAGTTGTATAAATTACAAATTTCCGTGTTTTCAAAAAAAACCAAGCGATTTTTTTTAAAATTATTTTTTAGATTAAGTCATTGGTTACCATACACATATCCGTTTACAAACGTTTACAAACGACAGTAAACACGTACCATACGACTGTCTGAAAATGAGTGGCTTATGTTTGTCTTGTCAAATTAAACGATTTGATAGCATCAATTGTTAAACCTTTAAATTAATTATTATGAATGCACTTAGAAACAAAGTACAGTTGATTGGAAGATTGGGACAAGAGCCCGAAATCATCACATTTACCAACGGAAACAAGATTGCCAAATTCTCTTTAGCTACCGATGACAGCTATAAAGACAAAGACGGCAATAAAGTTGAACGCACCTATTGGCACAATATTGTTGTGAACGGAGGCTTGGTTAAAGTAGTAGAAGACTATGTCCATAAAGGTCAGGAAGTCGCGATTGAAGGAAAACTCACAAACAGAACGTGGGAAGACAAAGACGGCAACAAGCGGTATATCACAGAAATTTATTGTCAGGAGATACTTATGCTCAGTAAATAATTTCAGGAATACCTTTCAGCGCTTATCAAATTATTGCTGAGCGACGCATTCCGTCAAATACGAAACTCCTTAAATGCGTAGTGATAAACTTCGAATTTAAGGAGTTTTCTTTTTAGTTTTAAAAAACAGTGAAGCTACATTTCTAACATTCCTCGAAATGCTCTGACTGCATAATACGATTCTGCGCCGTTGTGATACGTAAATACACGCCCGTACCTGTAGTCGCCAAACAAAGCACCTCCCAATTTTCGAACTTCGTCAGGAGTTTTTATCCAGCTGGATGTTTTGGTATCCACTTGCTCCACAGATTGTAATTGCGCATATTGTCTTTCGTCCAACAATTGGATTTTCATTTTCTCTGCCATACTAACAGCGCTATCAACAGGTTTGTGTTTTTTTCTGGATTTCAACGCTTCCGTATCGTAACATAAACTCCGCCTGCCTTTTGGACTTTCTTTTGAACAATCTATGAAAAAAATCTTTTCGGCTGAATTTGAGAAAGTGACAACATCAGGTGCTCCTCCCGTTTCTTCCATTTGAAGTAACGACCATAATTTATCAGTGTTGCCGACTAATCGCTTTTCCACTTCTTCCCATTTAAGATGTGCGTGTCTAGGTTTATTTTCTTCGAAACGCTTTTTTAAAGTCGCTAACAAATTCGCTGTTTCAGATGCTGATATTTTATGTTTCATTATATTAATATTTAGAAGGTATCAATGATTCATAAAAATATCACTTTTCTTACAGAAATTAATTTACGAATCTGAAATAATTAATCAAATTCATGAATTGTAATATAAATATGCTGTCCTTGAGGAATTGAAACAGCAGCAGTATTATCGTTTTTAAATTTAATTCGAATGTTAGAGACTCCTTCTAATTTAGTCCACGATATATCAAGCGATTCAGGAAAATATTCTGAAATGGTAGCAACAATAGTCGCTCTAAAAGTATAGGGTTGCTGATCAAGTGGAATAGGTATTGTTAAAATTTGACTTGAATTGCCTCCCACCGAAATGTCCTGTGGAATTTCATAAGAAAAGGAAATAACATTTCTGCTGACGGTTCCTCGTTGTCCAAATTTAAAACGTCCGTTTACGTCCAACCGCGCAACAGGTTCCTTTGTTCCTATTCCGACCATTAGTGGAGTTTCATGTGCATCACCTTTTCGAACTTCACCAAGAATAATCGTGTTTTCCTGATCGGCAACTGCACCAATTCCCAATGCAAAAGAATTTACTGCCAAGGCTTCCGAATTAGGACCCAATGCAAACGACTTATACGAGTTTGCCAAGGTATAAGGACCGATTGCAACAGCACTGGAATCTGTTGCTTTTGCTCCTCCTCCAATTGCAAGGGATTCTTTTCCGACAGATTCTGCCAAATGACCAATTCCGGTAGCATTATAACCATCTGCCTTTGCTTCGGTTCCTACTGCAGTTCCAAATTCTCCCCACGTATGACTGTAGGTTCCAATTGAAATATTGTGCTCATAAGTAGAAACAGCACCATGACCTATGGCAATAGCACGAGGCGCTGCCAAAGCAGTTTCTCCTAAAGCCATTCCTCCATCCGTTTGGAAATTTGCCATCACCGAATTATTGACACGTATTCTAAATGGCGCTTGATTTAGAGTTCCGATAAATTGTGTTGTATCGGCGGTATTCCCGGAGGTTGACCATCCGGTGGTGGCTCCTCTCAAATCTACCCACTGATTGCCATCCCAATAATAAAACCCATCAGGCATTGAAGCTTCGCCTCCGGACTTAAAAACTAAGAGTCCCACTGCCGGTGATTCAATAGACACGACATCTGTAATTCCGGTTAATTGCACACGCGGAATAAGCATACCTTTATCTGAAGCTTCAATATCTAAAATACTCGAACTGTGAGACGTGGTTGTATTAATCCCTACTTGTCCGTAAGAAAAAACCGTGAATAGAAAAAAAATAAATAAAGTGTTTCTTAACATGTTTAAGAGTTCTTTTGAATTTGTATAAATGAGTTTAAAATTATTTATTAGAAAGATTAAGAA
>JAAYLC010000111.1 GCA_012522045.1 Bacteroidota bacterium
ATCTCTGTCTGTGCAAGAGGTGATAATAAACTTTGCGTCAAAATATTCAATGACCTCTTTGATTTCTTGCCAGGAACGATTGCCGTAATCTTTATCGGCATCTTGTTTTAAAGGTTCAATGTTTCGCGAATTTAATTCGTTGGAGATGTCGTGACTCATGCGGTTTCGTTCTACTGCCATGTAGTTTAAAAAACGTTTGAGTTCGGTATCTTGCGCATCTTGAGCAGCATTAAAATAGAGTCGCTCCGCTTCAAAACAGGCTACCAGCAATCGATTTAATTTATCAAAATCAGAAGTATTTTTTTTCATAATATAAAATTCTTAATATTTTATAATATCCGAATTTCCAGGATAAAATAAAAGTAAATTTAATGAAATTCGTTAACTCAATAAGAACTTAATGTTAGTTCATTAAATTTACTTTTAAATCTTTATTTTATCGATAATGCTTTAATTTGTTCTAATACTTCTTCAGCCTTATGATGATATTTTTCACTTTTTTCCGGAGCAATGACCGAAAGCTCAAATGATTTCTTCATCAAAGAAGAGTAGTTGTTTTTTAGCATGTTCAGACGTATTGTCTTTTTCAACCAAACGTTCATGGAAAATAGTCATTATTACTTTCACAAAGTTAGGTTTCTTAATTCTAAAGCAATACTAACAAGAGGTTAAGCGATTCATAAATAATTTTTATCGGTTGTCTTGCATTGCAAAGACTTGACGCAGAACCGGTGTGGTGCGTGCAGCGATATTATTTCGGATTTCCTTTTCTTCCACGGCGATCATCGTAAAAACTCCTTTTAAGGCTTCTTGGGTAACGTAATCGGTTAAATCCGGATTTACATTTTGTGTCAAGGGAATGGAATTGTAACGTTCGATGATGGTTCGCCAAATCTGATCGGCCCCGACATTTGCAAAGGAGGATTGAATGACCGGATGAAACTTGGCATACAATGCAGTTTGCGTTCGGTTTTTCAAATAATTGGTCGCCGCATCATCAGATCCCAACAAGATGGATTTGGCATCGGCAAAAGTAATCTGTCTGACTGCATCTACGAAAATCGGCGTCGCTTCTTTAACGGCATCTTCGGCAGCGTGGTTAAGGACTTTCAATCCTTCATCTGCTAAATTACCCAAACCGATGTTTCGCAATGCTTGATCGACACGAGCCAACTCGTCGGGAAGCAGAATTTTTACCAATTCGTTTCTGTAAAAACCATCTTTTTGAGTCAATTTTGAAACCTGTGTGTCAATTCCTTTGTTTAATGCTTGTTTCAGACCGTTGGCGATGGTTTCGGAACTCATCGAATCAGGTAAAGAACTTACAACCTGATTGAGCTCTGCACACGATTGAAGGGTGAAAAGGGTAACTAACAATGAGAGGAAAAGGAATTTTTTCATGGACTTATTTAAATTGATTAAAAAATAGTTTAAAAACGAGACCTTTAGATTTGGGATAAAATTAATATTTTTCGACGGGTTTAAAAACAAAACAAGCTGTCTTTAGTCAGACAGCCTGTTTCAATGGTTAATGGTATAAAAAATTATTTCATTACTTTAATAACTTTCGAACTTCCGTCGATAGTGATTTTCACCAAATAAACACCTTTTGCAAATTGAGAAGTGTTGATAACAGGAGAAACACTGTTCGGCGTTTGACTCAAAATAATTTTTCCTGTGATGTCATAAATTGTGACTTCATCAATAATGTCATTAGAACTGATGTTTAAAACATCGGTCATCGGGTTCGGGAATACTTTTACAGATGACAATTTCACATCATTTACATTCAATAAACCTTGTGCAATCGTGATATCATCGATAAAGAAGTTGGTAAACGACGAAGGAGCATAAAAATAGATAGCGCCCAAATAAGGAACGGCAAGATTATTAAATGGTGTTCCTGCGGGAATTCCTCCGTTATTATCCACGTCCATACTGTAGGTTTTAGTATCTAAGTCAACAACCAAAACTACTGGGAACCATTGGTCATGAGGAAAAGTCCAGATAAATGATCCGTCAGCATTTTGTCCTTGTCCCGGAGTCATATTATCCGGATTGAAGTAATGGTCTCCGGATAAAAAGGAACCACTTCCTTGGTTATTTCCGAAAATTTCACCTTGAAGGTTAAAATAGGCTTCTTGACCGGTAGGAATGTAAAAATACATACGAATGGAATAAATCCCGTCAAACGGCATATCGTCAATTAAATAGAGAATGTCATTCCCATTACCATCTCGAACGATATTTAAGGAATTTGACCCGCTTCGTGCCTGCAAGGCACTAACCATGGCATCTTCTTCCCCTTCTTCAGCTCCGGACCAAGTTTTCCACAAGATAGATTGTGGCGAAATATAGTCTAAAGAGTAGGAATCAAAGTCTTCAGACTGAACCACTTGCGCTTGTATGGCAAATGTAAAAGCACCCAGAAAAAGTGCCGATAAGTAAAATTTTTTCATGATAAATAAGTTTTAGGGTTTTAAATATACTGCAAGGTAAAAAAATGTTTGCTTCCCTTTTTTATCATATTGTTAAATTTTTAAAATAAAATTTAATTTTTCACAATTGAACTCGGGGATTAAGGATTTAGAAAACACCATTAAATATGCAAGATTTGCTTAAATTTGCACAATTTTAAAATTGATATGATGAAAGTTGTTACTCCATACAAACCAAAAAATAATGTTAGAATAGTTACTGCTGCTTCTCTTTTTGATGGCCATGATGCCGCCATCAACATTATGCGCCGTATTATCCAAGCTACCGGTGTAGAAGTAATTCACCTTGGTCATGACAGAAGTGTTGAAGAAGTTGTAAATACGGCTATTCAGGAAGATGTTCAGGCAATTGCGATGACATCGTATCAAGGAGGACATAACGAATACTTTAAATATATGTATGACTTGCTTCAGGAGAAAGGAGCAGGACATATTAAGATTTTTGGCGGCGGGGGCGGCGTAATCTTACCTTCGGAAATCAAAGAATTAATGGATTATGGAATTACGCGTATTTATACACCCGATGACGGACGCGAACTCGGACTTCAGGGAATGATTAACGATTTGGTCGAGCAATCCGATTTTCCAATAGGGGACAAACTTGACGATGAAGTGGATCGATTAAAAAATAAAGATGCAGGTGCGATTGCGCGCTTAATTTCGGCAGCTGAAAATTTTCAGGAAACTTCCAAAGCTGCTTTTGATGAAATTCATCAGATGAATAAAGACTCAAAAATTCCCGTGTTGGGAATTACGGGAACCGGAGGCGCAGGAAAATCTTCATTGGTTGATGAATTTGTCCGACGCTTTTTAATTGATTTCCCTGACCAAACCTTGGGAATAATTTCTGTAGACCCTTCCAAAAGGAAAACCGGAGGGGCACTTTTAGGCGATAGAATTCGAATGAACTCCATCAACAATCCAAAGGTTTATATGCGAAGTCTTGCCACTAGACAAAGCAATCTCGCGCTGTCAAAACACGTTCAGGAAGCGATTGAAGTTTTAAAAGCGGCAAAGTATGATTTGATTATTTTAGAAACTTCTGGAATTGGTCAGAGCGATACAGAAATTTTAGATCACAGTGATGTTTCACTTTATGTGATGACTCCTGAATTTGGAGCTGCAACGCAATTGGAGAAAATTGATATGTTGGATTTTGCCGATATCGTTGCCATTAACAAATTCGATAAAAGAGGGGCTTTGGATGCTATTCGTGATGTGAAAAAACAATACGCTCGAAACCATTTGTTATTTGACACGCCGCAGGATGAACTTCCTGTTTTTGGTACAATTGCTTCCCAATTTAATGACCCGGGAATGAATAAGTTGTACGTGAAGATTATGTCAGAAATCAAAAAGAAAACGGCGTCTTCCTTAAAAAGTGACTATGAAATAAGCGAAGAAATGGAGGAAAAAGTTTTTATCATTCCTCCCGCACGCACCCGTTATTTGTCTGAAATTTCTGAAAATAACCGCGCTTACGATCGCAGAGCATCCAAACAAGTGGAAATAGCACAGCGGCTTTACGGAATATTCAAAACGTTAGAAACAATTACACAGACTCCTCCACCTTTGGATAAATCCGGAATAGATTTCACGCAACTTAAGTTTACGGACGATAATGAACAATTGGGAAAATTGTTGTTAGCAGAATTTGACCGTGAAAAATTAAAATTAGACCCTTATAACTGGGAAGTTATTCTGAATTGGAAAGACAAAGTGAATAAATACAAAGCGCCTGTGTATTCGTTTAAAGTTCGGGATAAAGAAATTAAAATTGAAACCCACACCGAATCATTATCACATCTACAAATTCCGAAAGTAGCCCTTCCCAAATATGAAGCGTGGGGAGATATTCTCCGTTGGGTTTTGCAAGAAAACGTTCCCGGCGAATTTCCGTACACTTCCGGGCTTTATCCATTTAAAAGAACAGGAGAGGATCCGGCGCGAATGTTTGCCGGAGAAGGCGGACCGGAACGAACCAACCGACGTTTTCATTACGTGAGTCAAGGAATGCCTGCAAAACGACTTTCTACTGCGTTTGACAGTGTGACGCTTTATGGAAACGACCCTGATATTCGCCCTGATATTTACGGAAAAATCGGTAATGCCGGTGTTTCCATTTGCTGTTTAGACGATGCCAAAAAACTGTACTCAGGTTTTGACTTAAGTCATGCGTTGACTTCGGTGAGTATGACCATTAACGGTCCCGCGCCTATGTTGTTGGGCTTTTTTATGAATGCGGCTATTGATCAAGCTTGTGAAAAATATATCATTGAAAATGGTTTGGAAGCGGAAGTGGAAGCAAAGATTAAAAAGATATATTCAGAAAAAGGAATTGAAAGACCTACCTATAACGGAGAATTGCCGGAGGGAAATAACGGATTGGGCTTAATGTTATTGGGAGTTACCGGCGATCAGGTATTGGATATTGATATTTACAATAAGCTGAAAGAAGAAACGCTTCAACAAGTGCGCGGAACGGTACAAGCCGATATTCTCAAAGAAGATCAAGCACAAAACACCTGTATCTTTTCAACGGAATTTGCATTGCGTCTGATGGGAGATGTTCAGGAATATTTTATAGAAAAGAAAATACGGAATTTCTATTCGGTTTCCATCAGTGGATATCATATTGCTGAAGCCGGTGCCAATCCGATTACGCAATTGGCATTTACGCTTGCAAACGGGTTCACCTATGTTGAATATTATTTGAGCAGAGGAATGGACATCAACGAATTTGGTCCTAACTTGTCCTTTTTCTTCAGTAACGGAATCGATGCCGAATATTCCGTAATTGGCCGTGTGGCAAGAAGAATTTGGGCAAAAGCATTAAAAGAAAAATATGGCGCCAATCCACGGGCTCAGATGTTAAAATATCATATCCAAACTTCAGGAAGATCGTTACACGCTCAGGAAATTGACTTCAATGATATTCGGACGACTTTACAAGCGTTGTATGCTATTTACGACAACTGTAACTCGTTGCATACCAATGCTTATGACGAAGCGATTACAACGCCGACAGAGGAAAGTGTACGACGTGCCATGGCAATTCAGTTAATTATCAACAAAGAATTGGGACTCGCCAAAAATGAAAATCCGATTCAAGGTTCATTTATCATTGAAGAATTGACAGATTTGGTAGAAGAAGCCGTTCTTTTGGAATTTGATAATATTACAGAAAGAGGCGGTGTGCTCGGTGCGATGGAAACGATGTATCAACGCAGTAAGATTCAAGAAGAAAGCCTTTATTACGAAACTCTAAAACACACCGGTGAGTTTCCGATTATAGGCGTAAACACTTTTTTGAGCAGCAAGGGTTCTCCGACCGTTTTACCGGCAGAAGTCATTCGCGCTACGGAAGAAGAAAAACAAGAACAATTAAAAACGCTTGAAAATCTTCACAAACGTTATCCGGAAAAAGCTCGCGAATCGCTGAAACAAATCAAAGCCGCTGCCATCCAGAACGAAAACATTTTTGAACAACTGATGGAGGCTACAAACTACTGTTCCTTGGGACAAATTACGGAAGCTTTATTTGAAGTGGGGGGACAATACAGACGGAATATGTAGTCAATTTAAAAGAAGAAAAATCAATAGGATATAAGCAAAGAAAAAAGGCTGTTTCAAAAATTTGAAACAGCCTTTTTTAATATATAATATCAAGCACTTATAAATGAATAACTTCACCGTACGCATCGGCTACAGCTTCCATCACTGCTTCACTCATCGTAGGATGCGGATGGATGGTTTTAAGCACTTCATACCCCGTGGTTTCTAATTTTCTTCCCAATACAGCTTCCGCAATCATATCGGTTACTCCGGCGCCAATCATATGACAACCGAGCCATTCGCCATATTTTGAATCGAAAATAACTTTGACAAAACCGTCTTTTTCTCCGGATGCACTCGCTTTTCCTGAAGCTGAAAAAGGAAATTTACCGACTTTAATATCGTATCCGGCTTCTTTGGCTTGTTTTTCAGTTAGTCCGACACTGGCAATTTCCGGAGATGCATAAGTACATGCGGGAATATTGCCGTAATCGATGGGTTCTACTTGAAGGTCTTTAATTTTTTCGACGCAGGTGATTCCTTCTGCTGAAGCTACGTGCGCCAAAGCAGGTCCCGGAACCACATCTCCAATGGCATAATATCCCGGAATATTGGTTTGATACCATTCGTTTACGATGATTTTTCCTTTATCGGTAATGATTCCAACGTCTTCCAAACCGATGTTTTCGATATTCGCAGAAATCCCGACTGCCGAAAGCACAATTTCTGCTTCCAGAATTTCTTCTCCTTTCTTTGTTTTTACAGTTGCTTTCACGCCTTTTCCTGAAGTATCCACTTTTTCGACCGAAGAATTGGTCATCACTTTAATTCCGGATTTTTTAAAGGAACGTTCAAATTGTTTGGAAACTTCTTCGTCCTCAAGCGGTACTAAGTTGGGCAAATATTCAACGATGGTCACTTCGGTGCCCAAGGCATTGTAGAAATGCGCAAATTCAACTCCAATTGCACCGCTTCCTACGACAATCATGCTTTTGGGTTGTTTTTTTAATGACAACGCTTCGCGATAGCCGATAATTTTTTTGCCGTCTTGTTTTAGATTGGGCAATTCACGGGAGCGCGCTCCGGTAGCGATGATGATGTGATCTGCTGAAATATCTTTTCCGTTCACCTCAATTTTTTTACCCGGTTTTAATTTTCCGGTTCCTTCAATGACGTCAATTTTATTTTTTTTCATCAGAAATTGAACCCCTTTACTCATCCCGCCGGCAACGTCTCGACTGCGGTCAATAACTTTGTTAAAATCTTGATTTACATTTTCGGCAACAAGTCCGTAACTTTCAGCATCTTTAAGATAGTTAAATACCTGTGCACTTTTTAATAGTGCTTTTGTCGGGATACACCCCCAATTTAAACATACACCGCCTAAACTTTCTTTTTCTACCACGGCAGTTTTAAAACCTAATTGAGAAGCGCGAATGGCAGCTACATAACCACCCGGACCGCTCCCTAAAACAATAATGTCGTATTTATTCATCATTTAAAAGTATAAGATTCATAATTCAGGCTACGAATTTACAAAATACTACTTGAAAATTGATTCAATTTTGAGTGAATTCATTTTTATGGATAGGGAATTCACTGATGCTAATTTAAATAGGGAATTTTTAAAAGGAAATAAGGGTTTGGTTGAAGCGATTTTGTGTTTGTTATCCATACCAAAGTGACGCTATTCAGTTGAAAAACTCACAGTTTAAACCGTGTGGTTAGAAAAAAGGAAAAAAGTCTTAAGTCCCAATTTTTCCATAATCTAAAAAGACATTATCACAAAATCAAATAATGGAGGTAAAATCAATCCTCATCAGTCTTTTGTGGCTATTTGTTTCATTTTGAATATTCTCATCAGCGCCCAAAACCCTGTTGGCACACCTATTATATATAATGTTTGAGTAAACTCATTTTTTAAAAAATATCCTGATAAGAATAAAATGGCAGTTATTGTGACTAATAATGCATTGATGATAATTCTCTTTTTCATAATATAGATTTATAGTGGTTCTGGCTATAAGAAGTAGAAGTAGCGGTTTGACAAGTGCAAATTTGTCCGTCGTAACTTATAGCCGGTTAAATGTAAGAATTTTTCTATTTATAAAATCAAAAGCTATTTTTTATAGCCGCTGTGCCTGTTGCACAACACCGTTCCAAAGATAACATTTTAAGATATACATTTTGAATATTTATGATAAAAAATCAATTAATGTCTTGCCTGTCAGTTG
The DNA here is from genome assembly GCA_012522045.1 of Bacteroidota bacterium. Lineage (GTDB taxonomy): Bacteria > Bacteroidota > Bacteroidia > Flavobacteriales > Flavobacteriaceae > JAAYLC01. Next base: position 8,288 of record JAAYLC010000111.1, read on the forward strand.
CTTATATGGTTTTGTTGTTGTAAATTAGCCTATGCAAGGAAAAAAGATTTTACTCCAAAATTGTTTTATGAGCTGAGCTTGGATGGCTTGGTTCCCAAAGGAGATTTCTATCGCAAAGTAAACGAACATTTAGAGCTACATTTTCACTGTCAATCAACCGCTTAATACATTGGCATAGAGGGATAGCAAAGAAATACGTGCGTTTTGTCGTGAAAAAGCCAAGTATTTTGGCTCAAGTTCTTTCCCTAAAACAAGGGAAAATATACACTGATCTAAAAACACTTTTCCACGACTTCAAAAGCTCGTTTTTAAACCATCCGAATTTCTGGATTTTGTATCGGAACTGAAAAATAAGCATCGCTTAAATCACTTCTATAAATGCCGATTTTTTTGATTTTTGAGGATTGGTGGCAAAAAATCAAGGGTTGTGCAACGGTTACCTTTGTTGTACGATGTTTTTAAAATTTATATCCTATTCTCAAATGTAAATTTAAAGCAGCTTCACTTTCATTTTGTAAATATCCAGCTTGTTTTGCGAAAATATATCTATAGCCAAATCCTATTCCTGTTTCATAATTAAAATGGTTTCCAATATTTCTTCTGATTCCCCAAGTTGGAATTATCGAAATATCACTTACAATATTTATGTTGTCATAATTTGAAATAACAAACCAATCTGGATGATAACTTGTTTTTAAGGATATAAAATTTCCACTATTTCCATCAATTCTTTTAGATTTTTTTTCTCTTTTGTCCAAGTTGTAGTACCATCTTGGTTCCAAAGTCAATACAGGTGTCATTAAGAATCCTGTTTTATCATAAAAATCACCACCCCAAATTCCACTATCAAAACCTATTTCACTTCTTAAAGCAATTTTATTCGATAATTTAGCTTCATTATATCCCCAAATTCCTAAAAATCCAGTTTGGATACCAAATATCGATTTTTCTACACTTGCTGTTTGTGCTTTTACTTCATTTATTAGTCCACAAAATGCCAATGCTAAAAATATTTTTTTCATTTTTTATGTTTTCGTTTTAAGTTCGTTTTGGTAAAATATCGTACAACGATTTTGTGTAAGCGTCAGTAACGGGAAAGTACACGAGTGCTTTCCGCTGACGCACACAAGTTAATAAAAAGGCTTGAATTTTCGGCAGAAAATTCAGCCGTTATTGCGCTTACACATTGTGCCTGTTGCACAAGTTAAGGAATTTTCGTAATTTCATGCCATGCAAGGAAAAAAGATATACCAAGAAAAGCTCTTCAACTCTTTCAGTCTCAGTTCGCGTGTTCCTGAGAACAATTTCTAC
>JAAYLC010000086.1 GCA_012522045.1 Bacteroidota bacterium
AATTTGGTCAACATAACCGTTCCGCGAAAAGAGTGTCGCGTACTTCGATTCCAACGGGCAATTCCTCCAAATGCGAGAGTATTGGGATTAATGAAAGTTGTGGCACCTACATCTCCTATATAGTTTACTCCGCCTGCGATCAGACCAATCTCATATGTTTGTGCTTTTACAGAAGACAAGGTTAGTAATCCTATGAATAGACCGAATATGTATTTCATATTATGAAAAAGAGTGCAAATATATAAATTAAGTTCACGCAATTTGTGCTTTGAGCTCTTGTTGTTTAACCTGAAATAATTAGAATTATTGTAAAGTATGGATTTAAATCTGCTTTTTTTAAAATTGGTTTCGTTTGTCTTCTCCCCATAAAAGGCGTTTCCGAAGGGTTTGAATAAAACTGTCTTCTTCAATTTGTAAGAGTTTGATTTTAAAATCCGCTTTTTTGATGATTACTTTGGTTTCATTTGCCACAGTTGAAGTTCGAGAATCCAAAGACAATAAATAGGAATCTTCGCGCCCTGAAACTTTTAAGGTGAGCACGGCGGTATCCGGGACAATCAGCGGTCGTGCACTTAAATTGTGAGGAGCAATGGGTGTCAAAAGAAAATTTTTGGCGCTCGGCTCAATGATGGGACCTCCACAACTCAACGAATAGCCGGTGGAACCCGTGGGAGTGGCAACAATCAGTCCGTCCGACCAATAGGAGGTCAGGTAATTGTCGTTAATCCATGTTTCTACTTGAATCATCGAACTGGTGTTGCGTCGATTGACAGCAACTGCATTTAACGCAAAATTCAATGTGTTAAAATCATTTTGTTTTGGATACATAGAAACAGTTAGCAACGAACGTTCGGAAATAGAATATTTTCCTTCGAGAATTTGGTGTAACATCGTCTGAATGTCCTCTTTCTGGATGGTCGCCAAAAAGCCCAAGCGGCCTAAGTTGATGCCCACAATAGGAATTCCTGAGTTTTTCACAAAAGTTACTGCCTTTAAAATGGTTCCGTCACCTCCGATGCTGAAAAACAGTTGATAATCTGCATCCAAAGTTTCAAATGTGTTACAGGATAAAATTCGAGAATCGATGGTGTCCCTTTGTTTCAGAATATCATAGAAGTTTTTTTCAATAAATATTGAAGCCCCTTTTTTAGAAAGAGCTTCAAGTAATATGTGAAGATATTTTTCGGTGTTTTGATGATAAAATTGACCGTATATGCCGACTTTCATAGAATCAGATGTTAAGAAATTTGTCTAAATATTTGGATCGTTGTTTTAAATTTTCAATCCAGATATCTTCTTCATGCTGACTGATGATTTCATAATTATAGCGTCTGAAAGTTTGCACGATATTGTGAATGTTGCTTTGACCGATTTTCACAGTAACTTCAATTTTGTTGTCGGTAATTTGAGAAATAAACATTCCAAACAAGCGCCCGGAATTTGATTCTACAATTTGAGCAATTTCACTGAATGAATATTCGCGAATGCCTTTTTGAACTACAATGATTCCTCCGGACTCCGCCATAAATGGAGTGTTGTTGAAAATTTCCATGATGTCGTTAAGTTCATAATAACCAATGTATTTCTTTTCTTCCCCAAGTACGGGCAAAATATTGGAGTTGTGAACTGCAAATGCGGCTAATATATCCAACCAGTTCGAATTGTATTGAACAAAAATGGGTTCGATTGCATACGCGTATTCACCTATGGATTTTTCGCTGTCAAAACAACTTGCATCGGTTTCGGAAATACATCCTATATAGTCTCCGTTTTGAGCAATCGGAATATGAGTGTAGGTGAATTTTCGAGCCAAATTCTTAGCGTCTCTCACAGAACTGTTTATATCCACAGGATTTATATCATTTATAAGATATTGATGTATATTCATAAACTGACTTTTTGATGCAAAATAACAAAATATGCTGTCTTAACGTGAAATGCCTTTGTATTTTTGCGTTTATATAGGAGTTTAAAATAATCAAAAGTATTTCATAGTTTAAAAATTAATATTAAAAATATGACAAAACTTAGTGTAAATATCAATAAAATAGCAACGCTCAGAAATTCAAGAGGTGGAAATGTCCCCGATTTATTAAAGGTTGCAAAAGATGTACAGAAATTCGGAGCACAAGGAATAACGATTCATCCTCGTCCGGACGAAAGACATATCAGA
>JAAYLC010000121.1 GCA_012522045.1 Bacteroidota bacterium
CCACTACCGCCACCCACACTTATACAGATGCCGGGGAGTATTGGGTGTGTCTGACGGTGTATGATGACAGTTGCGGTTACGATACGTGGTGTATGTGGATAGATCCATTTTTGTTGGGAACCCCTGAACCGCTGGCTCGGGACTTGTTTAATTATTATCCAAACCCGGCGCAAACAGGGTTTACCTTGGAGTGCCACGAACCGCTATCGTACATGCTTTTTGATCTTTCCGGCAGGCGGCTTCAGGGGGGCAGGGCTGCGGTGGGCAGCACCTGGATTTCTCTTGAAAACGCCCAAAACGGAATCTACCTGCTTCAAGTGATCAACAGCAACGGACAGACGGAGACAGTGAAGATTGTAAAGAATTAAGTGAACTATAAAATTCCCACAAAAATTGAAGTAAAAAACTTTTTATAGCGTAATTTGCTTATATAGGCGCTATCGTTAATGACGCTTATTTTTGAAAGATGATACAGACATTCATTTCAATTTAACTGATGAGACAATTATTTACTTTATATAGACAGATATTTTTTTTCACGTTATTGGCAACTACTTTTCCGAGTTTTTCACAGGTGACACCCATTCCGGGTCCACAGTCCATAATGGGCCCGACAGCGGTGTGTTTGGGTGTTCCCATTTCGTTTAGCGTGCCAAATGATCCGCCTCCGGGCATCAAAACCCAGTGGGAAATTGAGAATGGGATAATCATAAACGGCAATCCGGGTCCAAAAATCACGGTGGTTTTTACAGTCAACCCCACAGGTCCCCTTAAAGTGAGGGCGCGCAATCATAACGGCAATGTTTTTTCGCCTTGGGTAACATTAACCGTGCATCCCATGATAGCGGATTTTCAAATTTCCGGCCCTGTCGCGCCACGTTCAAGTTCGTATGAAACTTACAGCGTGGATGAGACTGAAGGTGACAAATACACCTGGTCCATACGCCCTGAATATTTGGGGAGTGTAGTGAACTATCCTCAGGAAGCCGAAGTGGAAATTCTTTGGAACAATGTGTCGGCGCCTACGGTGGCGACAATAATCGTAGCTATGGAAAAATGTGGACACGTATATACAAAAGCTTTCCGAGTGACGGTTCATCCATACTCAAAACAGCCTGTATCCAGGGCTCCAAAAGATTGCAAAACGGATAAGCTCATCGTTGCTCCGGATCACGCTTGCTTGGGAACTCCGGTATCCTTTCGTACCACGGTTGACGACCCTGACCTGACCTACCATTGGGATTTTGATGATGCCGCATACAACTCTCGGCGGAATCCGGTACGGGTTTTTGGCTCGGGAGGTGTTTTTCATGTGAGTTTAACAATTTCCGATGCAAACGGATGTAAGGTGGTCTCACATCACCGGATTGATATAAAAGAAAATGAAATGGACGGGTATCTCATGGAGCCTCAACAAAGACATTATCCCGGAGATACGATTGTCTTGTTTTACAATCCCACAAATTTATTTGACCTGCCCACACGTTATCATTGGAACCATAACGGAACCACAACCACAACCGACACGGGGGTATTTTTCGTTACGGAACCCGGCGAATATGTGTTGGATGTCGAGAACAGGCATGGCTGTATCGTCAGACGCATAGACAATGTTTATATAGAATTTTTTGACCCTCCGCATCCATCGGAGGAAGAAAAGGCTGCCACACCACAACCAAATTAACCCCGGAATTTTTGGTTTGTTTTATATAGAACGCTTTTTGTCACCTAACATCGCTAAATTTAGAGCCTCATGTACCGCTTCTGTAAAAAGAGAATGAACGTGCTTCTCCTACCTGTTTTTCAATCAGCGGGTATCAAAGGGTGTGATTTGTCATAGCACATTGCATAGTTTCAAAACCTTCAACCCGTCGGTGGAACCCCATGAATCGATAAGTTCGCGTCAACTTTAATTATTTTCCCCGACTATGGCAATTTATTAACGGAAATTTCCTTCAGATTCCCGATATTTGCGAGATGAACTTAAAATATGAATGCATACTATGGCGATGAATAAAAATACTGTATTGGCTTGGGCGACATTTATCATGATTCTCGTAGGATTGTTGATGATTGCTTTGGGAGCTTTCCGTTATGATGAAGTAGCAGGTTGGGGTTTTGCATCAGTTGGAATTGGTTTTTTTGCAATTGCCTGGGTTTTTAATGCGTTAAAAGGGAGGGTCTGAGACGATGGAAACAGTCAAAAAACAATTGCTCAAACATCTGGATGGCGGAGAGGCGTTTATGCCGGTATCTCACATGTTGAATAAAATTTCATTCGATTCCATAAACATCCGTCCCGCCGGCTTGCCTTATTCGTTTTATCAACTTTTTTATCATATTGTTTATACCCAAAAAGACATTGTAAAATTCGTATGTTCAGAAGATTACATCAAACCAAAATGGCCGGATTATTATTGGCCCAAAGATAAAAATTGCAAAAATCCGGAGCAGTGGGAGAATTTGAAAGCAGAATATTTTACAGATAAAGAACGGTTGAAAAATTTTGTTTTGGATGACGCCCATTTATTGGATGCGGTTGTTAAAAACGGAAAAGACGATCAAACATTAATCCGGGAAATTCTGTTGGTTCTGGAGCATACCGCCTATCACACCGGCCAACTTTTAATTGTTTTGCGCTTGTTGAATTTGCATTAAGAATAAAAATCATAGTTGTAGTTAATTTGTTAATTAAATGGCTGACGATAAAAAAGTAATTTTTTCGATGTCGGGAGTGACCAAGACGTATCAAAATGCGCAAACTCCCGTTTTAAAAAACATCTATCTGAGTTTTTTCTACGGAGCTAAAATTGGAATTTTAGGATTAAACGGAAGTGGAAAATCTACCTTGTTGCGAATCATCGCGGGAGTAGAGAAAAACTATCAGGGCGATGTCGTTTTTGCTCCGGGGTATACTGTGGGTTATTTGGAGCAAGAACCGCAATTGGATGAATCAAAAACTGTAATTGAAGTCGTAAAAGAAGGCGTTCAGGAAATTGTGGATGTCTTGGATGAATACAATAAAATCAACGATATGTTCGGTCTGCCTGAGGTTTATGAAAACCCTGACAAAATGGAAGCGCTTATGAATAAGCAGGCAAAATTGCAGGATAAAATCGATGCGTCAAATGCATGGGAGTTGGACACCAAACTTGAAATTGCAATGGATGCACTCCGCACACCCGATCCCGACACGCCCATTCGTGTGCTTTCAGGAGGAGAACGCCGCCGTGTTGCCCTCTGCCGATTGTTGCTTCGCGAACCGGACGTATTGCTTCTGGATGAGCCCACCAACCATTTGGATGCGGAAAGCGTTCACTGGTTGGAACATCATTTGGCACAGTATAAAGGAACGGTAATAGCCGTTACGCACGATCGTTATTTTCTTGACAATGTTGCAGGATGGATTCTGGAATTGGACAGGGGAGAAGGGATTCCGTGGAAAGGAAATTATTCTTCTTGGTTAGAACAAAAGGCCAAACGACTTGCCCAGGAACAAAAGCAAGCCGGCAAGCGTCAGAAAACGTTAGAACGTGAATTGGAATGGGTACGCCAAGGCGCAAAAGGGCGTCAGACCAAACAAAAAGCACGACTTAAAAATTATGACAAACTGTTAAATCAAGATCAAAAGCAGTTAGATGAAAAATTAGAAATCTACATCCCGAACGGTCCGCGTTTGGGAACCAATGTCATCGAGGCAAAAGGGGTAGCCAAAGCTTATGGTGACAAAGTGTTGTACGACAATCTGAATTTTAAATTGCCACAAGCCGGAATCGTCGGAATCATTGGTCCTAACGGTGCGGGAAAAACAACTATTTTCAAGATGATCATGGGCGAAGAAACTCCGGATAAAGGAGTTTTTGAAGTTGGTGAAACGGTCAAGTTGGCCTATGTCGATCAGACGCACAGCAATATCAACCCCGATAAAACGATTTGGGAAAATTTCAGCGACGGACAAGAATTGATTATGATGGGAGGGCGTCAGGTCAATTCACGAGCTTATTTAAGCCGATTCAATTTCAGCGGAAGTGAACAAAACAAAAAAGTTTCCATGCTTTCCGGTGGAGAACGAAACCGATTGCATTTGGCAATGACGCTGAAGGAAGAAGGAAACGTGCTGCTTTTGGATGAGCCTACCAACGATTTGGATGTAAACACCCTTCGTGCATTGGAAGAAGGATTGGAAAATTTTGCGGGATGTGCTGTGATTATCAGTCACGATCGTTGGTTTTTGGACCGAATTTGTACACACATTCTCGCTTTTGAAGGAAATAGCGAAGTCTATTTCTTTGAAGGCGGGTTTTCCGATTATGAAGAAAATAAGAAAAAGCGTCTCGGAACCGATATTTTACCCCAGCGCATCAAATACAAAAAACTTATTCGGTAGGATGAAAAAAATAATAGGAATTGTCGTTTTGACACTTGTTGTAAGTGCTTGCGGTGCCGGTAAGAAAGCTGCCGGTACTGCACCTTCTCCTTCCGATGACATAGCACTCGGTAAAAGCGAAGTGCTTAAATATCAAAGTTTGGGAAATGGTGTAGCAACCATTGATTTGATTTTTTTTAAGAATAACACCTTTCATTTGCGCCTTGAAAGCATTCCGCAGCCTGACGATGCACAAGAGCCCATACAAATTTCAGAAAAGGGAAGATATTCCACGGAAGGAAACTGGAACATTCTCAATTTTAAAAACCCGAGTTTTTCGGCAGCCTCTGTTTTTGATAAAACCTATTCCACACCGGGAGATTTTGAAGTGCTCGACAAACAAACGGTCAAAGTAAACACAGCATTGGAAGGAATTATGATTTGGGGAATTTTCTGCGAGAAAATAGAATAGAACAACACGTTTTTTAAAAGTCCGGCAATGAGGACGAATTACTTTTTAAAAATACTCAAATCTACTTTTAAAGAGAAAATGTTGGAATATAAGGCTGCACTTTGGTCGCCGATATCGGTTAAGGCATAATCTACCTGAATGCCTTTGTAGTGAAAACCAATTCCGATATTTGGTTGAAAACCGATTTTTTCGTTGCCGTCCAATTCAAGAATGTTCTGAAAATTACCCACTCCCGTTCGCACATAAATCAAATTTATATAATCAAATTGAAAACCTGCCGAGGGCGTCATGCTCATAAAAGAGGTGGAAATTAAATCGTTGGTTTGTGCAAATCGCATATTAAAATTGACTTCGGAGAGCAAGGAAAAATTCTCATTAAAGTGAAATGTTCTCGCAACTCCAAGTTGAAGTTTCGGCAAGGTCAATTCGGTTGTTTCCGGCATTTCCTGATTTTCACCGTCAACAGCACCTTGAATATCGGCAAATTTTTCTTTGTTAATATTCCAAGTGTTAAACGTTGTGGTGATGTCTCTTGCCATGGCTCCAAATCTCCATTGATTTTTTTGATATTGCAATCCGGCATCAAATCCAAATCCCCAGGACGAAGCAAAATCTCCGATAATTCTGTGAATGACTTTGGCGTTTACACCAAAGTTTAATCCTTCAATGGGCAGCGCTCTCGCATACGAAAAAGTAACCGCATAATCAGCAGCGGAAAAAGTAGAAATATTGGAGTAATTCGGTTGCCCGTTTTCGTCTAATAATTTAGTGGTATTTAATATGTCATCCACTCCGAAACGGATTACAGAAAGTGCCACGGCACTTTTTTCATCCAACGGCATGGCAAATGCGGCATAGTCATAATTGGCGATATTGGCAAAATATGAAGCGTGCATCAATGCAATTTCTTGATTTTTAAGGTTTAGCAGTCCCGCCGGATTCCAATATCCGGAATTGACATCTGAGGTAGAGGCAACAATGGAATTTCCCATTCCGAAGGCAGCAGCATCAACGCCGATATTTAAAAATTCGTTGGAGTACTTTCTTGCTGTCTGCGCTTGAGTAGCAAGAGATAAACACAGTAGAAATAAAAAAATTGCTTGTTTCAAGGAAATAAATTATTGAGCAAATATCATATTATTTTACAGAATAATAAACATTAAATTTCACATACTATTGTGTAAACAGCCAGGAATGCGAAAACTTTTTTAATTTTACCGATTAATCCATCTTTTTATGCGAAAGCAGCTACCTAATATGATTACATCGCTCAACATCCTCTCCGGTGCCGTAGCGGTTATTTTTGCAATCACCGGAAATTTGGTAATGGCAGCGTGGTTTATCATTCTGGGAATATTTTTCGATTTCTTTGACGGTCTCGTTGCACGCCTCGTCGATGCCCAAAGTCCTGTGGGAGTCCAATTGGATTCCTTAGCCGATGTCATTACCAGCGGATTGGCGCCGGCGCTCATTATGATGCAATTGTTGGATATGGCGGTAACTGCCAAAACCGAGGCGGGCGTTTTGTTGCGTTTTACCGACGGTTGGAATTTTTCGTATGAATTGTATGTCCCTTTTGTCGGGTTGATGATTGTCATTGCTGCTGCGTACCGATTGGCAAAATTTAATGTGGATGAACGTCAAACTACCGGTTTTATAGGGTTGCCGACTCCGGCAAATGCGCTGTTGATTCTGAGTCTTCCTTTGATTTTGGAATATCAGTATTCCGAATGGGCAGCAATGGTCATTTTAAATCCCTGGATTCTCGTTGGGCTTACTTTTTTGGGATCTGTTTTGATGAATGCCGAATTGCCACTCTTTGCATTGAAATTTAAAACATGGAATTTCAAAGAAAATGCAATGCGATACAGTTTTTTGGCACTCGCGTTGGTGCTGATAATCACCTTAAAGTTTTGGGCAATTCCACTGATTCTTCTGCTTTATGTGGCAATGGCAGTTTTGAGTATCAAAGGAACTCACTCGGTTTGAATTGATTTTATTAAAAAAACAGAGGTTTAATTTTTTAAGAATACTTTCATTCCGGCTAATAAAAGCACAAACAGAATAAAGATAATCAAGACCCAGAAATTATTTTTGTAATAGATTTGATGCAGTTTTTTGTCTTTTCGGTACATGATAATAAGTACGATGACAAAGACAATAAAAAAAAGGATGGCAAAGATTAATTGACCGGTGGATATCATACTTCAAACCTCAAAATTATAAAACACTTTAAATAGCGTCATGTTTCATACACTAACGTTATTTAAAGTGTTTTAGTTTATGTTACTTTACTTCATATCGCCAACCAAACGGGTCTTCGGCGCGATTGAATTGAATGTCTAAGAGTCTTTTCTTAAAAAGCGATGCATAACTATCCGTTTGCGGCGTTAGTTCATAAACTTGGTCTTGATAGCTGAAGGCGCTAATCGGGCTGATGACCGCGGCTGTTCCTGCACCGAATATTTCTTTCAGGGTTCCGTTATTGGCAGCTTCGACAATTTCGGAAACACGCACGCGTCTTTCTTCAACATTGATACCGTCCATGCGTGCAAGTTGAATTAAACTTTTACGGGTAACTCCGTCGAGAATTCTATCACTGATGGGCGCGGTGAGCAAGGAATCGTTTACTCTGAAGAAAACGTTCATAGTTCCGGCTTCTTCCAAATATTCGTGTGAACTTGCATCGGTCCAAATAACTTGCTGAAATCCTTTTTCACGCGCTAAGTTTGTGGGATAAAATTGGGCTGCATAATTTCCGGCTGCTTTTGCTGCTCCCACACCACCATTTGCCGAACGACTGAAATGTTCTGCTATTTCCACCCGAACTTCACCCGTATAATACGATTGTGCCGGCGAGGTGATAATCATAAATTTATATAAATTAGAAGGCGAAGCCCCCACGTTGGATTCTGTGGCAATGACAAAAGTACGGATGTAAAGCGAGTTGCCGTATCCTTCAGGAATCCAATGATGGTCAAGTTTCACTAATTTATTCAGCGCTTCAAAAAACAAATCTTTAGGAAATTCCGGAATTGCCAAGCGTTTTGCAGATTTGTTGATACGCTCAAAATTTTGTTCAGGACGAAAAAGCCACAGTTTTCCTTGTTCGTCTTTATATGCTTTCATACCCTCAAAAACAGCTTGTCCGTAATGGAAAACTTTCGCTGCAGGAGATAAAGAAATAGGCCCGTATGGACGAATGCTTGCATTTTTCCATGTACCGTCGGTATAATCACATTCAAACATATGATCGGCGAAAATACTTCCGAATTTTATGTTGCTCAAATCGACATTCTTGATACGCGATTCTTCGATGGTCTGGACATTAATTGTATTAGAAGTAGAAAAATCCATGAAATTTTATTTAAGTTGCAAAAATAGTAATATTTGTATGATACAGAACCAGAAAATTGCGTAAAATTGTACTCCAATTAATTATCAACAAATTATTGATTAGTTCATTATGAGAAAATTTATTTTTCCCTTATTGTGTGTCGGTGTCTTAGCAGCTTGTAATAACACTGTGAAACAATCAGATATCGCTGAAGACGAATTGCAAGAGTACACAATGGAAGCACAAGAACCAGAGGTTAATTATGAGCCATACGGCGAGCTCATTTCCGAAGACGGAGCAATTACGGAATCTGCCTTAAAAGAACGGTTTAAAACTTTAAAAGAAGGGGACACTTTAGAAGTTAAATTTGCTGCAGAAGTGCAAGAAGTCTGTAAAAAGAAAGGCTGTTGGATGAAAATCGGAACGCAGGACGAAGAGGTTATGATTCGGTTTAAAGACTACGGATTTTTTATGCCTAAAGACATAGAAGGAAAAACAGTTGTGGCAGAAGGCAAAGCTTACTTAGAAGAAATCAGTGTCGATGCGCAAAAGCATTATTTGGAAGACGGAGGTGCTTCTGAAGAAGAAATCGCAGCGGTTACAGAACCCAAATTGAGCTATGTTTTTAGAGCACATGGAGTCCTTGTGCCGGAAAACTAAATCCATTTCAATTGTTTAAAAAAGAATTGCGAATTACCGACGACGGGTCGCATACTTTCCACATTCCTGAATGGAAGGAACACTATCATTCAAAACATGGAGCGATTCAAGAAGCGCTCCATGTCTTTATTAAAGAAGGATTGCAGTATCGGCTTCAAAATAAATCGACTTCCATCGATATACTCGAAATGGGATTTGGAACCGGATTGAATTGCCTTTTGAGTTATTTAGAGTCCGAAAAAGGATCATACTCTATGAATTATACTGCCATCGAGGCGTATCCGTTGGCGTTGGATGCTGTGAAATTGCTGAATTTCTACAAAGAATTAGAAATTCCGCAATCTGAATTTTTGAAATTTCACGAAGCTCCTTGGAATACGGCAATCAGCCTATCTGAAAATTTTACCTTGACCAAAAAGCAATCACTTTTTGAAACTGTTACTTTTTCTGAAGCTTTTGATTTAATTTATTACGACGCATTCGGAATACGGGTTCAACCGGAATTGTGGACGGCAACGATGATGGAAAAGATGTATCAATCTTTAAAACCCGGAGGTCTATTCGTAACCTATGCTTCCAATGGAGAAACACGCCGGAATTTACAACAGGTGAATTTTGAAGTAGAAAAAATAAAAGGACCCCCCGGAAAAAAAGAAATGATTCGGGCTTTTAAACCCTTTTAAACAGGGCGTTTTTCACTTCTTAATGTTCAGTTAATGTAAGCGTTTAATTTTATAAAAATTCATACATTACACCGTATGAAAAAGAAGGTATTGATAACCGGTGCTACCGGATTAATCGGACAAAAATTAATTGAATTATGTAGTGAAAAAGGGATTGAAGTGCATTACTTCACCAGAGATCCCTCGAAGGTGTCTCATTTTAAAAATGCCAAAGGATTTTTGTGGGATATCAAAAACAGAACCTTAGACGATGGCGCGTTTCAGGGAGTGACAACCATTGTCCATTTGGCAGGCGCGCCCATTTCAAAAAGATGGACAAAATCCTACAGAAAAACACTTGTCAACAGTCGTGTTGTTCCGATGCAAATGATGTACGAACGGCTTGAAAAAATCAATCATTCCGTCGGACATTTTATCAGTGCCAGCGGGATTAGTATATATCCCAGTTCTTCCACAAAACTTTACACGGAAGACGAACAAAGTCGATCCTTGAATTTTATAACGGAAGTGGTTGAAAAGTGGGAAGCTCAAGCGCGAAAATTCAAATCGCTGGGCATGGAAGTTTCCAAAGTACGCACCGGTTTGGTCTTAGCTAAAAATGGCGGACTGCTTCAAACGCTTGTGCAACCTGTTCGCTTGGGAATCGGATCGCCATTAGGATCCGGAGAACAGTGGCAGTCGTGGATTCATATTGAGGATATCGCCGGAATTTATCTGTTCTTGATGCGCTCTAATATGGAGGGAATTTTTAATGCCGTAGCGCCCAATCCGGTAAAGCAAAAACGATTGATTAAACTGATCGCAACCAAACTCAATAAACCGTTGTGGATGCCGAATGTTCCGGGATTTGCCATAAAACTGTTGATGGGAGAGATGGGAAGCTTGGCTCTGGAAAGTCAGTTGGTCAGTGCCAATAAAATAAAAGAAATTGGATATCATTTTCAATATCCGAATTTGGAGCCTGCATTGGACGATTTGTTGTAAAAAAAAGAAGCTGTTCAAAAAACAGCCTCTTTTTCTCATGAACAAATAAAAAGCAAGTTATTTATTTATTAGCAACAATATGCAGGGTTATTTTCATAGTATCATCGATAAAGTTGTCACCGAGATTCGAGAAAATTGAACGCGACATAAAATTGATTCCCCAACGTGTACGATCCAAGTCGAATTGCTCGGTACGAATTGTAATTTGATCATCGGTAATGTTGATTGTTGCAGGAAATTCAACGGTTTTTGTCTCTTCTTTAATCGTAAGATTTCCTCTGACGTTATTGGCTTCAACTGCTGTTAACTCAAAAGTTCCTGTAGGATACTTATTGGTATCAAAGAAATCACCTTCTTTTCCTTCAGCAGTCCCTTTTAAGTGGGCTTCGAGATTTTCTTTGTATTCGCCTTCAAGATCTTCAACGACGATTGAGGTCATATCAATGGTGAAGTTTCCGGCAACCAATTGATTGTTTTCAACCAAAAGCGTTCCGGAAGAAAGTTTCACGTGGCCGTAATGTGTTGTTCCCGGTTTTTTACCTTCCCACTTAATGACTGAACCATCAGTATCTACAGTATAAGAGTGTGCAGTTTCGGATGCTTCGGCAACATCTTCTAAAACTTCTTCAGATTTAGTAGTGTTATTGTTGCAAGAAACAAAAGCGGCGGTAATAAATGCCAGCAGGGAAATTTTAAAAGTAACAGTTTTCATAGTAATTGTTTAAATATAAAAATTTAGCGCACAAAATTAACTTAATGTGAGTGGAAAAAATCTTAACAGTCTGCTAATTTTTATAATGCGTGTCATTTTGGCATTAATCAATTAATGGCAGTACTTTTGTATTCTTTATTGAAGTTAAAAAAATAGCGCTTTATGAGTAAAAAAAAGAAAACAACCCAAGAGGAGAACTTGAATGAGTACGAAAATAATTTGATGGACGAACAACTTGAAGCTGACGAAGCGGCTTCAGATGAAAAAAAGTCAGAGCAAGATGCGGATGAAAAAGCACAACTCATAGAAAAACTAGAGCAAGAAAAAGATCGATACATTCGGTTATTTGCTGAATTTGAAAATTATAAAAAACGAACCTCAAAGGAGCGTATAGAGTTATTAAAAACTGCCGGAGAAGAAATCATGACTGCTTTGTTGCCGGTGTTGGACGATTTTGAGCGTGCCTTGAAAGAGCTGGAAAGAGCTGAAGATGACAGTCTTTATACCGGTGTAAAATTAATAAACGACAAACTCCGAAATACGTTAAAAACTAAAGGTTTAGAACCTGTTGAAGTTAAAGCCGGCGATGCTTTTGATGCAGAAACGCAAGAAGCAATCACTCAAATTCCGGCTTCGGAGGACAATCTGAAAGTGAAGGTTGTAGATGTGGTAGAGCGTGGATACCGTTTGGCCGATAAAATTATTCGGTATCCAAAAGTAGTTGTCGGTCAATAAAAATTGAATTATAACTTAGAATAAGTTTAAGCGAGAAACTAAAACAATGAAGGAAGATTTTTATGAAATATTAGGCGTTTCGAAAAACGCTTCTGCAGCAGAAATAAAAAAGGCTTATCGTCAAAAAGCGTTGAAGTATCATCCGGATAAAAACCCGGGAGATGCCGAAGCCGAAAAGATGTTTAAAAAAGCTGCCGAAGCCTATGAAGTTTTGAGTAACCCGGACAAACGTGCAAGATATGATCAATACGGTCATCAGGCATTTGAAGGCGGTGGTGGATTTGGCGGCATGAATATGGACGATATTTTCAGTCAGTTTGGAGATATTTTTGGCGCATTCGGGGGCGGTTTTGGCGGCGGATTCGGTGCTCAGGGAGGCCGAAGAACTGTCAAAGGAAGCAATTTGCGGGTTCGTATGCAGCTGACTTTAGAAGAAATTGCCGTGGGCGTGGAAAAGAAAATCAAAGTCAAGCGTAAAAAACTGGCAAAAGGAACTACCTATAAAACCTGTACTACCTGTAATGGTTCCGGACAAATCACCCGCATTCAAAATACCATTTTGGGACGCATGCAAACCGCATCCACCTGTTCAAACTGTGGAGGTCTTGGAAAAACAATAGATTCTAAATCTTCAAATGCAGATGCCGACGGTATGATAACTACTGAGGAAACTATCAGTGTTAAAATCCCTGCCGGTGTAGTGGATGGTATGCAGTTGAAGATGTCCGGGAAAGGAAATGATGCACCGGGCGATGGTGTTCCGGGCGATTTGATCGTGTTGATAGAAGAAATTCCTCACGATACCTTGAAAAGAGAAGGAGATAATTTGCATTACGAATTGTATATCAGTTTTTCCGAGGCGGCACTGGGCGCTTCCAAAGAAATTGATACCGTAACGGGCAAAGTTCGTATCAAAGTTGAACCGGGAATCCAAAGTGG
Source organism: Bacteroidota bacterium (assembly GCA_012522045.1). Lineage (GTDB taxonomy): Bacteria > Bacteroidota > Bacteroidia > Flavobacteriales > Flavobacteriaceae > JAAYLC01. The sequence continues at coordinate 12,889 of JAAYLC010000121.1, forward strand.
AAAGGTTCTTCGCTTAAGAAACAAGGGAATCCCGTCTATTCAGGGTTACGGAATGGGCGATTTGTTGGTTCACATTAATGTTTGGACACCTCAAGTATTGACCAAAGAACAACGCGAATTCTTTGAAAAAATGAGTTCCGACGATCATTTTCAACCCAAACCCGAAAAATCGGAAAAATCATTTTTTGAAAAAGTAAAAGATATTTTTGCTTAAAGTTTTGTTAAATAGAAATATTGCATTATATTTGAAATGTCGCTTCACTTCTTGAAGTGGTAATTTTTCTTTTTCATAGCAATTTTTTCCCATCCAATTTATTTTGGGTGGGTTTTGTTTTTAATTGAAAAGTCTCTCAGCTTATTTCAAGTGAGAGACTTTTTTTAATGGCAGTTGTTTTAACACTCTTTGAAATACACCGCTTAATTTACACTTCTTTTTTGCTGCCACTCTTGATATTTACGGTATTGTTCTGCCGAGAGAATCTCCCTTAATTGTGCGTCTCTGTCACGTTTCCATTGTTCATCTCTTTCCATATTGGTCGTGCGTTCAGTTTCCCGTTCCCAAGCTTCCAAACGATTGACTTGATCCTCCGTCATCGTAAGGTTTCTGTACAATTCGTTTCTTTCATTTTCTGTCCAAATATATTCGGGCGTATCTAAACGGGTTCGGTCTTGTTCCATCAGCGTATTGTCTGTAGCTCGGTTGCGCTCCCGAGGATTGTCGGTTATTTCACGCTGTATTATATTGTCTTCTTCTATCTCGTTCGCGTAGGGATCGCGATTTGTATTTGTACAACTCATCCCAAATAGGATACTCGTTGCAACCAATAAAAATTTAAATTTTGTCATAGCTTTTAATTTTTGGTGATTTATGAATCGTAAAATTAAGGCAATCATCACATTAGAATGAATGCAAATCAGCAAAAGAATAATTGTATCAAGCCCGTAAATCTTAAGAGATTGACAATCCCTATTAATTTATTTTAAAAGCAGTGTATTTAAATGGAAATTTCAGCGAATCATACCATAATTATAGCGTATTAAAAAACAGATTTGATATGAACGCACATGAAGCAATTCTTCCAAAATAATCCATAAGCTATAAATAGTATTCATTTTCTGACACGGTTTAATGCGTTGTTTTTAATAAAGAATTATGCAATAATTTATGGAAATTTTATCATATAATGACTTTTTGAACCAGTATTTTTATGGAATAAACAAATCAAAAAAAGCTAAAGCCATGAAAACATCACCATTTTCGATTTCAGCTCAAGGTGTCGGAGCCGAAATATCCCAAATGTTTACAGTGCCGCCCAAAGAGTCTATCCCCAAAGAAAAATTTAGCTATTTTAAAGTTAAAAAAGGACTTGTGATGTGTGAATTGAATTTCGAATGTCGCTCGGCTGCCTCTGAGACAATCAAAATTAATAATCGAGAAAACAGACACCTTATTTATATATTAAATCAAGGCGATCCCATTGAAATTTCATATTGTAGTCAACGCCGCATGTATCTGCATCGCTTTCAAAATTTTATGTTTCACTGCAATCAGAATACAGCTATTGTATGTGACTTTAAGCCCCACAGAAATTACAAATTGACCGTATTTATAACCGATATGAATTATTACAACACATATGTCGGTCTTGATTCAAAGGACTTACAAGAAGATCAAATCATCCACTATAAATCCAAACCGGATTTAAAAATAACAGATTATTTGTTTAAAATCAATCAATTAGAAAAGAAGTTTCCCAACAATATTGAAATTTTCGGATACATTGTTTTAATCACGGGATTGCTTTATTCCAAGTATCTTAAAAGAGATAAAGAAAACAGTCTTTCCAAATCGTCACTTCGCGCGTGGGAGATTAAAGAATTGAACAAAATCACAGAAGAGATTCAGAATTTTCCCGAGCGCAATTACACCGTGAACAGTCTTTCCAAAAAAACAGGAATCAGCATTCCTCACCTTCAAGAAGGTTTTAAAGAAATGCACGGGCACACGGTTACCAATTTCATTCGTGAAGTGCGTCTAAAAAAAGCAGAGGCGTTAATTAAAGAAACCGATTTAAATATTTCAGAGATTGTTTATTCCATCGGGCTTTCAAGTCGGAGTTATTTCTCCAGAATATTTAAAAAGAAATACAAATGTTCCCCTTCGGATTATCAACGGCAACTTTGTACTTGAGACTAAATTTTTAAAACCGTTTTAAAAAGACTCCTGCCACAGGAGTTTTTTTATTGTCTTAACACACTTAACGATGTTTTAGTATAGAAAAGATTGAATATGACAAAAAGCGAATTTATTTAAGGCAAGCAATTGGTAATAAGCTTTCTAATTTTAGAAATTAATGTTCGTAAGTGCAACGATTACAAATAACTATCCATGAATTTTTATAGCTATGAAAAAAATTGAAACCAAAGAAACCACTGTTCATGATGAAATAAAAAGATGGGCAGAAGCGCGAGAAGGCAAACCGGCAGTCATTAAAACAAAGGAACGGATGAAAGAAGGAGAAGGCATTTTGAGGATCAATTTTCCGGGTGCTGCCGACGCTAATTTTGAAGTGATTTCCTGGGAAGAGTTTTTTGTGATTTTTAATGAAAATAAACTGAAATTCAGCTACCAAGAAGAAACCGAAGATGGAGCTATCAGCAGGTTTCATAAATTTCTAAAACACGAAGCAATCTCCGATTAACTAACTATTTAAAATTCTATAAACACCTTAAATTATGTCTTTAAACGCCCTATTTTTAAATTGTTCCTTAAAAAAAAGTGATGAAACATCCAACACGGAAGTTTTTATAGCACATGCCGAAAAAATTTTCCGAGAATTGGAAGTGGAAACCGATAAGATTCGTTTGGCGGATTACAACATACGCTTTGGAACTTCCAATGATGAAGGAGACGGCGATGCATGGCCACAAATTCTAGAAAAAATTTATGCCTGTGATATTTTGATTATTACCACGCCCGTTTGGCGAGGAGACAGATCGTCCATAGCTAAAATGATAGCTGAAAGGATGGACGGAATTTGGGAGGATGCCAATGATGAAAATGGTCAATATCCCACATATAATAAAGTAGCAGGAGTGATGGTGGACGGCAATGAAGACGGAGCAAAAAGAGCGATTACAGCCGCTTTGTTTGACCTAAACGAACACGGATTTACCATTCCTGTAAATGCCTTTAGTTATTACGTAGGAAAAGCCGGACCGGGACCGAGTTATATTGAAGCCGAAGGAGACAAACACGAATTTACAAACCGAACCCTTCTGTTTATGGTTCACAACCTCGTAGGGTGTGCAAAAATGCTCAAAGAAAATCCATATAAAACCGACCTTCATGCACTTTCCAAACGTGCTGAGAAAATGAGTGAATAAATGATTTGATACGCTTGATATGGAAGGAATTATAGATTTTATAAGCAATCATTTTATTGCAGGCGCAATACTCATCACTCTTATAATTTTTATAATTGTTTATCGCATCATGGTCTATTTTGGGAATCGTTCCGGCAATGTGCTTCCGCTAAATTTTGCAAAAAGAATGCAATGGCCGTTGTTGCTGTTTTTGTTTTCTATGGTCATAAAAGCAGCACCGTTACGATTTGTAAATGATGCCGGCATTGTTTCTTTCATCAGCTTGCAGTGATTGGTGGAATCGTTTCTGTGCCGTGGATGATAATCGTATTTCTCAAAATAATCAAACAGCATATTGTCGCAAAATACGATGTGTCCGTAAGCGATAATTTACGAGCTAGAAAAGTTCAGACGCAATATATCGTATTGGAAAATACGCTCATTTTTATAGTAGTGATGGTAGCTATCGGAATTGCGTTGATGAGTTTTAATTCCATTCGAAATATAGGAATCAGTGTGTTGACTTCTGCGGGAATTGCCGGAATAATCATCGGATTTGCCGCACAAAAAGCATTGGGAACTATTTTAGCGGGAATTCAAATTGCCATTACACAACCGATTCGTTTTGACGATGTGGTTATCATCGACGGGGAATGGGGAAGGATTGAGGAAATCAAACTTACGTATGTGGTTGTCAACATATGGGATAAACGCAGATTGGTGGTGCCTTCGACTTATTTTTTGGAAAATGTTTTTCAAAATTGGACACGCACGCAATCCGGTATTTTAGGAACGGTTTTCATTTACACCGATTATACTGTTCCTCTATCACCATTACGCGAAGAATTGAAGCGATTGTTAACCGGCAGCCCTTTGTGGGATAATGATGTTGGGATAATTCAAGTGACCGAAGCTTCAGAACAAACTATGGAACTACGGGTGCTTGTAAGTGCGCGAAACTCCGGAGAAGCTTTTGATTTGCGAGCTATGGTCCGAGAAGGGCTCATCGATTTTCTTCAAAAAGAGTACCCCGATGCGCTTCCGAAAATAAGAATAGTGAAAAATAAAATTGAAGAAGAAAAAAGAAACGACTAAAAACAAAAGGCTATGAAAAAAATTATTATTGTATCCAACCGATTGCCGGTAGAATTGAAAATTGAAAACGATAAAATAACATTTAAACAAAGTGTGGGCGGATTGACTACCGGTTTGAGTTCTGTTCATCCCAAAGATCATAATTTATGGGTAGGATGGTTGGGAATTCCCGAACAAGAAATTCCGGGGAGCTCCTTGAAAGACGACTTGATGGATGAGGTTATTCGTAAGGATTATATCCCGATTTTTCTTACCGAAGAAGAGATTGATTCTTATTATTACGGATATAGCAATGATATCATTTGGCCTTTGTTTCATTATTTTCCTGAATATGCTAAATTCAACAGTTATTATTGGAGCGGGTATAAAAAAGTTAATGAAAAGTTTGCACGCGAAATCCTCAATTATACGGATGAGAACGATACGGTATGGGTTCATGACTATCACTTAATGTTGCTGCCTGCCATGTTAAAAACACAGCAATCGCATTTAAACATCGGATTTTTTCTTCATATTCCTTTTCCCACCTATGAGGTTTTTCGGATGCTTCCCTCCCGAGTCGAGATTTTAAAAGGCTTACTCGGCACCAATTTAATTGGGTTTCATACTTCGGAATATCAGCAGTATTTTATAGAAAGTGTGTCGCGGTTGTTGCCGTGTGAAATCCATGGAAATGAAATTATTTATGAAGGTCATAAAACCGTAGTCGAAGTATTTCCGATGGGAATCGATGCCGATGAATTTGAAAATGAAGCGCATTTACAAAAAGAACAAGAAATAAAACCCCAATCTATTAAAGCCGAAATAAAGGAATATACCAAGCATTCACCACAAGTGCGGTTTATTATTTCAATTGACCGATTGGATTATTCCAAGGGAATTGTAAATCGATTGGAGGCATTTGACTATTTTTTAGAAAACAATCCGCATTATAAAGAACAAGTAAAACTCTTGATGTTAGCGGTTCCTTCACGCACCTGCGTGCCACAGTATCAGCTTCTTAAAAAGGATATCGATGAATTGGTCGGGCGCATAAACAGTAAGCATGCCACCGTGCGGTGGACTCCGATTTTATATTTGTTTCGTTCTTTGCCTTTTGAAGATTTAATCAGTTTGTACACCTGTTCGGATGTGGCATTAATTACTCCGGTTCGGGATGGAATGAATTTGGTAGCCAAAGAATATGTGATGAGTCGCTCCGATCAGGATGGGGTTTTGATTTTAAGTGAAATGGCCGGCGCGTCTAAAGAATTAAAAGAAGCATTTATTATTAACCCGATGAATTACAGGGAAATAAGCAATGCTTTGTTGCAAGCACTCGAAATGCCTAAAGAAGACCAAGCAAAGCGAATCAAAATAATGCAGGATACAATCAGGAATAACAACGTAAAAAAATGGGCAACTAATTTTCTAACGCAATTGGAAGGCATACCCAGCAATAACTTACAACAAGAATCTGCATTAAAAAACAGAAAATCGATTATCGAACATTATGAGAAAGCTGAAAAACGGTTAATCTTGCTTGATTATGACGGCACCTTAGTAGGATTTCAAGACAATCCCGAGATGTTGGCGCCTGACAAAGAACTCACCAAACTGATTAGGACCCTTGCCGGAAATTCCAAAAATGACCTTTATCTCATTTCCGGACGAAAAAAGGAAAATTTAGAAGCTTGGTTTGCCGATTTACCTATCGGATTAATTGCAGAACACGGCAGTTTCATTCGTCAATCCAATAAAGATTGGAAGTCTGAGTTTTATGGCAAATCGCATTGGAAAAAGAAAATTCAAAAACTGTTAGAAAGTTATACCGAAAAGATTCCCGACTCTTTTATCGAAGAAAAAACCCATGTCCTTGCTTGGCATTATCGCAAAGTACCCGGAGAAATCGGCGTACGTGGTGCACGTGAAATTGTACAGATGTTAAGAACCCGAACTATGGATTTGGGCATTCAGGTTTTAAACGGGAACAAGGTCATTGAAGTGACAGCTGCTTCGATTAACAAAGGAAATGCAGTCAGAAACTTGATGCGACAGAAAGATTATGATTTTATTCTCGCTATCGGAGATGACACTACCGATGAATTTATGTTTCGTCAGTTGCCTTCTCAGGCGATATCCATTAAAGTGGGAACCGCGGAAAGTGCTGCAAAATATCGGTTGAAAGATTTTAAACAAGTTCGATTTTTTCTGTACGCGTTGAGTGAAAAGGAAACAATCGTAAAGCGTATTTTCGATATCGGTAATGAAAATAAAAAGCAAATCATCTGATACAGCGATGATTTGCTTTTGTGTTGTGGAGCCGGGGAGATTCGAACTCCCGTCCAAACGTGCAATTCTACAGCTTTCTACATGCTTAGTTTTCATTTGGATTTTCGAGGACTTGCCGGTTGAAAACTACCAACGCATCCCTTAGCTTCTCAAGTTTCACCTGTGCATCGAAGCACTGCACAAGCTAGGTTTACTTTCACGAAGCCGCTGAATCGAATGCCGTAAACCAAGGCTTTCGAGCGACTTCCTGCTTGTTCGCCTTGCGAACCGAGGCATACCGTACTAAACTTCGGGTTATGCAGCTAGGGCGTAGTTATTCTCGCCGTTTAAAAAAGTCTGAAATATGAGATTTACGAGCTGTATTCCGGCGCTCGGCATGCTTACCATACAATTAGACCCGCTGTCAAAACCAGTCGGCCCCATTTTGAGAATGGCAAAAATACAAGAAAAATCTTATATTTGCATTTCTTGTCTTTTTATGATACAAATAACGTACCAAAACCATTACAACATATTCAAATTACAAGCGTATGGCAATAACTTTTGCATTGATCAAGGAACGAAAAAATCCATCTGATAAGCGCGTAGTGCTTACTCCCAAAAAAGCGTTACACGCCCTTCAAAAATTTCCACATTTAAACATAATCGTGGAACGTTCAAATATACGCGCGTTTTCTGATGAAATGTACAAAAAACACGGAATTCCGGTGGTGGATGATGTTTCCAATGCAGATGTGTTGTTAGGTGTAAAAGAAGTTCCGATTGACGCATTAATTCCGAATAAGAAATATTTGTTTTTTAGTCATACCATCAAAGAACAAGCTTATAATCGGGAGCTTCTTCGTGCTATTTTAAATAAAAAAATTACTTTATACGACCATGAAACCCTTGTTGATGCTTCTGAAAAACGGTTGGTTGGTTTTGGATATTACGCCGGTTTGGTAGGAGCTTATAACGGGATACGTGCTTTGGGATTGCGAGAAAAATTATTCAATCTTCCCAAAATGGAAACGTTGCATGATTTGGAAGAAGCAAAACAAGAATTGGATAAGATTCAACTGCCGCCGGTTAAAATTGTAATGACCGGATCGCATACAGGCAAAGCACTTCAAGGTGCAAAAGCGATATTGGATCATTTAAAAATCACAGCGTGTTCTCCGCAAGAATTTATGGAAATGCAAACTGTTGATAGCGCTGTGTATACAATTGTCGGTGTTGGAGATTACAATAAAAGAAAAGACGGAAGTCCTTTTGTGAAAAGTGAGTTTTATGAGAATCCCAAGCTTTTTGAAAGTGATTTTGCAAAATTTTCGCACACTGCAGATATGTTTATCGCTTGTCATTTTTATGCAACCGGTGCACCATATTTATTCACAAAAGAAGATGCGCGCCATCCGAATTTTAGAATTAAAATCGTAGCCGACATTTCATGTGATATCGACGGGCCGGTTGCAAGTACCATCCGCCCTTCCACAATAGCCAATCCGTTTTACGGATATGACCCTCAAACCGGAAAAGAAACTGATTTTGATGCTTCCCATGCCATTACGGTAATGGCAATAGACAATCTCCCTTGTGAATTGCCGCGCGATGCCAGCAGCGGATTTGGAAAAGATTTTATCGCCAATGTTTTGCCGGCTTTTTTCAATAACGATGCCGATGGCATTCTAAAACGGGCGCAAATTACCACCCCGGAAGGGAAACTTACTCCGCGATTTCAATATTTGCAGCATTTTGTCGATTCCGACCAAGTGCCGCATAATTTATAAACTAACAATGCCCGATGGATAAACGGGCATTGTTAGTGAAAAATTCACGGGTAAATCCTGCTGTTCAGATTTTACATTTCAGGAGGATACTTTTTTAATATCTCTGAAACAATCTGATTGATTTTGGCTTCTTTTTTATCGATGTTTTGCGTTTGAATAGTTCCTTTTCCCATTCCTTGCCAAATAAGATTGTTGGTTTTAGCATCGATGATATCAATAAACAAGGTGCCTTCCGTATCGGTTGAAACTGTGCCTCCGTAATAGCCGCCCACCCAATACGGATTCCAGTACCAATTGTAGCCAAAGTGATTGTTGTAAATATTAATTCTCTGATGTTCTTTCGTAAAAAAGCTGATAAGCAAATCCGGATTTTCAGATTTAATCATACCCTTTTCACTGAGATTGGCATCAATTGCCCGGAGAATTCTTCTTTTGTCTAAATCACTAATTTCTGCTTTGTCAATTCCGGGTTTATAGAAAGCATACGATTGATAATTGTTGAAATTTACTTGACGATCGTAATCGGTAGAAACTTGAACCGTAGCACAGGAGGTAAACGTCAATATGAGTAAAAGTGATATTATATTTAATGTTTTCATAGCTTTACAATTTAGAGTCTAAAGTTGTGTTTTTCTTTTTCTGATTAAATATACAAACTTTTTCTGCGTTATCTGTATGTTTTAACGGTTCTGTTTTTAATCAAAAAAGAGAATCATCCACAAAATTTGGAAGCGTTACTTTCAAATCGGGATTGGATTCCATCGCACGCTTGATGGTCCGAATTGCACCTTCATTTCGAGCCCAACTGCGCCGAGAAATGCCGTTGTTTACATCCCAAAAGAGCATGTTTTCCAAACGTTTCTGAGCCGTTTTACTACCATCAAGAACCATTCCGAAACCGCCGTTAATCACTTCGCCCCAGCCTACGCCGCCGCCGTTGTGAATGCTGACCCAAGTGGCGCCGCGGAAACTGTCTCCAATGACATTGTGAATCGCCATATCGGCCGTAAAGCGACTGCCGTCATAAATGTTTGATGTTTCGCGATAGGGTGAATCGGTTCCGGAAACATCATGATGATCACGACCTAAAACTACAGGACCAATTTCTCCGTCGGCAATGGCTTTGTTAAATGCAGAAGCAATCCGGATGCGACCATCGGAGTCTGCATAAAGAATTCGTGCTTGTGAACCGACCACCAATTTATTTTCCTGCGCTCCTTTAATCCATTGGATGTTGTCCTGCATTTGTTGACGAATTTCCTCGGGGGAATCTTTCATTAAAGTTTCTAAAACTTCGGTGGCAAGTTCGTCAGTGCGTTGCAAATCTTCCGGTTTGCCCGAAAGGCACACCCAGCGGAAAGGACCAAATCCGTAATCAAAACACATCGGTCCCATAATGTCTTGAACGTAAGAAGGATATTTAAACTCTCTGCTTGGATCATCAGAAAGTACATCGGCACCGGCGCGAGATGCTTCCAACAAAAAGGCATTTCCATAATCGAAGAAATAAGTTCCTTTTTCGGTATGTTTGTTTATGGCGGCCACTTGTCGGCGAAGGCTTTCCTGTACTTTTTCTTTAAACTGCCCGGGATCGTCCGCCATCATTTTGTTAGCTTCCTCATACGTCAATCCGACAGGGTAATAGCCGCCCGCCCACGGATTGTGCAGAGAAGTTTGATCGCTTCCCAAATCGATATGAATGTTTTCATCGGCAAATTTTTCCCAAACGTCCACTATATTTCCGTCATAGGCAATGGAAACTGTTTCTTTGTTTTCAACTGCCTCACGAACTCTTTTCGTCAAAGTATTCAAATCGGAAATTACTTCATCTACCCATCCTTGTTCGTGACGGGTTTTGGTTGCTTTTGGGTTTACTTCCGCACACACGGTTACACATCCGGCAATATTTCCTGCTTTGGGTTGCGCACCGCTCATCCCGCCAAGTCCGGAAGTTACAAACAGTCCGCCTTTAGGATTCTTGTTTATTTTTCTAAATCCGTTTAAAACGGTAATGGTCGTTCCGTGCACAATTCCCTGCGGACCGATGTACATATAACTTCCCGCCGTCATTTGTCCGTATTGCGTTACGCCCAGCGCATTAAATTTTTCCCAGTCGTCCGGTTTGGAATAATTCGGAATCATCATTCCATTGGTTACCACAACCCGTGGCGCATCTTTATGCGAAGGAAACAACCCCATCGGATGTCCGGAATACATGACCAGCGTTTGTTCGTCGGTCATTTCAGACAAATACTGCATCGTCAATAAATATTGCGCCCAATTTTGGAAAACCGCACCGTTTCCGCCATAAGTAATCAGTTCATGAGGATGTTGCGCCACGGCATAATCCAGATTGTTCTGAATCATGTGCATAATTGCTTTTGCCTGTTCGCTTTTTCCCGGATATTCTTCAATCGGTCTGGCGTACATTCTATAATCCGGACGGAACCGATACATATAAATTCTGCCGTACGTTTCTAACTCTTCCCGAAATTCCGGAAGCAGGATTTTATGATGTTTTTTATCAAAATACCGAAGCGCATTTTTTAATGCCAATTTCTTCTCTTCTTCGTTTAATATTTCTTTTCGTTTTGGAGCGTGATTGACCGTTTTGTCATACTCCTTTTTCTCCGGAAGGGTGGAGGGAATTCCTTGTTGTATTTGTTGTTGGAAGTTCATTTTATACTATTTTCACTTTAGTGATTCCAAATTTAAATCATTTACATTTGCAAATTCATAGCAAAAATAGCCTATTTTTTAGATTTTCTCTTGTCTATTCCCGAAGTGTGCGCTGCTGACGGAGAAAATTTATTTCTTCTTTTAAAGATTGGATATGCTCCTTATCAGAAAAGATGGTGCCAATATGTGCTTGGGCATTATCCCCATTCTTATGATGAATACTATTAGTGGTTTTTTCACCAAAAAGATAGGCTCATATCCCTCCACGAAGACTATTACAGTATTACAAATACCTTATTTTTTAATTGAACCCAACTGATAATCTTCTAAAAAGAAGGAAAAAGCTTAAATGGGAATGATTTCTTAAATATCACCAGTCCTTAGCTCACCATCTGATTGAATATGTTTTCATCAATTATTACATCCTGTTGGGGGTTGCAAGAATTATATACGATGACGTGATGTTTAAATTTTAATGCTGCTGTAATTTGAGTAAAATAAAAAGCGTCTCGGATATTTCTTTCCTTTGGAAACAGCTCGATCAAAATGGGATTTTTACCATAAATGATATTTGTGATTCCTGCTCCGTGCAAGGCAATTACTTTTTCTGCACCATAAAATAAACGTACTTGTTCGATGAACGACAATTTCTCCAAACATACTGCGGTAAAATGATGTTGTTCTAATTTATTAATGATTTCATCCTCATTCACAATACGGCGTTCCACAGCATTTTTACGCGATATCAGGATATTTTTAGGCATATTTTGAAAGTCCATCCCACGTTCCATCAATCGTTGGTGTGCCAGGCGGTTTAGTTTTTGGATGATATGGGGATAATATACATTGGTTAACTGTGATTGCTGATTTCGAATATGCGGAAAGGATACGACCAGTGTCTTTACTGTTATAATTTTTTGAATTATTGTTTTTGTAACAATTTGTTCATCCGGAAGCTGAAAAAGAAATTGGAGCGATTCTTTCATAAACTTGGAACCGTCCCGTTTTATCATGACCTTGTAGTCTTTAAACCAAGGTTGGTCATACACCAACAGTACCCGCGACAAGGTTTCCATCGTCCAGTGATAATAATTGTTGTCCAACCGATTTAGGAGGGGCAATATGTTTTTGTAATTAGTTGTTGGCAACAACTTTTTAAAATATACAAAGTGATTGCTGCATAATTCATTCAAATATTCTTTTTGAAAAATACAATTTTCTATCACCACTTCATTGGACTTGTTAATGACAATCCCTTTGCTAATAATCGTTGCTTCCGGGATTTCAGCATAAAAAATGGGATCTTGTTTAAAAGTGTCAAAAGACTTCCAGTATGGGGATGAAGCTATGGTGTAGTTAGAAAAGTCAATTTCGATAGTACCGCCTTCGTGTACTACGACTGTGGTAGGGTCAGGGTTGTTTCTTAAATCCTTTATTTTGAGTAATCTATAAAACCGGTCACTGATATACCTGTTGATTTTTAATACCCGTTTTATTTTTTTTAGCTTTTCTGTCATAGTTTTTTCAATGGTATATTAGGAAATATTTTAGTATTTCAAATCTAAAATAATACCTATACAGTCCTATCGCTATCTTTAAATTATTTTGAAATTAAAAATTTCCATATGGAAAAGTGTGAATTGGAAAGTTAATTCTATTATTTATTTTCCAAGTTGAAGAATCATGGCGCAAACATAGAAGGTTCGGAAACATTTTTGGATAAAGATGGCAATATTCCGGTACTTGATGAGGACAATTTTCTAAATATCAATTCTCTTTTTTCTTTCGTGTCATTCTCGAAGTAGAAGGATCAAACCCATACGGGCAATGCCGGCATCCGCTTTGACAGCAATAGCCGCGTTTGAGGTGGTATTGCTCGGTAAAACAACGATATCCTTCGGGAGTCAGGTAGTAATCTCCTTCTTCAATTTCTATTTTCTTTCGCTGAAACATGACGCTAAAATACATATTTCTACCTTAAGAGTTTTATGGAGGCAAATTGAAAGTCGGAAATCATAAAAAGAATACAATGAAACTTGATTTTAGTATAAATTATGCTGTGTGAAACAGATTAGACTTAGATTTGTATAAAATTGAAATTGTATGGAACACAAAGCAGGATTTGTAAATATTATCGGGAACCCCAATGTTGGAAAAAGCACGTTGTTAAATGCACTCGTAGGCGAACGATTGGCAATCATTACTTCCAAAGCGCAAACTACACGCCACCGGATTCTCGGAATTGTGAATGAGGAAGGATATCAAATCGTTTTCAGCGACACTCCCGGAATTCTTAAACCTGCTTATTTGCTTCAGGAATCGATGATGAGTTTTGTTCATGCTGCTTTTGATGATGCCGATATCTTATTGTTTGTTGTCGAATTGGGCGAAAAAGAAGTGAAAGATGAAGTTTTTCTGAAGAAGCTCAAAAATCTGAAAATTCCGGTGTTGATTTTAATAAACAAAATTGATCAAGGGAACGAAACGCTATTGAATCAAGCGGTAACCCTATGGAAAAATAAAGTTCCGAATGCCGAAGTTTTTGCTATTTCGGCATTGAATAATTTCGGCGTTCAGGAGGTGTTTTCCAAAATAATCGAATTGCTCCCCGTATCTCCGCCATACTTTCCCAAAGATCAATTAACCGATAAACCGGAACGGTTTTTTGTCAATGAAACCATTCGTGAAAAAATTCTGCTTCACTACAAAAAAGAAATTCCATATTCAGTAGAAGTAGAAACGGAAGAATTTATAGAAGATGAATCCATTATCCGAATTAGAAGTGTAATTATGGTTGAACGCGATTCACAAAAAGGAATTTTAATCGGGCATAAAGGAAGTGCTTTAAAACGTGTAGGAACCGAAGCAAGAAAAGATTTGGAAGCGTTTTTTGAAAAACAAATCCATTTGGAATTATTTGTCAAAGTAAACAAAGATTGGCGAAGCAATGAACGGCAATTGAGACGGTTCGGATACGATCAGAAATAAAC
>JAAYLC010000100.1 GCA_012522045.1 Bacteroidota bacterium
AAAGCTCTGCGGAACGTTCAATGATTTTTGCGTTGATAAAAGTTTCCATTATTCCTTTGTCGTCTTTGTCAAAATAGATTTCCCTGTCCGCTTCGTCAAGATTTTCAAAAGTTGTTTTACTGTCCACTACAAAAAGTCTTATCGGAAGTCCGATTTGTGGCGAAGCCAATCCGCAACCATTGGCGTTTTTCATTGTTTCCCACATATCGGCTATTAGCTTGTTCAACTCGGGATAATTCTTTTCGATGTCGTTACATTTTTGTTTTAAAATGCTGTGTCCGTATGCTAAAATAGGTCGTTTCATTCCTTTGCTTTTTATCGCAAAGTTCCAAAGAATGAACAAGGTTGGCAATGAACCTATGTTAAGTAATCTGTCTGCGAATACGGCTCAAGCCCTGTGGCGTTATTCCGATGTAGGAAGCCACGTATTTTAGCGGAATGAATTTTAAAATGTCGGGCTGTTCGCTGAACAGTCTTAAATAACGCTCTTTCGCATTGTATTTAAGCAAGGACAGTTCACGTTTGCTTTTAGCCAAAAACAATTTTTCGGAAGCGAAGCGTCCTAAATAATTCCCAACTTTGGTCTGGGCATACACTTTTTGCAAATCGTCAAAGGAAATTTGCCAAACAACGGTTTCCGTCAATGCCTGTAATTCGTATTCGGACGGTGTTTGCGTGAGAAAAGAGTCGTAAGCACAGGTAAATTCTTTGTCGAAACTGAAATTAAAAGTCAGTTCGTTTTCATCATCGGGAATGTAAAACCGAACGATGCCCGTTTCAACGAATGAAAGGTAATTTTCCGTTTCGCCCTGCCGTGTGATGATTTGGTTTTTGGCAAACACCTTTCTGTCAAAATGTGAAGCTATAAATTCCCATTCCGATTCTTGTAGCTTTACGATTCTTTCATAGTATTCTCTTATGTGTCCCATTTTTGACGGTTTTTGTCCTTCTTGCAGCTAACGTCAGTCTGTGAAAAAAGTACACAAACTCCTTTCAAATATAGTTAATGTTTCATAAATTCATAAGGTATTCATAATTCATGGTTTTCATTGTTTCAGTGTCCAGACTTCCTGTGCCTGAACGGTATTCCACCCGTTAAATATCAGAGGAATAATAAATAGTTTGCGAGCGTTCACTAACATAGTTGAGCAAATTTTTTTGTTTAGTTTTTAATTATCTTAATTATTCTTGCCGTATCATTGTCAATAACATTTTAAAGCGTTCGATGGCTTTCTTTTTATCCATTTGTACACCTCAAACCACAAAACTGAGGTCGCTGCGATTAAAAATGTCATTCCTAATTCCGGGATGTTTAATCCGGTTACGTGAAAGAAACCGGCAAATATCGGTATGTACAATATGGCGAAAAGCAATATCAAAGTTGCTCCGATGATCACTGGAAATAAACGGTTTTTGTATTTGAAACTCTCAAACATACTGTAAACAAATGAACGATTAACCAGACTCAAAAACACATTCGCAAAAATCAAGGTCGTAAAAACCATTGCTCTTGTCGTTTCTTCGTTACTTCCTTTTTGAACGGAAAATTGATAAGAGAACAATACACCTGCTGTAATGATCAAACCTTGAATAATGCTGATGCTTAATTCTTTCCAATTCAAGAAAGTTTCGGTCATTTTCCGTGGTTTTCGTTGCATCGTGTCTTTTTCCATCGGTTCATTTTCATAGACAATGGAACAGGTTGGCCCCATAATCAATTCCAGAAAAATAACGTGTACCGGCGTAAAAATATGCGGATAAATCCACCCCAAAAACAAAGGCAGCGAAACGATCAGAATAATAGGAATATGAATGGAGATAATATACTGAATGGCTTTTTTGATATTGGCATAAATTCGTCTCCCTGCTGCAATTCCTGTGATGAGTTTGTCCAAATCATCATTGGTAATCACTAATGAAGCTGCTGCTTTCGCTATTTCCGTTCCTTTGCTTCCCATTGCTACACCAATATGAGCGGCTTTCAGTGCAGGAGCATCGTTCACACCATCACCCAGCATCGCCACGACTTCGCCGTCTTTTTTGAACGCATTGACCATCGCTAATTTTGCTTCGGGAAACATCCGAGTGAATAAAGTTGTTTTCTTTGAAAGTTCAATCAATTCCGTTTCGGTGTGGTGGATCATTTCAGCGCCATTTACAGCCGGAGTTTCATTGATAATTCCCGCTTGCCGGGCAATAGCATTAGTGGTGTCGGCATTGTCGCCTGTAATCACCTTTACTTTAATTCCGGCATCGTATATTTTTTGGAATACTTCCTGAATATTTTTCTTTGGTGGGTCGTAAAACACGGTAAATCCTAAGAATTCAAAGTTGAAATCCTGTTGTTTTTCGGGATAATCAGTTCCTTCAAAATTTGACTTGGCTACACCCAATAATCGATAGCCTTGTTTGCCAAAATCAGTGATATGCTGACGCATTTTTTCTTTTTCGCCTTCTGAGAGATTGGATACGGCAAGTATGGCTTCGGGAGCACCTTTGGCGGCTATTATTCGCTCTCCCAATCCATTTTCAAAAAGATGGGTCATCATCGGTGGTTTTCCTTCCAGGGGATATTCGTGTATCATTTGGAAGTTCTTCCGTTGATCATCAGCTTGAGTTTGTTCATAAACCTGATGCAGCGTTTTCTCCATCGGATCAAACGGAACAGGTTCACTACTCCACATCGCAAACGCAATGAGTTCTGAAAGTTCGGGTGCGTTAAAATCAGCTTCGTCAAAAATATTGTTGGATTTATAATCGAACAAAGCTTTCAAGTGCATTGAGTTTTCGGTAATGGTGCCAGTCTTGTCTGCGCAGATCACCGTGGTACTCCCCAATGTTTCTACTACACTGCTTCGCTTGATGATAATTCCTTCTCGCATCAGTTTCCAGGCTCCCAATGCCATAAAAGTGGTAAAAGCCACAGGGATTTCTTCCGGCAAAATGGACATCGCCAAAGTCAGTCCAACCAATAAACTTTCAATAATTTCTCTTGATTGCCAAAAACTGTATGCCCAAACTAATAAAAAAACAACAATGCCGATGATTGCCATCCATTTGACAAATTTTGTAATCTGGATTTGCAAGGGAGATTGCTCTCCTTTGATGTTCTGAATGGATTGTCCGATTTTTCCCAGCTTGGTTTCCGCACCGATTTTTTCCACTTTGAAAACCGCCAGTCCAGAAACGGTCAACGAACCGCTATATACTTTCCGGTCTTCGGTTTCCTGACTTTTGAACACCGAAAAGCTTTCCCCTGTTAGCGATGCCTCATTGACCGAAAAATCATTGCTGTGCACAATCTCACCGTCGGCATTGATCATCTTTCCTTCTTCGGTAATGCACAAGTCGCCCACGGCAATTTCGTGGGTAGGGATTCGTATTACTTTTGAATTTCGGATAACGGTACTGAGCGGTTCGTTCAGTTTTTCCAACGCTTCCAATGCCTTTTTACTACGATTGTCCTGATAGAACGAAATACCCGAAACGGCTATAATCGCTCCCAACATAAAAATTGCTTCGGAATAATTGCCCACAATCACATAAATAATCGCCACGGCAATGAGCAAAAGCAACATCGGCTCTTTCAGGATGTCCAATAGCATCGTGTACCAGATATTTTTTTTAATGTTGTCTGCCTGGTTGTAACCGAATTGGCTACGAGAGATTTTCAGTTCCTCTTCCGACAGTCCGGTCAGGTGTTTGGGAATGTTATAGGGTGTCATATTTCTTTTTAATTTTAGTAGGCTTCTTTCATTAGCCAATCTATCACATTTACTTTTTGGATACCATCTATACTTGTGTTGTCAAAATCGAAGGTCAAAAGGTATTTTAAGTAGTTGCCTTTTATGTTGTTAAATTCGCTCACAAATTATCTGTAATAAATCGTTCGCAGTATTCTTTAATTTGCTGTCTGACTTCTCTGAACTGTTCGTTGATTTCTTCGTCTGTTCCTGTTGCTTTTGATGGGTCTGAGAAGTTGTGATGAAACTTTTTTGCTTTAGTTGGAAAAAATGGACAACGTTCTTTGGCATTGTCGCAAACTGTAATGACAAAATCAAAATCAATGTCGTAATATTCATCAATGTTGTTTGACGTATGATTTGAAATATCAATTCCGTCTTCTTGCATTATTGCAATGG
>JAAYLC010000233.1 GCA_012522045.1 Bacteroidota bacterium
CTGCTCAGACAACCATACTTACGTTTGCTGCGTCTTATAGATAGAGCCAACTCGCAAAACTTATATTTTGAAAATAATCCACTTTCATAAAAATCTGTTAAGCCTGATTGAAGAAGCCAAAAGAGGGAATCGGCGAGCGCAGCAACAAATTTTTAACAGGTTTGCGCCTAAGATGTTAGGCGTGTGTAGAAGGTATTTTAACCAGCTTGAATTTGCGGAAGAAGTCATGCTCGCCGGTTTTCTCAAAGTATTTACCAAGTTGGACACATTTTCTGCAGAAGGCAGTTTTGAAGGATGGATAAGAAGAATTATGGTCAACGAATGTATTTCCGAACTGCGAAAAAAATCCAATTTGCAATTTACAGATGAAATTGTTTTGGAAAATGCATCGGATTATGCCGTAGAAATGCAAACGGATTTTGCTGTGGAAACCATTCAAGAAGCCATTGATATGTTGCCGGAAGGGTATCGCATTGTGTTTGTGCTTTACGTAATTGAAGGGTATAAACATCACGAAATAGCTTCTAAATTAAACATCTCGGTCAACACTTCTAAAACACAATTGTTTAAAGCGAGAAAAATGTTACAAAAGAAATTGGAGAATTTAAACTATCAGCCTTATGAGCAAATTTGAAGAAACTATTCGAAAGCAATTTCACAATCGGGAAATTCGACCGTCTAAAAATGCCTGGGCAAAATTGGAAAAACAATTGCCACCTTCCAAACCAAGAAAAACCGGAAGGATATGGTATTACGCGGCAGCCGCTATTGTCGGAGTGATGATCTTGAGTATTATTTTCACCGCGAAAGAAACGGAAATTTCAAATTCTCAAATGGTCGTTGAACCGCTGAAAATTGAAAAATCAGTACCCATAACAATGAAAGACAACGCAACGATTGAAACGATTTCTGAAGAAATCACTTCAGTTCCCAAAAAGGAAGCGGTAGTTATGGAGCATGTTACTTCTGAAACAGCGCACCCACCGAAACAAGAGCTAAATCAAGAAGTCGCGTCATCCTCAATTCCTACTTTGAATGAATCGGACGAAAAGCTTATGGATGAATGGGCAGAAAGTGTGGCATTGTCAATCAAACAGTTGCCAACGGATGATGAAGAAGCATTGATGGAAGAAGTGGAGCGTTTGTTATATCAAGCACAAATGGAGCTGCAATTTAAAAGAAAATCGGACTATTCAACAATTGATGCGGCTTCGCTTCTGGAAGAAGTAGAATTTGAACTCAACCGCACATTTCGCGATAAAATATTTGATTTCCTCGGAAATGAATACGAAGGATTACGAACAGCACTCGCCTCAAAATTTAATTAACATATGATGACAAAAATCCCTGCCTTAATTTTACTTCTTTTTTGCACCTATACGTTGTGTGCTCAAAATGACGATGAAACCGTAGCATCGTTGACAAAACAAAAAGAAACCCTTGTTCTTGAAGAAAAAGAACAGTTGAAAAAAGAAGTCGAACGCATTAATAAACGCTATGAATCCAATGAAATTTCCAAACAAGAAGCAGATTCCTTAAAAATGGTTGTTGCGGAACATCACGCGGCAAATATTGAAAACCGAATGGCTATTTTGAACAATAAAATCGCGCTTTTGCAACGGAATACAGCTTCAAAAACCGATAGCATTCACAAAGAACATACGACTGAAATTTCCAAGACCATTGAAATAAACCTCAATAGACGCAAATACAAACGCACCACTTCCGGTCCGGTAATCGCTTTTGGTTTAAACAATGTAATCACAGAAGGAGAATCTTTTAATGAATCAGATTACAGAATCGGCAAGAGCAAGTTTTTTGAAATCGGTTATTCTTGGAAAACGCGCATTTTAGAAAACAACAATTGGTTGCGGTTAAAATACGGACTTCATTTTCAGTTTAACGGTTTGAGACCAAACGGCAATCGATATTTTGTAGATGACGGAGAAATTACTGAATTACAGGATTATCCGCATCAACTTAAAAAATCAAAACTCCGGATGGACAATTTGGTAATACCGATTCACATTGAATTTGGTCCTTCCAAACAACTTGGTTCTGACGACAATGTAGGGTATTCAACTTCAAAACATTTTAGAATGGGCTTGGGCGGATATGCCGGAGTAAATCTCGGAACGCGTCAAAAATTAAAATATACTGAAGATGGAAAAAATCGGAAAACTAAAATTAAAGAGGATTACAACACGTCCAACTTAATTTACGGGATTAGCGGTTATATCGGTTGGAGTTCTTTTTCCTTATATACAAAATATGATTTAAACACCTTCTTTCAAGACCATGCATCCAAACAACACAATATTTCTTTTGGGCTAAGATTTGATTGGGATTAAGAACATGGTTTAACTTTTTTATAATGAATCTGATACTAAAATAATCATATCTTGAACCTATAAAACAAATACGTATGGAAAGGTCAGATAAATTTAAAAAGAAGGAAAATAAAACTGAAAAAGAAAAACGAGAAGCCAAAATCGATTTTGAGCTGGAACAAACATTTCCCGCAAGCGATCCTCCTTCTTATTCAAAACCGGGAAATTATAAGGAAGATAAAGACAAAGCAGAAAAATAATTTGTTATCTAAATTATCTTTTTAAAAGTCGCATTTTTCCAATGCGACTTTTTTTATGAGATATTTTATTTCCTGCGATAATCTCTTATATTCTCTTATTTTTGTAAACCTTAAAATTTTCAGATTTGATTTCCAGAACCACCATAGATTCCGTTTTTGAAACTGCTCGTGTAGAGGAAGTTATCGGTGATTTTGTGCAGCTAAAACGCGCCGGAAGCAACCTGAAAGGCCTGTCGCCATTTACAGATGAACGCACGCCGAGTTTTATGGTAAGTCCCTCCAAGCAAATTTGGAAAGATTTCAGTAGCGGAAAAGGAGGAAATGTGGTGTCATTTTTAATGGAACACGAACATTTTACCTATCCGGAAGCCATTCGATACCTTGCCAAAAAGTACGGAATCGAAATTGAAGAAACCGAGCAATCATCGGAAGAAAAAGAACAGGCAAATGAACGAGAAAGCCTGTATGTGCTGAATGAATTTGCTAAAAATTATTTTCACACTAAACTGACGACTTCCGAAGATGGAATTGCCATCGGATTGTCTTATTTCAAAGAACGCGGATTTACGCCCGAAACGATTAAAACTTTTGAGCTTGGTTACGCCTCAAATGCGTGGAGTGATTTTACCGATCACGCATTGGAAAAAGGATACAAACTCGAATATTTGGAAAAAACAGGGTTGACCATTGTCCGTGAAAACCAAGCAGGGCAGAGCTCCAATCCGATTGATCGCTTTCGAGGACGGGTTTTGTTCCCGATCAAGAGCCTGAGCGGGAGAACCTTGGGTTTTGGCGGAAGAATTTTAACAACTGATAAAAAAACAGCCAAGTATTTAAACTCACCCGAAAGCGAAATTTATCACAAAAGCAAAATTCTCTATGGAATTTATGAAGCCAAGCAGGAAATTTCAAAAGCGGATAATTGCTTTCTGGTAGAAGGCTATACGGATGTGATTCAGTTTCATCAGCGCGGCATAAAAAATGTTGTTTCGTCATCCGGTACAGCGCTCACACCCGAACAAATCCGATTGATTAATCGATTGACCAAAAACATTACCTTATTGTTTGATGGAGACGCCGCGGGGGTTCGTGCTGCTTTTCGAGGAGTTGATTTGATTTTGGAACAAGGGATGAACGTGAAGATCGTCACTTTTCCTGAAGGGGAAGATCCGGATAGTTTTGCACGGAAACATTCGTTGGAGGAATTAAGCGAATTTCTCGCCGAAAATGCCCGGGATTTTATTGCTTTTAAGGCAAATTCACTTGCCGAAGAATCTAAAAATGATCCGGTCAGAAAGGCAGAAACAATTCACGACATTATTCAGAGTATTTCAAAAATTCCCGACTTGGTCAAAAGGGAAGTGTATGTTCGGGAATGTGCGCGCATTATGGAAGTTTCCGAAGAAGTGTTGTTCGGCACTTTGGCGCAATTGCTTCAGAAAGAATATCGCGAATCTCAAAAACAAAAAAAACAAACCCAGCCGTTTCAGGTCGTTCCAAAAGAAGAACATGAAGTTCAAGAAGTGGATGTTCAATATGAATTGGAACAAAAAATCCTCAATTTGCTGATTCTCTACGGGACAAAAGTTGTCAATTTTGAAGATTGGGTTCTCACCGACGAACAGGATCAGAATTCCTATGAAGTTCAAAACACGACATATAAGGTTTTTGAAAAAATTTATCTGGATCTTCAAGAAGATGAAGTTGCGTTTTCAAATCCGGAATTTAAAGAGTTGTATGCAGAATTGGTTAAGCATTTGGCGCAAAGTTCAGATTTTGAAATAATGACTTTCATAAATTCAATTCCTCCAAATTTGGCTCAAATTGTCAGTGCTTCATTAATGGATGAAGAGCGCTACACCTTGCATAATTGGGAAGGAAAAGGAATTGCCGTCATTCATAAAGAAGACGTGGTTTCACAATTGGTCACCCAAACAATCCTCTCTTTGCGATGGCATTTAATCAATAAACAAATTGATGAGCTTTCCAAAGATATCAATGATTCCGATGAAGATAAAGATGAAATTTTGGAAGAAATTATGAACTATTGGCGGTTGCGACAAATGGTTGCCAAAAAACTACATCGGGTTATTTAATGATTTTTAAAGCATTGTAATGTTTGATTAACTCGGCAGTATTGTCCATATTTAATTTGTTTAAAAGTCTCGATTTATAAGTGCTTACCGTTTTTTCATTCAGATCCAAACGGATGGCAATATCTTTATTCCGATAGCCTTCAAACAACAATTGCAACACTTCAATTTCTCGAGTGGACAACTTTACTTCAGAAGTTTTTTTAATTGTTTTCTCTTCAGGTTGCCCGGATTTTGAGCCGGTATTTTGCAGAACTTTGTGAACGGTATTTGTCAATTCGCGCAACCCTGCTGTTTTGGGAATAAAGGCATCGGCACCGAGTTTGTAACATTTCTGTTTGTATATTTTAGCGGGATATGAACTGTAAATAATGATTTTCAAATCAGGAAGGCGCTCGCTAATATCTTTTAAAATTCCCAATCCATCCATACCGGGAAGGGCAATTTCCAAAATAATCAAATCCGGTTTTTTAGACAACAACTGCGGAAAAATTGCCTCGGCGGTCGAAAGTTGCCTCACGATTTTGACTCGCGGAATATTTTCAATCAACAACTCTTTAAGTCCTTTTCGGACAATGGGATGCGGATCGGCTATAACAATTCGTTTCATTAATAATTATCTTAAAGAATCGGGAATGTAACATACCGGAATCGGTTCAACTTTATGACGATTCATCCGATTTAATCGCACATAAATTTCAAAAACTTCTCTTTCTCTTCCTTCAAAATCTGTCAATTTACGCCCTTTTTCATCCATTTCCATAGCCCATTCCAATTCGTCATAGGAAGCTCCCAGTTGGTCTTCGTCTGAGCGACTGTCACTAAAAAGCCCATCGGTTGGAACTGCTTCAATTAATGATTGCGGAATGTTTAGTGTTTTTGCCAGATGATAAACTTCACTCTTTTTTAAATCGCCAATGGGGCTGAGATCCACGCCGCCATCTCCGTATTTCGTAAAAAAGCCCACTCCGAAATCTTCAATCTTATTTCCCGTGCCGGCGACGAGCAATTTCCGAATGCCGGCAAAATAATACAAAGCAGTCATTCGTAGGCGCGCCCGTGTATTTGCAAATGAAAGATTGACCTTTTCCGATTCCGTTTCGTCGGGAACTGCCTGTTGAAATTCAGTAAAAACATTCGTCAAATCAACCTCTAAATTGCTGACATTTTGATAGTTTCTTTTTAAAAACTCAATGTGTTCTCTCGCCCTGGAAACTTCCGAGGAAGCTTGAAGAATCGGGAGCTCCAAACACAAAACATCCAAACCTGTTTTGGCACATAAAGTCGATACCACAGCAGAATCGATTCCGCCGCTAATGCCTAAAACAAAACCGTTTGTCCCTGCTTTTTTAGAATACTCTGAAAGCCAGTTTACAATATATTTAATTACTTTTTCTGTTTGCATAAAAAGTGCATTTAAGTTTTAATAATAATACCTTTGCAGCGCTGCGGTCTAAAGATAAAATTTATGACAAACATACGCGTTACAATAGCAAGCCAATTAATTTAAGACAATGAGATTCCTGATTTTTTTTTCTGTTTTATTCATAACCATAAGCTGTAGTAGTGACAAATCGAACGTGAAAAAAGAAGTGGAAAGCATTCCGATGGAAGTGGAATTTCTTCGGTTTGATAAGGCATTTGCAGAAGCGGAACCTGAAGATTTGCCGGAATTAAAAGCCGAGTTTCCGGAGTTTTTCCCGGTGCATTATGCAGATTCTGTATGGATAAATAAAATGCAGGATACCTTACAAATTGAATTGGAAAGGGAAGTATTCAAAGTTTTTCCGGATAAAGAACCCTTACTCAGTGAGATTGTTTTATTGTTTAAGCACATCAAATATTATTTTCCGAAGTTTGATCCGCCCAAAATTGTCACCACAACCTCAGATGTGGATTACAGACACAGTGTGATTGCCACAGATTCGATTTTAGTCATAGGTTTGGACAATTATTTAGGAACCGATCATTATTTCTATGGCGGCATCGAACGGTATTTTGCCAAAGTGATGCATCCTGAACATGTGATTTCCGATATTGCCGAAGCGTATGCTGAAAAATATGTAAGAGGTCCTCGAAAAAACGTTTTCATGGATCATGCGGTGTATTACGGAAAAATATTATATCTTAAAGATTTGTGGCTTCCGGATTCGCCCGATGCACTTAAAATAGGTTATACCGAAGAAGAATATCAATGGGCTGAAGAAAACGAAGTGTATATGTGGCAGTATTTCGTAGAACAAGAAATCTTATTCAGTTCAGATTCCCGTTTGCCTGCTCGGTTTTTTAATCCTGCGCCTTTTTCCAAATTTTATTTGGAAATTGACAATGAATCACCGGGAATGTTAGGACGTTACCTCGGTTGGAAAATCGTGCGTTCGTATATGAAAAACAATAAGGTATCTGTTCAAGAATTAATGGTAACAGACGCCGAAGAACTATTTAGAAATTCAAAATATAAACCCAGAAAATAATGTCAAAATTTCATAAATCAGAAATAAAACTCCAAGTAGCACTTGATGAAAACAGAATTCCCGAAGAAATTCATTGGACTGCCGAAGACGGCGGGATAACCGATGAAGAAACTAAAGCAGTGATGCTCTCGGTGTGGGATTCAAAAAAGAAAGAATCCCTCCGCATCGATTTGTGGACGAAAGATATGCCGCTTGACGATATGAAAATATTTTTTCATCAAACCTTAATGGCGATGGCCGACACTTTTCAGCGCGCTACGGATGATATAAAAATGAGTGAAACCATGCGGGATTTCTGCGATTATTTCGCAGAGAAATTAGAACTTCACAAAAAGTAATTTTAGAAATTAAGCAGTTTAATTGCCGGTAAGTTCTTGATTTAAATTGTCGATATAATTTAGAATTTCTTCGCGTCCCATTCCGTTGGAGGAAGAAGTGATAAAATACGGAGGCATTTCTTCCCAAGTTTCCAGCATGCGGTTTTTATAATTTTCGACAGCTTCTTCAAGGGCTTTCGGTTTTAATTTATCAGCTTTTGTGAAAATGATATGGAATGGTATGGCATTGATTGCCAGCCATTCCATAAATTCCAAATCGATGGTTTGCGGTTCATGCCGACAATCGATGAGGACAAAAGCCAAGACCAATTGGCGACGTTTTTCAAAATAAAGCGTAATCAGTTTTTGGAATATTTTTTTACTGCTCTTAGATACTTTCGCATACCCGTATCCGGGCAAATCCACGAGAAACCAAGACTTATTCACCAAAAAATGATTAATCAACTGTGTTTTTCCGGGGCGTCCCGAAGTTTTAGCCAAGTTTTTCCGGTCCAACAACATATTAATAAGCGACGACTTTCCCACATTGCTACGCCCGATAAAAGCGTATTCGGGAAAAGGTTCTTTTGGACATTTTTCTACTTTGGTATTGCTAACAATAAATTCAGCCGATTTAATTTGCATTCGGACAGTTTTAGTTTTGTGAGAATCTGATTCTAATTTTAAATCAGAAATTTCTTTTTTGAAACCAAGCATAAAGCACTTGGTTGAATTCGTCCGGATGTTCCATCATCGCGGCATGGCCACATTTGTCTATCCAAAACAAGTCGGAATCCGGAAGCAGTTCATGAAATTCCTCTGCCACTTCAGGAGGAGTCACTTGGTCGTTGCGTCCCCAAATAATGCAGGTTGGTGTGTGCATCGTGGGCAAATCTTTCGCCATATTATGCCGAATGGCACTTTTGGCAATCGCCAAGGTTCGAATGAGTTTATTGCGATCATTGACTGTTTTAAAAACATCATCCACAATTTCTTTGGTGGCAACGGCAGGATCGTAAAACACATCCTCTGCTTTTTTCTTAATGTAGTTGTAATCTCCGCGTTTCGGATAGCTTTCTCCCATTGCGCTTTCATAAAGTCCGGAACTTCCCGTAATCACAAGGGCTTTCGTTTTAGAGGGGTACATTTTTGCACAAAGCAGCGCAATGTGACCACCTAATGAGTTTCCCAATAATATCGCTTCAGGAATTTGAAGATGATCAATAAAGCGGCCAACGTATTTAGCAAAATTCTTCACATTGGTTTTCAGAATAGGCAAATCGTAAATTGGTAATTCCGGAAGAATAACACGATATCCCTTATCCGGAAAGAAACCGGAAACTCCGTCAAAATTACTTAAACCGCCCATCAGGCCGTGTAAAATTATAATCGGAATTCCCTGCCCTATTTCAATGTAAGAAAATTCCCCTTCTTTCTTGAACTGTTCTGACATAAGATGATTGGTGCAGTATTGAGAAACAAAAGTAAACAAAAATAAATCATAAAAAATAAAAGTTGCAATTCCTTTATCCACGAATCTAAAACTCCTCAAAAAGTAACATTGTGGGAAAACTTATCAACAATGTGGTAAAAAGTGGTAAAAAGTGGGAAAGTTTATTTATATTTGAAATCATAAAACCTAATTCAGCCAAATTTGTAATGCTCAATCTCATAGGAACATACGAATGCAAAGCAGATGCGAAAGGTCGTATTATGGTGCCTGCGGATTTAAAAAAGCAGTTGGCGCCTATAATGGCGGATGGTTTCGTGGTAAAAAGAGCGGTTTTTCAACCGTGCTTGGAAGTGTATCCTATGAGCGAGTGGAATTTGTTGATGGAAAAATTCAGAAAGCTTAACACTTTCAATCGAAAAAACAATGATTTTATCCGACGATTTACTGCAGGAGTTCGGATTGTTGAGCTGGATAGCAACGGAAGAATGTTAATTCCAAAAGAATTGTTGGCGTTTGCGGGTATTTCAAAAAACATGGTGATTTCTTCGGCAATTAATATTGTCGAACTGTGGGATAAAGAAAAATATGAGCAAGCAATTAATGATGCAGACGATGATTTTGCAATGCTTGCTGAAGAAGTAATGGGACAACAACTTGATCATGATGAGTAACTATCACATACCGGTACTGTTGAAGGAGAGTGTCGACGGATTAAACATTCGTCCTGACGGGGTATATGTGGATGTAACCTTTGGTGGTGGCGGACATGCTCGTGAAATTTTAAGCCGATTGGGGTCGAAAGGAAGGCTTATCGCTTTTGATCAGGATAAAGATGCTCAAGCGAATGCGATTGATGACGCCCGTTTTCAATTGATTCAACAAAATTTTCGATATGTCAAGCGATTTTTAAGATTGTATGGCTATCAAAAAGTTGATGGGATTTTGGCAGATTTCGGTGTTTCTTCTCATCAGTTTGATGTGGCCGACAGGGGATTCTCCACCCGTTTTGAAGGCGTTTTGGATATGCGCATGAACCAAGAAAGTGATTTTTCGGCCTATGAATTGGTGAATACATACGAACAAAACCGTTTGGCTGAAATTCTTTCTAATTACGGAGAGTTGCGCAGGGCGAAAGGGATGGCGCGTGCAATTGTTGAAGCACGTGAACAAAAGGCTATTAAAACTACTGCCGATTTAAAAACGGCACTTGCTGATTTTTTGCCACGTGACAAACAACATAAGATTTTGGCTCAGGTGTATCAGGCAATCCGAATTGAGGTAAACAATGAGTTGGACACCATTAAAGAATTTTTAATGCAAACGGTAGAAATCTTGCCAAAAGGAGGGAGGTTGAGCGTCATCAGTTATCATTCTCTTGAAGACCGATTGGTAAAAAGATTTATGCGAAACGGAATGTTTGAAGGCGAACCCGAACGGGATATTTACGGAAGGGTAGACGTGCCTTATAAACCTGTCGGCAAATTGATTGTTCCTGCCGCGGAAGAAATGGATGCCAATAACAGAGCACGTAGTGCCAAATTGAGAATTGCAGAAAAAATTTAAAGAAATAACTATGACTGAGAGTTTTTATGACATCATTCGCGGAAAATTTCTGGTAAGTGAAGGCGCATTAAAAAGCTGGCGTTTCATTTTGTTTTTATCCGGGTTGGCGTTGATTATGATCGCCAGTTCTCACAATGCCGACAAAAAAGTGTATCGCATCTCCAAATTAAATATGGAAGTCAAAGAATTAAAGAGTGAGTATGTTGATTTGCGGATACAATTAATGCATTCCAAAATGGAAAGTAGTGTGATTGCCGAGATGGAACAACACGGATTACGACCATCTACGACACCTCCTACACGAATTCGAATTATTGAAAATCAAGAAATACAGCCGGTAGTTCTGGCAAATGCGGATACTAAAGAAAAGTAAAAACAGTCCCTATGTCTTTTGAATCAAAACATATAATGAACAGACTGTATTTGGTAGCGGGATTTTTTCTCCTTTTCGCTATTGCCATTGTTGTTCGTTTGTTGGATGTTCAATTTTCCGAGGGCGATAAGTATCGTGAATTGGCAGAAAAAAACACCGTCCGAAATTTTGTTATTACTGCCAATCGTGGAAATGTTTATGATGACAGCGGGGTGTTGCTCGCTACTTCAGTTCCCAAATATGACATTCGTTTTGATGCCGTTACAGTTTCAGAAAAAGATTTTAACGACAACCTTCAAGGCCTTTCAGAAGGGTTGAGCAAAATGTTGGGCAAACCTGTTTCGTATTATCAAAATTTACTTCGCAAAGCACGTGCAGATAAGAACCGCTATTTGTTTATCGCCAAAAATTTAGGCTATTCGGATTACAAGAAGATAAAGAGTTTGCCGCTTTTTAATAAAGGAGCTTACCGCGGAGGAATTATTGTTGAACAACGAACGGTTCGGGAACATCCCATCGGTAAAATAGCACATCGTACCGTAGGCGATGAATATGCAAATCAGCCGGGATATTATGCAGTGGGAATTGAAGGCGCCTTTAACGAATTGCTCACCGGAAAAGATGGCAAAAGACTAAAACAAAAAATTGGTCATCGGCAGTGGAAACCTGTTTATGACACCAATGAAGTCGAACCGCAGGATGGATACGATATAGTTACCACCCTGAATGTAAACATTCAAGACATCGCCCATCATGCGTTGTTAAAACAATTGGAGTATTACGAAGCAGATCACGGAACTGTCGTGGTGATGGAAGTGGCAACTGGAGAAATAAAAGCAATTTCCAATTTGGGAAGAACGACCAGAGGCACTTATTATGAAAAATGGAATTACGCCATCGGAGAATCGCATGAGCCCGGCTCTACTTTTAAGTTAATGGCGTTTATGGCTGCGCTTGAAGATAAAGTTATCGATACAAGTACCGTAATCGATACCGGAAAAGGTGTAAAAACATTCTACAATCGAAAAATTTATGATTCCCGACGCGGGGGATACGGAAAAATTTCGGCCGCTCGTGCAATGGAAGTTTCTTCCAACATTGCCATGGCAAGTATATTGACTGAAAATTACGCATCAAATCCACAGCGTTTTATCAATTACCTTAAAAAATGGCATTTAGATAAGAAAAATGGCGTGCCTATTAAAGGAGAAGGAAAACCTGTCATTCCGGAACCCGGAGATAAAATATGGAGTAGAAATGCGTTGCCTTCTATGGGATACGGATACAATGTGCAACTTACGCCTTTGCAAACCCTCACATTTTATAATGCCGTCGCCAACAATGGCGTGATGGTTCGTCCACGATTTATTAAAGAAGTTCGTGCGTGGAATAAACCCGTAACCGTTTATGAAACCGAAGTGATAAATCCGAAAATTTGTTCTGATGAGACCTTGCGCAAAGTTCAAGACGTTTTGAAAAACATAATCGAACGCGGAACCGGTCGGTCTTTATATTCTCCTGAATTTTCAATGGCAGGAAAAACCGGAACCGCTCAAACGGAATATTGGAAAGAGGATTGGTCAGAAAACAAACGTTATGTGTCTTCTTTTGCAGGCTATTTCCCCGCAGACAATCCAAAGTATTCCTGTATTGTAGTAATTCACAAACCGAGTATAAAAAAAGGGTATTACGGCGCCGATGTATCCGGACCGGTATTTAAGCGCATTGCTCAGAAAATTTATACAGAAACTTCAGTCATTGATGAGGTCAATGAAATCGACCGAACGGATACTAAAATCGAAAAGCAATACGAAAACTATTATGCCAAACTCCAAAAAACATATAAAACAGTTCCTAACGTAATCGGCATGCCGGGAATGGATGCAGTATCCCTATTGGAAAATTTGGGGCTCTCTGTAAGATTCAACGGAACCGGAATTGTGGCGAACCAATCCTTAGTTTCCGGATCCGATTTTAAAGAAGGACAACAAATCGTTCTGACGCTTTTATGAAAGTGCTAAAAGAGATATTATATAAGGTAACCCTTGAAAAAATTATAGGGAATACAACGGTTGTAATCAATAATCTGCATTTTGATTCACGAAAGGTTTCATTAAATGATGTCTTTGTAGCCATTTCAGGAACCGTTGCAGACGGTCATAAATACATCGAAAAAGCAACTTTTTCCGGAGCCTTGGTGATCGTTTGCGAACAACTTCCGGATAATTTGGTGAACGGCATCACCTATGTTGTCGTTCCGGATTCCCGAGAAGCTTTGGCAATAATGGCAGCCAACTTTTATGACAATCCTTCGGAAGATTTGAGTCTTGTCGGAATTACCGGAACCAATGGCAAAACAACCATTGCCACGTTGCTGTATGAACTGGTAAAAAAAGCCGGATATAATGCCGGATTGTTATCAACAGTCAAAATAATGGTTGACAATACAACCTATGAGACCCATTTGACAACTCCGGATTCGCTCACCATAAACAAATATTTGAGAGCCATGGTCGATGCAGGAGCAGATTATTGCTTTATGGAAGTCAGCTCCCACGGCATTGATCAAAAACGTACGAAAGGATTGCGATTCGCAGGCGGGGTATTTACAAATTTATCTCACGACCATCTGGATTATCACAAAGATTTTAAAAGCTATCGCGACGTTAAAAAACAGTTTTTTGATGATTTGGATAAAAACGCTTTTGCACTCGTAAATGCAGATGACAAAAATGGAATCATCATGTTGCAAAATACAAAAGCAACAAAAAAAACATATGCGTTAAAAACCATTGCCGATTTTAAAGGACATGTCATAGAAAGTCAAATGAACGGGCAGTTGTTGCGAATCAATCAACAAGAAGTTTGGGTAAAACTCATCGGAAGGTTTAATGCATACAATCTTTTGGCTATCTACGGAACTGCAAAACTTTTGGGATTGGACTCTTTGGAAATTTTGCAATTGCTGAGCGCCCTTGAAAGTGTAGGAGGACGTTTTCAATATTTTATTTCCCATTCGGGAGTCATTGCCATTGTGGATTATGCACATACGCCGGATGCTTTGAAAAATGTGTTAGAAACCATTAATTCCATTCGTTCGGGCAAGGAAGAATTATTAACCGTCATAGGCTGTGGAGGCGACAGGGATGCAGGAAAAAGACCGGTGATGGGGAAAATTGCCGCCACTTTAAGTGATAAAGTGTTTTTTACTAGTGACAATCCGCGAACAGAAAATCCTGAAACCATCATAAATCAAATGGAAGAAGGCGTTCCGCAGAATATGGCTGATCGGGTGATGAGCATCGTCAACAGACGGGAAGCGATTAAAGTTGCCTCTAAGATGGCAAAAAAACACGACATCATTCTCATTGCCGGAAAAGGACACGAAACCTATCAAGAGATAAACGGCGAGCGCTTTGATTTTGATGATTATAAGATTGTAAGTGAATTTTTAAATCCAAAAGAACATTAATCTATGCTTTATTATTTGTTTAAATATTTGGATACACACTACAATCTGCCGGGAACCGGTTTGTTTGAGTTTATTACGTTTCGAGCGGCGGCAGCGGTAATCTTGTCGTTGGTAATAGCAATTGTTTACGGAAAACGCATCATTCGTTATTTACGTTCAAAACAAATTGGTGAAACCGTACGTGATTTAGGACTTGAGGGACAATCCGAAAAAGCGGGAACACCCACGATGGGAGGAATTATCATCATCCTCGCTACGCTGATTCCGGTATTGTTATTCGCAAAACTGGAAAATATTTATGTAATCATGCTCATTGTCACCACCTTGTGGATGGGAGTTATCGGCTTTATTGATGATTACATTAAAAAGTTTAAAAATGACAAAGGCGGACTGCCCGGAAAGTTCAAAGTAGTAGGTCAGGTCGGATTGGGATTATTTGTGGGCGCTGTGATGTATTTTCATCCGGGAGTTATTATTCAGCGCACTGTTTCCGAGGCAGAACTTACCGAAAATGTAAAAGTCGTTTCTCAACGCACCGACGGAACTTATAACATTCATGATTCCGAATTATTGACGACCATTCCTTTTGTCAAAGAAAATGAATTTAACTATTCCTGGCTTATTGATTGGGCAGGAGAAGCATACAAAAAATATGTGTGGATCATCTTTATTCCTATTGTCATTTTTATCATTACGGCAGTTTCCAATGGCGCCAATTTAACCGACGGTATTGACGGACTCGCTGCGGGTTCTTCGGCAATTGTCGCCTTGACGCTCGGAATATTTGCATGGGTTTCGGGCAACATCATTTTCTCGGATTATCTCAACATTATGTATTTACCGAACACCGGAGAGATGACCATTTTTATTATGGCATTTGTAGGAGCGCTCATCGGATTTTTATGGTATAACGCCTATCCGGCACAAGTATTTATGGGCGATACGGGAAGTCTGACCATTGGCGGAATCATTGCTGTTATTGCCATTGCAGTAAGAAAAGAGTTGTTGATTCCTGTTTTGTGCGGGATTTTTTTGGTGGAAAACCTTTCGGTTGTGATGCAGGTAAGTTGGTTTAAATACACTAAAAAGAAATTTGGCGAAGGAAGAAGAATATTCAGAATGGCGCCTTTGCACCATCATTTTCAAATCAAGGGATATCACGAAAGCAAAATAGTGACAAGATTTTGGATTGTAGGAATCTTTTTGGCGGTTTTGACCATTGTGACATTGAAAATACGATAGCAGATGAATCGAGAAATGGTGGCGATTTTGGGAGCGGCAGAAAGTGGTATGGGCGCCGCACTTTTGGCAAAACAAAAAGGATATGAAGTGTTTGTGTCCGATTATCATGAGATTGATGAAAAAAACAGAGAAGTTCTTTTAAATAATGAAATTCAGTGGGAAGAAAATGGCCATTCTATTGAGAAGCTAAGCCAAGCGACTGTGGTTGTAAAAAGTCCGGGAATACCGGAAACGGCTGCAATCATTCAGGCGCTAAAAAAACGAGGCAAAAAAATCGTTTCTGAAATTGAATTTGCAAGCCAATTTACCAATGCGATGCTCATCGGAATTACGGGAAGTAACGGAAAAACAACAACAGCAAGTTTAATTTATCGCTTGGTGTCGGATGCCGGAAAAAATGTGAAGTTGGGCGGAAATATTGGAAAAAGCTTTGCCGGGCTGTTGACTGAAGGCGATGCGGAATGTTTCATTTTGGAATTAAGCAGTTTTCAATTGGATGGAATAGAAAATTTTAAACCCCACATTGCAGTGATGACAAATTTGAGTCCCGATCATTTGGATCGCTATGAACATGATTATGAAAAATACATCGCTGCAAAATTTAGAATGATAATGAATCAGAATCACGAGGATTATTTCATTTACAACGCAGATGATATTAACATCGTGAGATGGATTGAGAATATAGAAATTAAATCAAAATTGATTCCTTTTTCGACTAAAAAACAAATGGAAAAAGGCGTCTTTTTAAATGAAAATAAAATAATTATAACTATCGATAACGAACCTATTATTATGCCGACGAAGACAATTGGAATTAAAGGAGAACACAATTTAAAAAATGCAATGGCCGCATCGACTGTGGCTAAATTATTACAGATTCGCAAACAAACCATTCGAGAGAGTTTGGAACGATTTCAAGGTGTGGAACATCGATTGGAAACCGTAGCGAAAATAAATAACGTGCTGTATATCAATGACTCCAAAGCTACCAATGTAAATGCCACTTATTATGCTCTAGAGAGTGTAAAAAGTCCGGTAATATGGATTGTGGGCGGTGTGGACAAAGGCAATGACTATTCCGATTTACTGCTATTGGTGAACGAGAAGGTAAAAGCAATAATCTGTTTGGGAATTGACAATGAAAAAATCAAAAAAACATTCAGTGGAATTGTAGATACGTTTATTGAAACTTCTTCTATGAAAGAGGCGGTGATGTGGTCTCAACGATTGAGTGAGAAAAACAACACGGTTTTACTTTCGCCTGCATGTGCAAGTTTTGATTTGTTTAAAAATTACGAAGACAGAGGACGTCAATTTAAAGAGGCGGTGAGAAATTTGAATTAATATAAAGAAAAGCCGGATGAAAAATATTTTCCAATACATAACCGGAGATAAAGGAATTTGGGGAGTGATCATGCTCTTGTCCGTGTTTTCGTTTCTGCCTGTGTATAGCGCCAGCAGTAACTTGGCTTATCTGTATGGTGACGGAAGTACACTTCCTTATTTATTGAAACATTTGGCGCATCTTATGTTGGGATTTGGAATTTTGTACGGAGTTCATAAAATCCCTTATCACTATTTCCGCGGACTCTCCTTATTGGGGCTTCCGGTGATTGTAATTTTGCTGATAATCACCATATCTGAAGGAACGACAATTAGCGGTGCCAACGCAAGTCGTTGGTTGCGGATTCCGTTTGTGGGAATTACGTTTCAAACATCCATTCTCGCAGGAGTCGTATTGATGACGTATGTTGCTTTTTATCTTGCTAAAACCAAGGATAAAGCGCTGCGTTTTAAAGAAACTATTTTACCGCTTTGGTTGCCGGTTTTTTTGGTCCTCGGATTAATTCTTCCGGCAAACTTCTCAACAGCAGCCATATTTTTTGTTCTTACCGTAATGCTGGTTTTCATCGGGGGTTATCCGTTGCGTTACATTGGGATTGTATTAGGTGCCGGATTGTTATTCCTCACTTTATTTGTATTGACGGCAAAAGCAGTTCCGGGATTGTTCCCAAATCGTGTGGATACTTGGATTAGCAGAGTTGAAAATTTTACCGATAAATCGGATGCTGAAGCGAATTATCAAATTGAGAAAGCCAAAATTGCCATCGCTTCAGGAGGAATTACAGGAGTTGGACCCGGAAAAAGCAAACAGAAAAACTTTTTGCCAGAATCTACTTCCGATTTTATTTATGCTATTATCGTTGAAGAATTCGGGCTTTTGGGAGGATTGCTGGTGATGTTTTTATACCTTTTTCTATTGTTCCGGATTGTTGTAATTGCCCATAAAGCTACCTCTGTATTTGGAAAATTATTGGCCATAGGAGTCGGAACTCCGATTGTTTTTATGGCACTCATCAATATGGCGGTGGCAGTGGAATTATTTCCGGTTACCGGACAAAATTTGCCGCTGTTAAGCAGTGGGGGAACCTCCATTTGGATGACGTGTCTGGCATTGGGAATGGTGTTGAGTGTGAGTGTAAAAAGAGAAAAATTAGTTCAAGAATCAAAAAGTGAAGAAACGGAAGAGAATCCTTTGGAAATTTTAAGTGAAACGATTTAAAAACATGAAACCTAAATTCATCATCAGTGGCGGAGGTACCGGCGGACATATTTATCCGGCGATCGCAATTGCAAACGAATTGAAAAGGCGTTTTCAAGATGCTGAATTTTTATTTGTCGGAGCCAAAGATCGCATGGAAATGACTAAAGTTCCGCAAGCGGGTTATAAAATTGAAGGATTATGGATTTCAGGTTTGCAACGAAAATTATCACTTAAAAATTTCTTGTTTCCTCTAAAATTATTTCACAGCCTGAATAAATCAAGGCAAATAATAAAAAAATTCAATCCCGATGTCGTTATCGGAACCGGCGGATATGCCAGCGCGCCTTTATTAAAAGCAGCATCTAAAAAAAATATTCCGTGTGTGATTCAAGAACAAAACAGTGTAGCGGGAATTACTAACAAGTGGTTGGCAAAAAATGCTGCAAAAATTTGTGTGGCGTATGAAGGAATGGAAAAATATTTTCCGAAAAGTAAAATCAGGCTGACAGGAAATCCGGTCAGACAAGATTTAATTCAAATAAAGATATCAAAAGAAGATGCACGGAAAAAATTGGAATTGAGCCATGAGAATATGACGCTGTTGGTTCTCGGCGGTAGTTTGGGAGCTCGAACTATCAATGAATTGATAGCATCTCATTTAGAGTTTTTTGAAAAACAGCAATTACAACTATTGTGGCAGTGTGGCAGTTTTTATTATGAAACATATAAAAAACACCATTCCAAAACAGTAAAAGTTGTACCATACATTGATGAAATGAATACGGCATATGCAGCGAGTGATCTAATTATTTCACGTGCCGGTGCATTGTCGGTCTCGGAACTTTGTTTGGTGGGGAAACCGGTAATTTTTATTCCTTCTCCAAATGTTGCTGAAGATCATCAAACTCACAATGCCAAGGCAATCGCAGAAAAGAACGCTGCAGTTTTGATTAAGGAAAATGAATTAAACACCCTTTTTAAAGATACATTTTTGGCGTTGATTGCTTCAAAAGAAAAAAGAGAAGAATTGTCAGCTAATATTAAAAAAATGGCAAAACCAAACGCCACAAAAGAAATTGTAAACGAAATAGTAGCATTAATGAATATCAAATAAGCGATGGATTTAAATCTTCAAAACATAAAAGCATTGTATTTTGTCGGTATCGGAGGTATCGGTATGAGTGCCCTTGCCCGTTATTTTAAAATGCAAGGAAAGAAGATTTACGGGTATGACCGAACCAAGTCTTCGGTTACAACCGCTTTATTAGAAGAGGGAATGGAAATTGTTTTTGAAGATAAAATAAACCGCATCCCGGGTGAAATTCTTAAAAAGAAAGATATTCTAATCGTGTATACACCTGCAGTCGGTGCAGAAAACGAACAGCTGAATTATTTTATTACCAATGAATTTACTGTGGTAAAACGTGCGGTGCTTCTCGGTGCCGTTACGGATGATACGGTTTGTTTGGCAGTGGCAGGAACCCACGGAAAAACGACAACCTCGGCAATTTTATCGCATTTGATGATAGACTCCGGAATGGAGGTAACTGCATTTTTAGGTGGAATTGCAGAAAATTATGATTCCAATTTTATTTATAAAGGAAATGATTTTACAGTCGTAGAAGCTGACGAATACGATCGTTCTTTTCTTCGGCTGAATCCTGATATTGCGTGTGTAACATCGATGGATTCTGATCATCTCGATGTATATGGAGAAGTGGCGGAAGTGGAAGAGGCTTATCGAAATTTTGCCTTGTTGGTTAATGACAAGAAAAAAATGTTTATCAAAAACGATTTGCCGTTATTGGGAATGACCGTGGGGGTGAATGAACCTGCGGATATCGAAGTTACAAACATTCGAGTAAATGACGGAGGCTATGTTTTTGATTTGAAAACACCCGATAAAGTGTACTCGGATTTAATGTTTTATTTGCCCGGACATCACAATTTAAGCAATGCAGCAATGGCATTCGGAATGGCACTGGCAGCAGGAGTGCCTGAAGAAAAATTGAAAATAGCATTACAAACTTTTAAAGGCGTTCGCCGAAGATTTTCATATAAAATCAAAACCGATGATTTGGTTTTGATAGATGATTACGCACATCATCCGACCGAGTTGAATGCATTGTTTCAGGCGGTTCAAGAAATGTTCCCCAAAGCCAAAAAACAAATCGTTTTTCAACCGCATTTATATTCGAGAACACGAGATTTTTTTGATGGTTTCGCGAAAAGTTTATCGCAGTTTGACGAAGTTGTGTTGCTGGATATTTATCCGGCAAGAGAAAAACCGATTCCCGGAATTACTTCGGAAAAACTGTTGAAGGAAATAACTGCGCCCGTCAAAAGCGTGGTTTCGAAAGAAGCATTAACCGAAACTTTGGAAAACTCGGATTGTCAAGTGAAATTGTTGGTGGGCGCGGGAGATATAGGAGAAGAAGTAGAAAGAATAACAAACTATTTTAAGCGATGAAAAAGATAATTAACATATTAAAAATTTTGCTGTTGGTTATCGGAATACTTGCATTATACGGATTTAGCAAAGCCCGAAACGGATCACGAACTTTAAAAGGAATTGACATTGTTTTTACAGATGCAAACAACCCTTTTATCACTCATGAAACCATTCGAAAATTATTACTGCAACAAAAAAACAAAGACACGCTGGTGTTGAAAGACTTGGATGTTTCGCGTATGGAACAGAAATTACGTGAAAATCCGATGGTTCGCAAAGCTGATGTTTTTCTTACCATTGACGGCCGATTAGGAGCCAAAATTGAACAACGCGATCCGGTGGGACGGGTACAATTGAACAATGGAGAAAGTCATTATTTGGATGCCGATGGGTTACAAATGCCGCTCTCTTCGGTTTATGCCGCTCGCGTTCCCTTGGTAAACGGAATCGATGAAAAGGATTATCCGACTATGGCAGCG
This sequence comes from Bacteroidota bacterium, assembly GCA_012522045.1. Classification (GTDB taxonomy): domain Bacteria; phylum Bacteroidota; class Bacteroidia; order Flavobacteriales; family Flavobacteriaceae; genus JAAYLC01. The sequence goes on from JAAYLC010000233.1 coordinate 21,057, forward strand.
TTGCTGGTCAAAATTCGCGAAGATGAATTTATGAGGAAAATGGTTATTGGAGTTACAAAAAAAACCAACGGAGATATTGAATTAGATTTTAGAGATACGAAACTGACAGCCTTGTTGGGCAAGCCGGTAGCTATTGAAAAGAAATTTCAAAATTTCAAAGCATTTCATAAAAAATCTAGAAAAGACAACACCTTGGAAGGATATGCCGCGGTGAATTTAAAGTTTAATAATCAAGTAATTGCTACAAAAAAATAATATGGAACACGAAAATATAGCTGTAGGATTAGACATTGGGACAACCAAAATCGTAGCCATGGTTGGCAGAAAAAATGAATATGGAAAAGTTGAAATTTTAGGCATTGGGAAAGCCAAAAGTTTAGGAGTACACCGAGGTGTAGTCAATAA
>JAAYLC010000247.1 GCA_012522045.1 Bacteroidota bacterium
AAGCGAAAGTGTGTTCTCTTCCTCCGGAACCAAGAATAAGAATGTTCATAAAAAGTAAGTGTTTATAACGTTCAAAAATACAATATTGAAATCAGATAAAACCAAATTCACAAAATGCAATATAAATATTTCAAGAGGACTTTATTTAATTGATTTAAAATAAAACTGAAAACCTATATTTGACCTTATTTTCAACTAAACCGCATTTAGAATGTCCAAAAACAAAGAAATTTTACTGATTACCAACTACTTTCCTCCCGAAAAAGGTGCTGCTCCCAACCGAATGCACAGCCTTGCGACTGAATTGGGGAAAAACGGATACAACGTTTGGGTTGCATGTCCGTTGCCCAATTATCCGACGGGAAAAGTTTTTAAAAATTACCGCAACAAATTTATGGTTACGGAAACGGAAGATTTCGGAAAAGTTTTTCGACTTTGGGTATGGCCTAGCAATTCCGCCAATAAAATTATCCGGTTGATTTCAATGGTTTCCTTTTCTTTAAGTCTGATTTTTTTCTTTCTATTGAAACGGCTCCCTAAAAAAGTATTTATTCAATATTCTCCCATATTCGTTGGGTATACGGGCGTTTTTTTGAGCAAACTGTTTTCAAAACGAATTATTCTGAATGTTTCCGATTTATGGCCGTTGGCAGGAAAAGAAATGGGAATTTTAAATGACGGTTTTTATTACTCTCAACTGTTGAAAATAGAAAAATACTGTTATAAAAACAGTCATTTGATTGTGGGGCAGTCTGAAGAAATTTTAGAACACATTTCAAAATTTGATGCACCCGACAACTTATTTCTTTATCGCAACATTCCGAATTTCAAACCGAAATTTCCAAAAGACGAAATTATTAAGGGAGAGATGAAAATCGTGTATGCCGGACTTTTAGGAGTTGCTCAGGGAATTTATCAAATTTGCAAGAAAATTAATTTTTCTGAAAATGTCACTTTTCACATTTACGGTTCCGGCCCCGAAGCATCACAAATTGAAGCTTTAAAAAAGGAATATATTTACTTTCACGGAGAAGTGGAAAGAGCAGTTCTTCACGAAGTTTTACAAGAATATCACCTTGCTTTTATTCCGCTGACCAATCGGATTTACGGATCGGTGCCTTCCAAAATATTTGAATATTCCCGATTGGGATTGCCTATTTTGTATATGGCAGGAGGCGAAGGCGAAGATTTAGTTCGGGAAAATCAATTGGGTTGGACTGTTCCGGTAAATGATTTTAAAAAGTTACAACAGTTTACAGACGCACTTACACCCGAAATGTTTCAACACTATCCCAAATCTGGAATTCAAAAAAAAGCGATGGACGTGTTTAATTTCGACACGCAATTTACTCAATTCGTAAGAGTGCTTGATGCCGTGTAAATTTAATACGCTTTTTCTTCACCGCGTATTGCATTGTAAACCGTTTGGAAGACGATTTTGATATCCAAGAAAATACTCCAATTTTCCAAATAGAAAATATCGTATTTCACCCGATTGATGATATCGGTTTCATCTTCAACTTCTCCGCGATATCCACTAACTTGTGCCAAACCGGTGATTCCGGGCTTTACAAAGTGACGCACCATAAACTTATCCACTCTTTCGGCATACATATGCGTGTGACTCACCATATGCGGACGAGGACCAACCACACTCATTTCACCCTTTAATACATTGATAAATTGAGGCAATTCATCGATGCTGGTTCTGCGAATGATTCTTCCTACACGAGTTACGCGTTCGTCACCCTTTCGGATTTGTTCTAAATCTGCTAGGGGATTGGGTTTCATCGAACGGAATTTGTAACAATAAAACTCTTTGTAATCCAATCCGTTGCGTTTTTGTTTAAAAAACACAGGTCCTTTGGATTCCAATTTGATAATCAATCCTAAAATCGGAGTAAGCCAAGACAAAATCCCGACAATTACAAAAAGTGAAAGAATAATATCAAAGCTTCTTTTTACAAACTTGTTAAAAGGTTCATCCATCGGAATGCGTCGCAAGGACAAGATTGGCAACACGCCATAATATTGTAAATCCAACTGCTTACTGTAAATTTCCTTGGTATCCGGAAGAAATTTCAATACTTTTAAATTGTTGTCTACAAACGCTATCAATTGATTTATCTGATGATTCGACATTTCTGCAACGGAAATATAAATTTCATCAATTCCTTCATTCATAACATATTCCATCACTTCTTCTAAAGAGTGTTTTTGCTTTTTCAGGTCGAAAACTTTTTGCAACTGATATCCGTAAACCGGTTGTCCTTCAAAAAACTTGCGAAGTTGTTGTGTTTTTTGATTCAGCCCGATGATTACAACTTTCCGTATGTTTCCTGATGCGAGTCGGTATCTTTTTAAAAGGTAATAAATAGCAAATTTACAAACCGAAATTCCTGTCATGACCCACAAGACATATTTTAAAATCAGTGGTGTTGAAGGTTCGGGAGTTTTATAGATTCCGAAAAAAGCAAAGACGATAAGTGCAAACAAAACCGCTTGTTTGACCAGCGATGACATAATACTGGGAACGAGGGTAAACCGATAGATTTCATAAAATCCTGAACGTATCGATAAAGCCACCCAAGCGATGGTTATAAAAACGACATAATTAAAGAACGGAAAGGTAGGTGGAAATAAATAATACGCCACCAAATGAATCAAAAGGAGATCCACCCCATATGAAATAGGTCGCAACAGCCCAGAATATCTTCCGCTCCTGAACATTTCTAATAGTTATCGGTTGTGATTAGAAAAATCTTTGTGTGCACTTTTAAAAAGTTCCTCTTTTGAAAGTGATTTAAAATACTCATACGTCTTTCTCATGCCTTCTTCACGTGAAACTTTGGGTTTCCATCCGAGAATTTCTCTTGCGCGAGTGATATCGGGTCGCCGTTGCAAAGGATCGTCTTGTGGCAAAGGTTTATATATAATTTTCTGATTCGCATCTGTTAGCTTAATAATTTCTTTAGCAAAATCGATAATCGCTATTTCTTCGGGAGTGCCTATGTTAACGGGCTCCACATAATCACTCATCAGCAATCTGTACAGCCCTTCAATTTGGTCATCGACATAACAAAAACTTCGTGTTTGTGAACCGTCCCCAAAAACCGTTAAATTTTCACCGCGCAACACTTGTCCGATAAAAGCCGGAATTACACGGCCGTCATTCAAACGCATGCGCGGACCATAGGTGTTAAAAATACGGGCGATACGTGTTTCCAAACCGTGATAACGGTGATAAGCCATCGTGATGGATTCTTGAAACCGCTTGGCTTCGTCATACACACCTCGCGGTCCAATAGTACTCACATTTCCATAATAATCTTCCGATTGCGGATGTACTAACGGATCTCCGTAAACTTCAGAAGTGGAAGCAATGAGAATACGTGCATTTTTAACGCGCGCCAACCCCAAAAGATTGTGTGTGCCCAACGACCCAACTTTCAATGTTTGAATCGGTATTTTCAAATAATCAATAGGACTGGCAGGAGAAGCAAAGTGCAAGATATAATCTAATTTCCCGGGTACATGCACAAATGTGGTTACGTCGTGATGATAAAACTCAAAATCCTTGAGTGCAAACAAATGTTCAATATTTCGAATATCCCCGGTAATGAGGTTGTCCATCCCGATCACTCTAAATCCTTCTTCGATAAAACGGTCACATAAATGTGACCCTAAAAAACCGGCAGCACCGGTTATTAACACACTTTTCTTCATAATCAAATATATGTCTCCACCAATTCCTTTAAATTATAAAAAATGCAAAAGTACAACTTTGCATGGCGATATGAACTTTAATTTGGTTTCTTGTCATTTTTAAAAAATTCATCTGTGTTTGTTTCGGTTTTCTCATGTTTTGCTGTCGCAGCCAACAGCAACACGATGACAATCACTCCGACGTAATACGCACCCATTTGTCGATGAAACACATTTTCAACCAAAGAATAATATACTAACAACGCGAGCATTGCCGTGGCAAAATAATCTTTATAAACAATCATTAAACTCCCGACCATAAAAACAATAAATAAGATAACCGAAATAATTCCTGCACTTAAATAAAAATCCAAAAATTGATTGTGTGAGTTGTATTCTTGTTCTAAAAAATGTGCTTGACTTTCCGGGTTTTGAATGGAGGTGGCATAGCAATCCAAAAGTTCTTTTTCCGTATTTTCAAATCCGATTCCGGTCAACCCCGGATTTGTTTTTTTTGCAATCTCATCCATACAATTCCATGCCGTAGCTCGGATTTCGTAGGTTCTGGAATTCGTGACAAAACCTGATACAACCGCAGGCACATTCTTGGAATTAATGAACTCTTTGTTTTTAAGCACATAAAAAAGTCCGACAAGCATCAGCCCTGTAATTCCGATAACGATAAATTTCCAAGGTTTTCGACTTCCATAAAATTGTCGGAGCAGCAACAATCCAAGGAGGGCAAAAAGGGCAATTTTTGAAGCAATCAGTAATATGAATACGACATTAATAGCGATATTTCCTAAGTAATAATTATTAAGCGGATGGTATTTTTTTTCAATGGAAGTTGTCGAAATCAAAATACTGAAGACGCAGAGCAATCCGAGGTATATACGGTCTATTAACAAGGAATCTACCACTTGAGGCGAATCTCCCAAGGCAAATCCTCCTGTTTCGTGAGCAATTACCACAAAATTATAAACCGAAAAAAAGATCGCAGCCAACGCAGAAAATATAATTGCATTTTTGATTTTCTGCATATCATTAATGGGAATGTACAAAATTGCCAAGCCCAGGACGGTCAGCACTTTGCTTATGACATCAAGATCGTCCACGATTCTTCCGGAAAAAAAGGCATTGAGCAACAGGTAAAGTCCCATTATAAATAAGAGAATTACCGGAGGACTTTTTAACTTTTGAAGTTGCGATTTTTCTACGACAAAGGGAAAAGCAATCCCCAGGATAAGCAATAGGATGTTTGGCAATGCTCTTACATAATCATCAAACGGGATTACCAGATAAAGCAATAAAAAAACATACGGATAAATGGCAGCAAGCAAAATCCTCATAAGATGCTCAGGCGCTAATTTTGTGGAAAGATAAAAAACTCTTTATAAACATCCAGAATACAAGTTGTTTTATTACTTAAATTATTTATGACTTTGTAATGAATAAGTATAAACAATATTCTCTCTTAATACTATCATGTAAATAACTACCGAGGAATTATAAAAAAAATTGCCGGTAATAAATGCAATCAAACAAAGTAATACTAATGAATAGCCAATTGCAGGTGAAATTATGTTCACATTTGAAATTGAAAAATTCTTAAAAAAACTTTTATAAAAGAAAATTAGATAACTTAGACCTCCAAGAATTCCCCAAAAAAAGATAACATCCAATAGTTCCATTTGAGGTCTTAGTTCAAAATTTGAAGTGCCTCCAAAAAAATAATTCCAAATTGACCAGTTTTCAGAAACGAATGGTAATGTGTGGAATATTAATAATTGATCTCTTAATGATAAAAAGGAAGAAAAAAACCCATGCGTTTTAGACAAAGAATGAAACAGTGGGTTAATAAAAAAGAGATAATAACTAAAACCAAAAGCGATTACAAATCCAATTATCAATGTAATCCATCTCGTCTTTGAAAATTGAACGTGTTTTAATGCATAAAAAAAGATTAATAATATTAAACCAAAAACTAAAGATTTTGTACCTACAAACAGAGCAGATAATGAAACAATCCAAAATTTCCAATTCGTAATGACTTTATTGTGATAGCGAATAAAAAAACAGCTCACACCTATCATATAAAAATATGTACTGATAGAAGATGAAATTAACAATCCATTATACCCAAATCTATCGCCTCTATATGTATTAAAATAAGAAATATCAAACACCAATCCAATGATTATCAGAATACTGTTAACCAAAAGAATATTTTCAAAAGTATTTAGCAATTTTACTTTTGGAGCTCGAAGTTCAACTGAAAAAAAACCTAATAAAGCAATTGGAAAAATATATTTAGCACCGTAGATTAAAATAGATGAATCAAAATTATTCTCGAGAAATAGTTGACCGAGAATAAAAATAACGACAAGCGAAAAGATGTAAAGTAATTCTCTCTTTTTATAGATAAGCAACCCTAACAAAGTAAATATAAACACGACAATTTTTAATCCTGCTTGTAATCCTATCGTGTTGCTTTTGGATAGGATTCCAGTTTTAGTAGCGCCTTCCGTCAAGTAGAAAAGAATCAATAACGTAATTAAAATTATCTCTGAATTTGAAGTTACTCTCTCGTAGAAATATTTAAATTGATTTTGCATGTTCAAGAAATCATGGTGTTTTTAATTTCTTCTGTCGTAATACTTTTATGGGGTTTATAATACATTAACCCAAGACACGCACCTATAAATATACCTGCAATTCCGGAATTAAAAACGTGACCCGCAATTGATGATTCTAACGTTAGGACAACAAGCATCAGTAACGATAATCGTGCATAAGGATACCCATTTCTATATTGCACATAAGCTATTAGAAACAACAATATAATCACTAACACAAAAATTAAAGCGCCAATAATTCCATAAGCAAAAAGGATATCAAAAAAATCGATTTCTATTACGCTTTTCAATTGATTTTCATAATAATATTGACCCCCGCCTATCATTTGTTCTAAGAAAGACCATTGCTCTTTATAAATGGGCCACATTTTTTCTACCCTTAAATTTCTTTGTGAAAAAATAAAGGTTACAAAATCCCATTTATGATAAAAATAATAAAATCTATGCCATATTAATGAATCTCTTAGTAATCGAATCGCAAAATAAATTGTTAACGGTATTAAAATCGCAATAGATGAAAACCAAATAATAAGTTTGCGTAGATTAATTTTATTTAAATTCTCAGGATTGGCTATAATAAGACCTGTAACCATTACAGTTCCCAACATTGCCGTTTTTGAAGTAATGGTTATTCCTAAAAAAAGATTAAACAGGAAAAAAAGATAAAACTTCCATTTGGCATGCTTTATCTCATACAATTGATAAGCTATAATCCCATAGAGTATAAGGTGTAATGCAGAAATTTCATTTCCGGCATAAAAAAAACCTGTTGTTCCGGTATTGTTATAGTCATAAAACGGAAAACCTAAGCCGACATACTTTAATAATATATTGATAGCAAAAACGATATATGAAAAAATTATCCAATTTTTTAACAGTTTACGTGTAAATATTTTTGGAAATCGAAATACTCTTCTGAAATAAATAAGAGCTATAAAAATGCTTATATACTTAGAGGTTTTAATTATATCATCAAAAACGATTCGAGGTGTGTAAAAATCATTTTTAAAAAACTGAATAATAGAGGGAATAGTGAATAAAATAAATACCCCTATTACTATCAGAAAATCAACTTTTGGTTTAATCGCTAGTCTTATAATAACTAATAATAAAACAAAAAGTTTATACAATTGACCGATGGAAATAAAAAATTGAATCCCACCTTTTAACAAAATTCCATTAATCATATCAACCGGCAACAGAAAAAACATTGCCGATATAATTAACCAATCAAAGTTATAAAAAGGTCTATTTGAATTTATAGAATTCATTTTAAATACCCTTAATTAAATGGGTTAGAGACGTATTGAAATTTATAGCATTTGATTTGAATTCATTAAGATTGTAGGTGTGAATATTACTGATTTTCTCTTCTAAATCTTCTAATTCTAAATTTAATGGAATGATTAAATTTTTTCTAGCAAATAAATTTAGAATCTCTAATTGATGATTGTCAATGTGTTCATTATATTTTGCTAATCTTGCTGCTACAATTATCTTTTTATTATTTTTTAGTGCCGATACTATTGAACCTGTACCTGCATGACTAATAATAAACCGAGCGTCATTCATATATTGATTAAAAGATTTTTTGTCAATAAAAGTCATGCATTCCATTTTGTCCGATTGAAAAGCATTGTTCCCAATCTGGGCAATAACTTTATCTTTAATCACTCCCTTATTAATGGCCCTTTCCACTGCTTTTAAGAGTCGGATAAAGTTAAATTTTTGTGTTCCTAACGTTAAAAATATCATTTTCAATATATTGAACCGAAATATTTTGCTTTTGGATATAATTCCAACATTTCTTCCCATTGCACGATAAAAACATCTACAAAAGGATAGCAGATTTTTCCTGTAATTGTTTTAGAATCAGTTTTAGCAAATGATTCAATAAAAATTAATTTTTTGTTGAAAATTTTGCCTAACAAAAACATCGGTATTACTACACCTGCACCGGTGCTTACTATTACTTGGGGATTAATTTGAATGAATAAAATAATAGATTTCAAAAAGACTTTAAAAAATTGAAAAGGAAAAAGAAGTTTATTCTGACGAGAAAAGAAGGGCAGATACTTCATGTTTATATAATCCTTCCTTAAATCGGTAGTAATACTGTCTTTTTCAGTTACAATGTATGATTCAAAAGAATCCATGGTTTTTTTTAAGCCCAATAACTGCTCTAAATGTCCACCGGTACTTGATATAAACATTACTTTTTTCATTTTTTTGAAGTTGTTCTCATAAAAGTTAAAAGTAACGCAACCGTAAGATATCCCATAGATCGATACAAATAATTTTCAAACATGAATACAATCATAATCCCAACTATAAATGAAAAAACAAAAAAGTCTTTGCGCTTTATGGCTAAAACTAGATTTATGAAAAAATAAGATAAAAATAAAAATAGCCCTATGATTCCCTGTTCTAACATGTAGAATAAATATAGGTTGTGCGTATTATATTTCCTTTCTAAAGAAATATTTAAATCATTAGTGCTATATGTTTTATCCAAAATTGTGCGTTCACTACCTACTCCATAACCTGATATAGGTTTCTTTTTTATTGTTTCCCAAATTGCCAGCCATCTTGCAGTACGCGAATCATCAGCAACTCTGTTATTAATCTCACTTTCTGTGTTTTCAGGGTTTGTATCCCAAGCCAGCTCAATAGAAAGCCTTTGTAGGAGGTACATATTTCTAAGGTGATATTTATATAGATAAATACCTGTAAAAATTACAAGCAAGGTACATAGAGCGTAAATAATCTTTGCTGTTTTTGAAAGGAAAAAAAAGCTTACAAAAATTTGAATTCCATACAGAAGAACTCCAACACGACTCATCGAGAAAATAATACCAAAACAAAATAATAACAGCAAACCAACTTTGATAGGAGTTCGTAAAGTTTTTGATTGAAACACAAAATAATTAGCGCAAAGAATCCATACTGTATAATAAGTTGGATGCGTGTTTATCGGAAATGTAAAGTTATAATATGTGTATGTATGTGAGAAGATATTCAAGAGGGACTCGTTGTCGGCATTATAAAAACGAATCAACAACATCACCCCTAAGTATAATATAGAACTCGAAACACCTACTATAAAACCCTTCTTTATATATACAGGAGCTTTTTGTTTTAGTGATTTTGAAGCAAAAATATATGCGAGAGAAAAAGTTAAAAAAGGAATAGAAATCTCAATTAATCGAAATGCTTCTTTCTTGTATGAAGAAAATAACATTCCTATCAACATCCATAAAAAGAAAAAAGAAGGTAAAACAAGTAAATTTAGCCAATCTTTTTTATTCGGAAATTCTTTAACTACAAACGCATGTATGATGACAATTCCTGAAAAAGTCAAAAAAAGAATATTAGCGATTGCCGGAGAAATCGGTAAAATAACACATCCAAGAAACAATATTGAAAGGTAAATCTTTTCCACTTTCTTAAATTTAATCTAACAGCTTTTGAAATTCTTTATACAACTCTTTTATTACTTTTTTTCTGTCATACTTCCTTGCTGTTTTAATCGCTCTATCCTTCATCATATGTTTTTCTTGTTCTGAAAGTTCATAATATGTTATGATTTTATCGGCGAGTTCAATTTCATTTCCGGGTGAAAAAAAATACCCATTTTGATTATGTTCAATAAATGTTTTGATTCCTGCAATATTACTCCCTATTACAGGAACTCCACATGCCATGGCTTCCAGCCCGACCAACCCTAAACTCTCATTTAATTCAGACGGAAAAACAAATAAATCTAACTCATTATAAAGATTACTTAACTGTTGATGTGAAAGCACATCTAAATATTTAACTTGATTATTAAGTTTATATTTCCTTATAATGCTTTTCATTTCTTCCACTTGACTCCCTGTACCTGCAATAGAAGCATTAAAGGGAATATTTTTCTCATTCAATACAAACAATGCATTTAAAAAAGTTCTCCACCCTTTTTCTTCTTCAATTCGAGAAACAAACCCCAAGTGAAATAATTCATTTTTATTTCTATTTTGAAAATTGAATACAGAAAAATCTACACCTCCTGAGGGTGAGATATATATTTTACTTGTTGGGAAATCCGGAAAGGTTTCTTCTATAATTTCACGAAAATACCTTGAGGGTACAATAATCCGCTCCGTTTCTCTAATGAGTTTATTATTAAACCATTTCAAAATTCCTTTATTATATTTAAGAATGTCGGAACCATGGACATTCACAACAAATTTTTTCTTTTTCCCCATCAAAAATCGAGCTGTCATTAATCCCGGGGATGAATGAGAAAGAAAGTGTATATAAATAAGATCGAAATTGTTTTTACGATAAGCTCTTAAAATCTCTGTATAAAATTTTCTGTATGTGTTTATTTTAGACCAAAATGATTTTGATCTTCCTGAAATAACTGCTTTTTGAGAAACTTCAATACCCAATTCAACAAGTTCATCTTCTATGTTTTTTACAAAAATACCATAATCTCGATCGACTTTAGATGGATACAAATTTGAGATAAGAAAAATTTTCATTATATACAAAATGGTGATGAATGGTATTTCAGAATGTATTTTAAAATCATTTTGTGATACTTAATCTTCATAAAAGTGCATCTTAACTCCTAACAGCACTGACAATACAGAAAACTTATTCCGATATTCGAAAATATCGTCAAAATAAATTTTCTTTAAATCTTCTTTGAGCTCCACATCTTTTATCAAATCAATGTGATTATTGAAAATAGTATCAAATTCATCTAAAATCATTGAATCCTTTTTTAACCACTTATGAATAGGACTCATATTGTCGTAATCTAAACCAAAATATTTTTTACCTCCATTTATATATCGTTTTACTAAACGACCATACTTGATATTAAAAAGAGAATTTGGCTTAAGTCCGATTTTTTCCCATTTGTATTCTAACACATCAGGATGTTTAACTTTTAACCATTCAAAATAGATACGTTGGTTCATTTTAAATTTTTGGGGCAAAGACAACATTACTTTCAAGAACGACTTATAGTAAAAAGGAGATGCTAAATCGATAAAGTTATTGAATAGTTTATCCCCCAGTAAGGTTCCATTTACTTGACGTGGTTCATAGGTGAATACCTCGTTGTCTGTATGATTATATTGATCGACGATAGTGTCTAAAAAAGATAATTTAGAGAGTAATTCTTTATGTTTAACAAAACCTGTTACTCCAATTTTATCAATATTAGCTTTAAAATCAAAAGCAGGTTTAACGAAAGCGCCCGTCGCTGTATCACCTAATTGTCCGGAATGTACTTGTCCGTATGTTTGAAAATCTATTTTTTGAAAAGCATTATAAATTACAGCATTCGCTGTAAAATATGTTAATCCATCTGTTGCTTTTACGTAGTTCTGCAAGGTGTTTTCAATTAAAAATTTTCCATGAAAAAGATTGAATTGCTTATGAGAATAAAAATTTTCTTTTGCAATTTGCTGTGCTATTTTAATATCACTCGAGTGCGGATCGCCATAGGTATATGTATTTATTTTTTCAAATCCAAGTCTCCTAGCTATCAGCAAATTGACTCTTGAATCCATACCACCACTTATCAATCCAAAATGCTCATAGTTATTCATGGTATCTTTTTCCCATTCTTCTTGAATTGCAGCTATAAAAAAAGAATCTATTTTCTCAATCGTATCAGAAATATTTGAAAATTTTTCATCTCTTTTAAATTTAAAATAACTGGTTTCTTTAAAAAATTTTTGTTCTGAATTAAAAATTAATGTCGAACCATAATTTAACTTCTTAATTTCATTGACTGTGGTAAAGTTATAGAAAGTTTGTCCGTACAGAGCGACTGCGTATATTCCATTATAATCATAATTTAAAGATATTCCGGTTGCTCTGAGAATTTTTGATAACACATGCATTTCTGAGGCAAAGGCAAAACCAAGATTAGCATCATAATAATAATAAAGGACTCTTGTTGATAGAATGTCATTGAATATGATTATTTCTTCCGATTCTTTAGAAAAGATAAATCCGGAGAAAGAACCTTTTAATTCTGATATAAATTTTTCACCTCTTTTTTCGTATTCTCTTATAAACATCTTTGGATTACTTATAGGAGAATAATTTATACCTTCAAAACAGATAATATATTTATAATCCTCATATAAAAACCTATCCTTTTGAAACTTGTTCAAAACAGAACGTCCAAACCTATATTTCTTATAAACAATTTCTTCTCCGATAATATTAGGAAAAGAAGCATTATAGAAATATTTAAATGCTTCGTTTTTAGATGTTTTGGTTAATAGAACCCCATAAATGCCTGCCATTATCGAATATTTTTTGAAAAAGGATTAAAATAGGTTACTAAATTTTCTTTTCTTTTTAGAAAAATAGCATTTAAAACAAACCAAATTGTAAGGCTTACGGATGTTCCCACTGCGGCACCAATATTTCCGTATGTAGGAATGAGTATAAAATTTAGTACTAAATTTAATATCAAAGTCAGAATAGCATTGTATTGATATTGCTTGTGATAACCAATCATCTGCATGATAATTGCCGCAGAACCAAAGAAGCTATTTAATAGGTGCATCAAACACAATATCATTAAAACCCAATAACCCGATTTAAATTCTTCTCCAAACAAACCTAAAAAAAACTGATTAAATATAATTAAAATCAAGGTTATGATAACGGTAATGATGAAGTTCAATATTGTGCTAAAGCGTACTAACTTATCTAGCTCTACTCTCTTTTTTTCATAGTAAAGTCGAGCGACCCTGGGAGCTAAACCGGAGTTAATAGCCTCCATCGCAAAACTAGCTCCCAAAGCAATTTTTATAGCTACATTATAAACTCCGATTTCTGAATCACTGACATAAATACCCAATACAAAACTGTCTATCCAATTTAAAAAAACTATGATTGAAGTTGAGATTAGCATAGGAAAAGAATCTGTCATAAATTTCCAAGAATTCTCTTCTCCAGTGATTGTTATCTTTTTAAAGTTTTTATAAACGACTATAAACCCAATGATAGATAGAAATGTAATTGCATAAAAATGTGCTTTTATGGCATTAAGAGGTGATATCAATATAAAATCAAAAACTAAAAGGAGGAAAAAAGCGAAACAAAATTTCCCAGTATTATTAAAAAAAGAAAACCAATTGTTAAGACCTTTAGCGCGAAGTACCCCGGCAGATAATTTAATCATGGTCCAGCCCGGAATAGCAATAATTGCCCACAAATAAACATCTATAAATTGAGGTTTATTAAAAAGTTGGACTACAATTAAGTCTCTGAAAAGATATAATATCAAAGTTATCAGTAACGAAAGTGAAAACGTTTTTAAGTATACTTTGTAAAATAGCCCAGGTTCGTTTTTCCACTTTAACGGATTGGAGTAATATTTTACTAAATGCACATCAACTCCAAAAGTAGAAACAGTACTGGCAAACATAAATACTGCAAAGCCTAACGTAATCAATCCATTCATGGAAGCTCCATAACGACTTGCAACCAAATATGTAAATGCATATCCGAAAATAATTCCTAATCCTCTAAAGATTATAAATCCAAAGCTTTTGCTTAGGATATCTTTATGGTTTGGATTGTGAATTGTTTGCTTTATATGCGCTTGCAGTCTTTTCAAATTTTGATTTTTAAAATCTCAAGAAATTCCTATAAAATACTTGAATTAAATAGGTGAATTATAATTTTACAAAGATTCTACTCCGGCATAACGTTTCATTCTTTTGAATAGAAATAGCATGAAAAAGAAGAATGAGAATATAAAGATAAAAATCAGAGGATATTTCACCTTATTTGAGAGGATTGGATTCTCTACAATATTGTAATCCATGTTTACCAATCGAACGACAGTATCATAGTCTTCTTGTTTTAATTCTACTTCCAACAATTCATCTAACAGGGCTTTTTTTCTTTCTAATAAAAAATGAAAGTTTGAGTTCTCACTGATTACCACTCCTGAATTTGGCACCGATGAATTTGTTGTAACAGCATTAATAATAGAATCAATTTGAGCAATCATCTTTTTATGCTCTTTAACTTGAAAATCAATATTCTGCTTATATACTTCTTTATAAGCAACAAAATGTTCATTGGTATCCCAATAATTAAATATTGCATCTATAATTTCCTTTGAGTGATGTTTTTCACCTATCGTAGTAAATGAAATCTTATGATATTTAAAATATTTGCTGGTAGTAAGATCTGTAACGAAGTTTTCTATATCTTGATTCTGAAATAATATCCTGAAAACATCAATTTGTTCTCGGGATTTCGTCATCATATTGTATATATCTGAAATCGGTTCAATTTCTATATTTCTGATATTATTATAAGCAGAAGGCGACAGGGTTTTTAGAAAAATAGTATCCCTTTCATTAATTTTTTCATTTAAGTATTCAATATTTTTATATAAGTAATCAACACTTTCAAAATTTGGAATTACTATCCCTTCATTGATATATGTGATTTTTTTTTGAGAATCTAAATAATATCCGTATCCTATTCCCACAATAAGAAGTACCAATACAATAATCCAATATTTTAAAAAAAATGATATCGCCAGAAATAAACCCCTGACCATTCTTTTAAAAAACCTATTGACTTTATTTAGTAAATAGCCTAAATCTATTTCTTCTGTGTGATTCTGTTCTGCCATAATTTTGAATAATTAAATGACTGTCTTTTTTATCAATAATTGCAGACTCTCCTGCCATTCTTTTTGAGTTATATTTAGTTCTTTTTTTGCTTTCGTATTGTCCAACACACTGTATTTCGGTCGTTTGGCAAAAGTACGGTAATAGTCGGTTTTTGCAAGTTTTGCATGCTTATACTTTGGAATGTTTTCTAAAATGGCTTTTGCAAATCCATACCAAGTGGTCTGTCCTGCATTGCTGTAATGATAAACGCCAAATGCCTGACAATCTTGTGATATGAGTTCTAAAATTACCGCTGCCAAATCATTGGCATTTGTTGGTGTTCCTGTTTGTTCGGTTGTAATTGTCATGGACTTGTCTTCCGAAGCCAACCGCAAAATCGTATTAAAAAAATTATGTCCGTATTGTGAATACAGCCACGAAGTGCGTAAAATAAAATAATCGCCTCCTATTTCTTGAATGTATTGCTCTCCTTTTAATTTAGAAGCGCCATACACGTTAATCGGATTTGTTAAATCTTTTTCATGGTAAGGGGTGGTTTTCATTCCGTCAAAAACATAGTCAGTGGAAAGATGATAGAGCACCACCCGGTAATTTTTACAAATCGCTGCCAAGTTTTTCACACCTTCAGCATTGACAAGAAACGCTTTCTCCGCATCTTTTTCTGCTTCCTCCACATTGGTATAAGCCGCGGTATTGATGCAATGTGTAAAATTGTTTTCTTCAAAAAATTGTTTTAGTGTGTAGAAATCGGAAATATCCAATTCTTTTTTTGAAGCAAAGACAAACTTAAAGGCAGGATAATTTGCTGCCGCATCTTTTAAACAGCTCCCTAACTGTCCGTTGGCACCGGTAATCAATATATTCACAGGATTTTTCAAACTGGCGCAGGTGTAATTTATTGGTATTGAAAGATTTTATTTACGTGAATCATTTCACTTATTTCCAATGCTTAATTTAAAAAAAGAGCGCATATTTCCAACAAATATTTGCCCGTGATACACATTTTAAATGCGTTTAAATTTAAAGATTCATCAACTCTTTAAAAGAAGGCAAATTTTTATCTTTTTCAGAAATGATAAACTCCTCTTCAGGGAGATGCCAATCAAGGTTTAAGGTTGCGTCATTATAGATGATTCCGCCCTCGGATTCGCTGTCGTAAAAATTATCGCATTTATATGCAAAGATGGATTCTTCGGACAAGGTGATAAATCCGTGAGCAAATCCTTTTGGTATAAACAATTGAAGGTGCGCTTCTGCGTCTAAAATCAGCGAAAATGACTGTCCGAAAGTGGACGATTCTTTTCGGATATCCACAACGATATCCAATACTTTTCCTTGAATGACGCGAACCAATTTTGCCTGAGCCATTTCTCCGGACTGAAAATGAAGCCCGCGCAACACGCCTTTTGCCGATACGGATTGATTGTCCTGAACAAAATCAATGTTCAATCCTGTTTTTTCTCTAAATAATTTTTGATTGTACGATTCAAAAAAAATGCCGCGACTGTCTTTAAAAATTCGCGGTTTTACGATAAAACAATCGTTAAGGGGCGTGTTTATTATTTCCATCAATCCAATTGTAATAAATGTTTTCCATATCCGCTTTTTAATAGCGGTTCTGCCAAAGCGTAGAGTTGTTCTTTGTTTATATATCCCATTTCATAGGCGGCTTCTTCTATCGCGCCTATTTTTAATCCTTGGCGTTCTTCAATGACTTCGACAAATTGAGCAGCTTGCATTAAGGATGAGAACGTTCCGGTATCTAACCACGCCGTTCCTTTGTCCAAGATGCTAACATGAAGTTTTCCACGTTTGAGGTATTCATTGTTCACATCGGTGATTTCCAATTCTCCGCGTGCACTGGGTTTAATGTTTGCCGCAATTTCCACCACATCATTGTCGTAAAAATAGATTCCGGGAACTGCATAATTCGATTTTGGATTTTTTGGTTTCTCTTCAATTGAAAGTACTTTTCCGTCTTTGTCAAATTCAACCACGCCATATCGTTCCGGATCCATTACGTGATACGCATAAATGATTCCTCCGTCGGGATTGTTGTTGGATTGAAGCAGTTCTTTTAATCCGGAACCATAAAAAATGTTGTCTCCCAGAATTAAAGCTACTTTATCCTGACCGATAAAATCTTTTCCGATGATAAAAGCCTCTGCCAATCCATTTGGCTGCGCTTGTTCAGCATACTGAAAATTGCAACCCAGCTGGCTTCC
The DNA here is from genome assembly GCA_012522045.1 of Bacteroidota bacterium. Classification (GTDB taxonomy): domain Bacteria; phylum Bacteroidota; class Bacteroidia; order Flavobacteriales; family Flavobacteriaceae; genus JAAYLC01. The sequence continues at coordinate 17,242 of JAAYLC010000247.1, forward strand.
GTCGCCCAATAATTTTTGAAATAACGGCAAATCCTGAGGGGTGGAAATAATTAAAATATCGCGAATTCCGGCGAGCATCAATGTCGATAAAGGATAATAAATCATCGGCTTGTCGTAAACTGGCATCAGCTGCTTGCTCACCGCAAGGGTCAAGGGATGTAATCGAGTACCGGATCCTCCGGCAAGTATGATTCCTTTCATAATTTTCTGGTTACAGACGTTCTTTGTTTTCTAAATACCAACGAACGGTTTTTCTTATTCCTGATTCAAAATTCTCTTCGGCTTTCCAACCCAATTCATTTTCAATTTTAGTGGCGTCAATAGCATACCTAAAATCGTGTCCCGGACGATCCTTCACATAGGTTATCTGATCGTGATAAGAAGTCTTTTGAGGTAAAAGTTCATCCAAGATATCGCATATTTTTTGAGCGATATAAATATTCTCTCGTTCATTTTTTCCGCCGATATTATAGGTTTCTCCCAGTTTTCCATTTTCGAGAACTTTCAAAATTCCCGTGCAATGATCTTTTACATACAGCCAATCTCGCACATTTTTTCCGTCGCCGTATATCGGAATCGGATTCCCGGAAATTGCATTTCGAATGATCGTAGGGATTAGTTTCTCTTTGTGTTGATAAGCACCGTAATTATTGGAGCAATTGGTGGTAACAACCGGCATTCCGTACGTATGAAAATAACTTCTTACGATAAAATCGGAAGCGGCTTTTGAAGCGCTGTAAGGACTGTTTGGAGCATAGGGTGTTTGTTCTGTGAACAGTCCTGTTTTACCCAGAGTTCCATAAACTTCATCGGTTGAAACATGAAGAAATCTAGCATTTTGGAAATTTTCTTTTAATGCATTAGGACCGGTCATCCAGGTATGATAAGCGGTATTTAATAAATTAAATGTTCCGACAATATTGGTCTGAATAAAAGCTCCCGGATCAGAGATTGAATTGTCCACATGACTTTCAGCGGCAAAATGTACAACCTGCTCAAATTGATATTTTTCAAACAATTCTTTTACCAGTTGGTGGTCACATATATCTCCGTGGATGAAAGTTATTTTATCAGCTACTAATTTCAGGTTGTCTTTGTTCCCTGCATAGGTCAGTTTGTCTAAAACCACAAGGTTTTCTTGTCCTTTTTCTACTAGATGTTCAACAAAATTGGCGCCTATGAATCCGGCTCCGCCTGTGATTAAAACATGCTTTTTAGTCATTCTATTGGTTAGTTTACGTTGAGTATTTGATTGAGCATTTTTTGAGTAATTAAATAAGTCGGTTTAACACCCGTGGTTCCGAGTCCTCCCGAAGCAAGCGTACTTCCTGTTTCTAACGGATTGTCTGAAGCGTAATAAGCATAACGCACTTTTACGCGTGAATTGATGCTGTGACGGATTTTTGAAGCTGCTTGGATGGCTTTTTGATAATGCGCCCCCTCCATTTCCAATCCGATGACATTCCACGTAGATTTATGAAAAAAAGTGAGCACATCCTTATTTTGAAGCGATGTTCCCAACACAGAAATCATCGTTCCTGTATATACATTCACATCGTCACCTTCAAATGCGGCTGCCGTTATTTCATTTTTAAAGGGATAATTGTCGGCAGTACCTTCAAAAACATGAGCTGTGGGAATCATAATATCGCCTTTCCCTCCTACCAAGATTCCGGCTTTTCCCATAATAGAAACAGACACGACATTCAGTCTGATGGACGTTTTGCCAATTTTGAACGGACGCAGCAACTCATCCATAGTTTCATAAGCTTGCTCACCGAAGGCATAATCCATGACGATTATAATTGGTTTTTGATGGGCTTTCAGATTATGAATGTTTTTGGTATACACCGGATGGGTTATTTTGGCAGTATCAAAAATTTGAACATCGATATTGGTTCCACTTTCATCTTCAATAAAAATCATGCCTTCTTTTTCGGCCTGTTTTTTTATTTTCTCGCGCATGGCAAGGCTATTGGGACTGCTGATGGTTTCATATAATTTTAGTTCGCCCAAGCGTTTGTATTCTTGCGGAAGTGCTTTTTCGGCAAAAAACGTATTCATCACACTGTGCATGTTGGCACTGATAATGTGAATGGGGCGTTTGAGCAATCCTTTTTCATTTAGAATCTGTTTGATTCGGAATGCCCACGCTTCTCCGTGAATGTGATGCCCCAGACGTTCACGCAAAACCGGACTAAACGTAATGATTCGTTTCTTATCATCGATGTGTTCTTCAATGGCCAATTGACCAAGGTGATAGATCATCGTGAGAAAACGGTTTTCATTGTTTGCTGTAGCGAAATACGGATAGATGTTTTTAACCTCTTCAAAGGTTCTTCCCAAAAAATTGGCTACGTGGGTCAAAATGACTTCTTTTTCTTCCTGTGAAAGTTTTCGGTTATTAATTACCACATCTTCAAGTTTTTGCCAGTCTCTAACCACATCGCCTTGATCGTTAATCAAAACTTGCTTTCGTATTTTATGGGCTTCGATAAACAAAAATGTGAGATGCGTAAGAATGTCATAAATTTCGGAACGTCCTCTTGTAATTTCAATATTCATTTGTTCCTGATCAATCCGATAACAGTTTCTTCTTCTTTTAAGCGGAATAATGGGTTCGAAATGTGAATTTTTATATCCTTCTTCGCTGGTTAAATTGATGTAGCGACATTCTTCAATACCTTCCGGAAGTCTGTCCATAATGTATAACAACCCCTGGAGTTCTATTTTTTCTTCTTTGATAGAACCGTAAATTTCAGGGCTTAAAATCAACAATGCTTCACGAAGAGTTTCACCCGAAACGCCGGAGGGTTTGTAAAATCCTCTGTTGAATAGGTGACGCATCGTAATATAAAGCCGCTCGATGGCTTGGGTACTTTCTTGTGCGCGTGTGCGATTGTGTGATTTCAATATATTCATTGGCACAAATATAATATTAATTTACTGCTGAATTTTATGTAAAGCTTCTGCAATTTTTCTATCGTTTGACAAACGCGGAACCTTGTTTTGACCACCTAATTTTCCTTGTGATTTCATATAATCATTAAAACTGTTTCTTTTTAAAGATACAATTTTAAGCGGTTGCAAAACTTTCCCTTGAATCAAATCTTTATAATATGAATTTTGTTCTTGAAGCGCTTCATCAAGAATATAAGCAATTTTTTCAATATCCTTGGGCGGGGCGTCAAATTCTACTAACCATTCGTGATAAGGCAGGCTTCCGTCGGGCGGTGTTACTTGAGGTGCTACTGTAAATTCAGTCAGTGAAAAATCAAACATGCGCATTGCTTTGTTCATCGCCTCTTCTACTTCTTTTCCGATTACATGTTCTCCAAATGCCGAAATAAAATGTTTTATCCGTCCTGAAACCACGACACGATATGGTTTTAAAGAAGTAAACTGAACAGTATCTCCGATATTATATGCCCAAAGTCCTGCTGTGGTAGAAATAATAAGTGCGTAATTCACTCCTAATTTTACATCTTTTATAGTTAAACGCCGTGCTTGGGGATTGTGGATTTCCGAAACTTCTACAAATTCGTAAAAAATTCCGGAGTTTAGTAAAAGCAGTAAACCTTTTTCTTTTTGCGAATCTTGATAAGCAAAAAAACCTTCGCTGGCGGGGAAAGTTTCGATATGATCCACAGGGCGTCCTATCAATTTTTCAAACTTAGTGCGATAAGGTTCGTAATTCACGCCTCCGTAGATGAAGAGGCTGAAGTTTTTGAACAAATCACCTACTTTTTTAGAGGTATTTTCTTCCAATTTTTCAAAATACATCTGCACCCAAGGCGGAATTCCGCTAATGAGTGTCATATTTTCATCTTTCGTTTCTTCAACGATGGCGTGAACTTTTGTTTCCCAATCATCAATGCAGTTTGTTTCCCAACTTGGCAATCTGTTTTTCTGAAGATATCCCGGAACGTAATGTGCGACTATTCCGGAGAGTCTTCCCAATTTAATTCCGTTGACTTCTTCCATTTCCGGACTTCCTTGGAGAAAAATCATTTTTCCGTTCACAAAAGCTGTCTTACCGGTTTCATGAATGTAAGCTAAAATCGCATTTCGGGCGGCACGAATGTGTGTTGGCATCGATTCCTTGGTTATTGGAATGTATTTTGCACCTGAAGTTGTCCCCGAGGTTTTTGCAAAATAAAGCGGTTTTCCCGGCCAAAGCACATCGGTTTCACCCGCTACCACACGTTCTACATAGGGCTTTAATTCTTCATAATCTCGTATGGGAACGCGTGTTGCAAAATCTTCGTGCGTTTTTATTTTATCAAAATGGTGATTCTTTCCAAAAGAAGTTTCTTTCGCTTTCTCAATCAGATGATGAAAGGCTTTTTCTTGTGTCTCCACAGGATTTTGAACCCATTTTTGAGTTTGATTATGTACGATTTTTGCAAAAATCTTTGCGGCGAATGATTTTAATGACATAAGGCTAATCGAAATCTATAAAGTTTGTTGGATTCACCGGAAACCCATCTCTCCACAATTCAAAATGCAAATGTGGTCCCGTTGTGTATTCCCCTGTATTTCCTACAGTGGCAATCACCTCTCCTCCCTTCACTTGAGCTCCTTGACTTTTGGTTAGCGAGCCATTGTGTTTATACACCGAAATTAAATTGTTGTGATGCTTAATGATAATTACATTTCCGGTTTGCGAGGACCATTCTGCAAAAATAACCGTTCCGTCGGCGATGGCTTTTACCGGTCCGTCTAAAGGTGCCAAAACATCTACGGCATAATGTTTTATCTGAGGATTAAATACTTCTGTAATACTTCCTTTCACCGGTGCAAAAAACGAATACTGCGGATCAGCCATAGTTATCAACGGATTGTATGTGTCCTCTTTTGCAACACGTTCGCGCAACAACGAATCTGTGCGTGAAATTCTGTCTAGTACCTGCGTATCGACTTTAGCAGCTTCGATAATCGAATCTTTGTTAAATTCTTCTACTTTAATGTCTCCTATCAATAATCGGCGAATGGATTCCAAATAAAGTTGATTGGCTTCCAAAGACTTTTTTAACGAATCTGTTTGATACGCCAACTGTGTAGCTTCTCGTTTAATTTTTGAAGATGAATAGCCGGGAATATACTCACGAAGAGGTGTGAAAGCGATAATCAATGTGGTGGATATAATCAGTAATAACGCGCCTAAAGTAGTTATTACAAAAACATTTAATCTGTTTAATTTAAAGGAGATGCGCTCTTCAAATGTTTCTTCATTAAGTATTATCAGTCTATACTTATTCAGTAATTTCTTCTTAATGCGTCTGGAACGTTTTTCTTTTGTATTCATGTTTATAGCAGACATTCCACAAATATAATCTAATCTGTTACTGTAGGTGTAAAGTTAGCGATAAAACGTAATTTTTATTCAAATCTTATTATCTTTGCAATTCAAAAACATTTTAGTATGAATGCATTATTTTTTTCCTTAGCTGCTATAGGGCCATGGCAAATTGTCCTGATTGTGCTCATTGTATTGTTGTTGTTTGGCGGAAAAAAGATTCCGGAGTTGATGCGCGGCTTAGGCAGTGGATTGAAGGAGTTTAAAGATGCCTCAAAAGACGATACGAAAGAACCTACTCAAAACGACAAAAACATAAAAGAATAACATTGATTTATAACCTTTAAAAATTAAAAAGTTCCTCAATGTCATTAGGCTTGAGGATTTTTTTTGCTTATTCAATTTTTGTAGTCAACAATATCGATTCTAATTCAAATTGGATGTTGCGTTTTCTGACTGCCGGCGCATACGTCCATCCTTCCAAGATGACCCAGCGGTTGTTTTTTTCGTCTTTTACAGCATAATTTATAAAAGGTCCCGCCATATACGCGTTGGTTACTTCCCAAGTTCCACGCGTTTCGTATGCTTGTTTTCCGTCAATGGTTGTATTGAACAAAAATGGTGAATACGCTTTTTCGGTAATGAATAAATCGTCGTCTTCCACGGGTAATAGTTTGCTTCCGATAGAATCTCTCACATATAAAATATCACTCATTGCCGTGCTGTCACGAATTGCATCCAACGGGACTTGATAAACCATTATATTGGTTGTTCCGTCTTTTAAATCTTTTCGGAACCAGTAAAAAGTATCTTGGTCTATTGCTTGACGATATGCGGAGGAAATTTCAAAACTGACGCCCATTTTATGTTTCATCGAATCTAACTTTCGCGTAGAAACAGCAGTTCTTCTTTGGCGTTCTTTGATCTCGGATTTATAAAAACTTTCAATAATTCTGGGAGCGTATTCTGATATCAATTCTGATAATCTTTCAGGCGTCGGTGCTAAAATCATGGCGCCTGTTTGTGGTTTGGCAAATTCATCTGTCAACAATGATACTCTATCTTCTTCTCCGATATCTACATAAAGAAATATGCGATTGTTTCTGACGAATCCTTCAAAAGTTTCCGGAGGCAATTGATTCATAGAATACAAAGGTTCGTCTTGTGGCAATCCGTCTGCCGGAGCGGCAAAATATTCCCGAATGGTTTCGCCGACTTCTCCTCGCCATAATTCATTTGGAGTGACAACCTGAAGTGAATTGATATTGCCTACCGAATTGGGCAAAAAAGCCTTCCCTTCTTTCTTATTTTGATTACAAGAAGTAAAAGCCACCAAAATAGAAATGAAGAAAATATAAAATGGTTTCATTTTAAACAGATTTAACGGAACTAACTTTGAGGTATTTTTAGTTTGGTTCCCGGTTTCAAATTAGTACCGCTAATACCGTTCCATTTTTGTAATTTTTCGATAGAAACTCCCGGAAACTTTCTTGAAATACTCCATAAAGTGTCTCCGGCTTTCACTGTGTAGATTTTTTCTTCCCCGGAAGTATTCACATGGGTTGATTGTGCAGTAGATTGTGCTGTTGTATTAGCCACTTGCGTAATATCTGCACGCGGATAAATTGTCAGATACTGACCTGCGCGTATATTGTTGCTTTTTAGTCCGTTCCAGCGTTTAATCTGAGAAACTCCCACGCGGTATTTTTGTGCAATCTTCCCTAAATAATCTCCATTTTTAACGCGATAGCGAATTCGTTCGGGTTGCTCGTAATATTTAGGCAATGTTTCCTTTTCCAATTCTTTTTGCGCATATTCATAAATTGTTTTTTCATTGGTAACAAATTTCCCAATCGACATAACAGGCAAGCGCAGTACGTAATCCCGACCTTCAATCACCGGAATAATTCCTAATTTATAGGCAGGATTTAAAAACTCCAATTCTTTCATATCAAGATTGGTCAATTTTGAGACTTGTTCCAAAGTAATTTGATTCTTAACGCGAATCGTGTCGGTTGCCATATACGGAATGTGTGAGGAAGCAATATTTTTAAATCCGTGTTCTTCGGCAAATTCAAAAATGTACATCGTTGCTAAAAATGCGGGAACATACCCGGCAGTTTCACGTGGAAGAAAATTCCTAAGTTGCCAATAATCTGTCTTTCCTCCGGAGCGACGAATCGCTTTTGAAACATTTCCGGGACCGGAATTGTAAGCAGCCAATGCCAAATCCCAATCATTAAAGCTGTTGTTCAAGCTTTTCAAATACTTACTTGCGGCTTCAGATGATTTTAACGGATCGGAACGCTCATCTACATAGGAACTCACATTTAAATCGAACATTTTTCCGGTAGTAAACATAAATTGCCACAATCCGGTTGCTCCTACACGCGATTTTGCTCTCGGATTTAATGCAGACTCAACAATGGCAAGATATTTTAACTCCAACGGAAGATCATGTTTGTCCAAAATTTCTTCGAACATCGGAAAATAATAACGACTCAAACTCATCTGTCGTTCCAAAATGGTGCGTCTGTTTTTTAAATAATGCTTAATGATATTTTCAAGCGAAGGATTGTATTCTACGCGGAAAGGAGTACGTTTATTGAGTTCTTCCAGTCTTTCTTTTAATAACTCCGTAGTAAGCTCCGGATAATTTATCTCGGATTCTTCCAAACTTTCATCGAGAATCGTGGTGTACATTTCTTCAAAAAGTGAGGAGCTATAAATTTCTTCCAGCCACAAACTGTCTTTTATTCTGGCAGTCGACAAGTCTTCTATTTTATATTTCAGACTGTCGATGGAAAATTCATAAACCGTTTCTGCAACTTCTATAATGGAATCTTTAGAAACCGTGTCAAGCATCAATTGTTCATCTTGTGCAAAAGATTTATTGCCACTCAGAAAAAGAATGGCAATAGAAAATGAAAAAACCAACTTGTTTATATGACAAAATCGTATCAAATCTTTAATGCGTTTTAAGGGAATTAGATAAAAGTATAACAAGATTTTACAAGAATTATTACGTTCTATAATTCTTATAAAACCACGAAAATATATAATTTTCTTATTTCCTTTAAGTTAGGAGGCTGTTTTAACACATCTAAGCAAGTGCCGCGATGCCCGGAAGTGTTTTTCCTTCTAACATTTCCAACATGGCGCCTCCCCCGGTGGAAACGTAACTTACTTTTTCGGCAAGTCCGAATTGCTTCACCGCTGCCACAGAATCGCCGCCACCGACCAATGAAAACGCACCATTATCAGTAGCTTTGGCAACCGCTTTTCCTAACGATTTCGTACCGTTTGAAAACTTTTCCATTTCAAAAACACCGACAGGACCGTTCCAGAGAATTGTTTTGGAATTGCCAATTACCTGTTCAAAAAGTTCATTGGTTTTAGGACCGACATCCAATCCCATCCAACCGGAATCTATAGAATCTATATTTTGAATAGCGGTCTGTGCATCATCAGAAAATTTATCGGCAACAATTGAATCAATCGGAAGATGCACTTTGACATTTTTTTCTTCTGCCATTTTTAAAATTTGCAATGCCAATTCCTGTTTGTCGTCTTCAACGAGAGAATCCCCTATTTTTCCGCCTTGTGCTTTGATAAAAGTAAACGCCATCCCGCCTCCGATAATCAAATGATCGATTTTATCCAAAATATTTTCGATGATGGTAATCTTAGAAGAAACCTTTGCACCACCAATAATTGCCGTTACCGGTTTGACATTGTCTTCCAGCACTTTTTTCACATGTTCAACTTCTGAAGCCAGTAAATAGCCTGCAAATTTAGCATTCGGAAAAAAATCCGCGATAATTGCTGTGGAAGCATGTGCGCGATGCGCAGTCCCGAAAGCATCATTCACATAACAATCGCCAAGTTGCGCTAATGCTTTGGCAAAATCAGAATCTCCTGCCGTTTCTTCCTTATGAAAACGCAAATTTTCTAACAATAAAATACGTCCCGGTTTTAAATTTCTAACTTTTTCTTCGGCTTCAGTCCCTACACAATCTGATGAAAATTCAACTTCTTGCTCAAATACTACAGAAAGGAAAGGCACGAGATGTTTTAATGAAAAATCATCTTCTTTCACTTTTGGTCTTCCTAAATGGGACATTAAAATACAACTTCCTCCGTCATTTAGAATCTTATCGATAGTTGGTTTTGCTGCACGAATTCTGGTATCGTCCAAGATGTTGTAAGAAGCATCCAATGGCACATTAAAATCTACACGAATAAGTGCTTTTTTGTTTTTGAAATTTAAATCGTCTATGGTTTTCATAAGGTTTTACACTATTAATTAGTTTGAATGCACAAATATAAAATATTGCATGACACGGAGGTAAAAAAGAAAATCTGTCAAACGAAATGTATAAATTTGCCGTATGAATTTTTCAGAAGTAATCGGACAACAGCATATAAAATCACATTTAATAAAAGGGGTAGAAACGGGTCGTATTCCGCATGCACAAATTTTTTCGGGGGCTGTCGGTTTTGGGCTGCTTCCTACTGCCATTGCTTATGCAGGTGCGCTTTTATGCAAACATTTGCCGGAAAACCAAAAGAAGGATTGTCTTTCTAAAGTAAAAAAACTGGAACATCCCGATTTGCATTTCATTTACCCCGTAAACACCACTGAAAAAATAAAGAAAAATGCTGTTTCAACTGATTTAATAGAAGAATGGCGTGAATTTGTAAAAACAAATCCTTACGGAACCTTATTTCAATGGCTTCAATCCTTAGGAATTGAAAACAAACAAGGAAACATCAGCGCTGCGGAAGCTGAAATAATGACCAAAAAACTTTCGTTAAAATCGTATTCGGGAGGTTATAAAGTCATGATCATTTGGATGGCAGAAACGTTAAATACGGCTTGTGCCAACAAAATTCTAAAACTTATTGAGGAGCCTTCAGAACGGACCGTAATCATACTGCTTACCGAACGAGAAGAAAGAATCTTGACGACCATTCGCTCGCGTTGTCAGGCCATTTCCTTTCCGCGACTTTCTGAAAATGACATTTCTGAAAAACTGATTGAAGATTATAATTTAAGAGCTTCGGATGCACATAGAATCGCTACGCAATCCTATGGGGATTTTAACCGTGCAATTCATTTAGCTTCAAATTCAGAAGAAGATGCGATGTTTGAAAATTGGTTTATTTCATGGATGCGAATTGCTTTCATGGCGAGAAAGGATCGGGAAGCCATTAATAAATTAATCGATTGGAGTGAAGAAATTGCCGACCAAGGAACGGAAATCCAGAAGCGATTTTTGTTTTTCTGTACCGAAATATTTCGCCAAGCTTTGTTGAAAAATTATACTGTAGATAATTTGGTTTATTTTAAAGCGATGGACAAAAGTTTTAAAATTGAAAATTTCGCTCCATATATTCATCACAATAATATTTTAAAGCTGTACGAACAATTTGAAGAATCCTATTACCACATCAGCAGGAATGCCAATGCTAAAATTCTGTTTGTAGATTTATCGATAAAAATGGTTCATTTGTTACTTCAGAAAAACGAATAAGTTTTATTTATTATCATCCGTTTCGGAATTTATTTTTCTTATTAAAAATAACTCATTTAAATACGTTTATTTCGCAGATTAGAGAAGCGACAATATCGAAATATGTTCTTCTACCATAAGCTCTTATAACGGCTTATTTTGAGTATTTTTAAAAACATACGTTAAAGAAGACCAAGAACCGGTTTTTCTGGCTTTAAGGTTAGACAAAAATCCGACATAAATCGCTTTTAGTGAAAATGATTTTCCGGACTTATATTTCTCCGATAACAAACTCACATAAAACGAATCAAATGGCATGCCCTTAATTTCCATAAGCGTTAACTTATTTTCAAAAATCTTTTGAATAGATTCTTGTGAAAAATGCCACAGGTGTCGCGGCACATCATATCCTGCCCAATATTCTTTATAATATAAAGCATCATAACATTTATAATTCGGAACTGCTATAATTAAAATTCCATCCTCTGTTAAAAAATTTTTAAGCAATTGAATTGTTTCGTTCAGATTTGGGATATGTTCCAATACATGCCACATCGTAATGACATCAAATTTTGAGTTTTTCAATTTATCCAAAGACTCAACTACATCTAATTTTTTTTGCATTGCCAAATCCCGGGCATCAGGATTGGGTTCTACTCCTGAAGTTCTAAATCCGGCTTTTTTGGCAACGGCCAAAAACGATCCCGTTCCTGCTCCGACATCCAATAAATTTCCTGTTTCTTTATATTTTTTTAAATGTTTGATTTTTCGTTGAAGCGAAATCTTTTTCACCACATTATACAAAACAGACATTAAATTTCGGGACTTGTCTTTATGAGACAAATAATCCTCACTTTGATAATATTTTCCTAATGCTGAAGGTTGCGGTGTGGGAAAAGTTTTTAATAAGCCCAGATTTTCATCCAACATCAAGTCAAAAACCTCCCCACTGACCAAATAATCTTTGGTAGATATGTGTTTTTTAGAGAAATTCATTTTTAAATGTTTCACGTGGAACAGTTTCATTAACGTCCCATATAAACAAGAAGCACCGAAACATCATTCGGTGTAATTCCGCTAATTCTTGAAGCTTGAGAAATCGTTCTAGGTTTAATTTTCAAAAGTTTTTCACGTGCCTCCGCAGAAAGCGATTTGATTTTGGTGTAATCAAACGATTCGGGAATTTTTATTCCTTCCAAGCGATTCAGTTTGTCGGCATTGTTTTTTTCCTTTTCTATATATCCTGAATATTTCACTTGAATTTCAGCTTGCTGAATAACCTCTTCATCCAAATTATTTTCTTGAATATATTTTTCAACGTCTTCTAATAAACGCATATCCGCCATGGTAATTTCCGGTCTGGAGAAAAATTTAAACATCTTATCACTTTGTTTGACCAATGCAGAATTTTTCTTCTCAAAAAGCGAATTTATAATTTCAGGACTTACACTTGTGTCTTTAAAAAATTGAACGAAAGCTTTAGAATCTTTTTCCTTTATTTCCATTTTTCGCATACGTTCTTCAGTAGCCAATCCGATTTCATACGCTTTAGGAGTAAGTCTAAAATCAGCATTATCTTGACGCAATAAGGTACGATATTCTGCGCGTGAAGTAAACATGCGATAAGGTTCTTCTGTTCCTTTTGTAATCAAATCGTCTATCAAGACTCCAATGTATGCTTCATCACGATTTAGTATAAAAGGCGGTTTCTCATGAATTAAAAGATGTGCATTAATTCCGGCAATTAAACCTTGGGAAGCCGCTTCTTCATATCCGGTAGTTCCATTAATCTGACCGGCAAAAAACAACCCTTCAACCAACTTTGTTTCTAAGGTATGTTTTAATTGTGTGGGCGGAAAATAATCGTATTCGATAGCATAACCGGGTCTGAAAAATTTTACATTTTCAAAGCCTGGAACCTTTTTTAACGCTTTAAATTGAACATCTTCGGGCAGTGAAGTTGAAAATCCGTTGACGTAATATTCCACAGTATTCCATCCTTCAGGTTCTGCAAATATTTGATGACGGTCTTTGTCTGCAAAACGGTTAATTTTATCCTCAATCGACGGGCAATAGCGCGGCCCTATACTTTTAATAGCACCATTAAACATGGGAGAACGGCCAAAACCTTCACGCAATAAGTCATGAACCTCAGGGTTGGTATAACTCATATGACATGAGCGTTGGTTTGTTACAGGCTTGGTTACGTCCAGATAAGAAAATTTTTGAGGATTTTCATCACCGGGTTGTTCAACCATTTTAGAAAAATCCAAAGATCTGCCATCTACACGCGGTGGTGTTCCGGTCTTCATTCTACCCGATTCGAAACCTATGGAAACCAAATCTTCTGTAATTCCTGTTGCAGCACGCTCGCCTGCTCTACCTCCACCATATTGTTTTTCACCAATGTGAATCAAGCCATTTAAAAATGTTCCATTGGTCAAAATCACTGTTTTTGAATAAATTTCAAAACCCATAGAAGTACGAACCCCAACTATCTTGTCTCCTTTTACCAACAAACCGGAAACCATATCTTGATAAAAATCTAAATTTTTTGTTTGCTCCAACATTAATCGCCAAGCTTCGGAAAAACGCATTCGGTCACTTTGAACGCGCGGACTCCACATCGCAGGACCTTTGGACATATTCAACATTTTAAACTGAATGGCAGTTTTATCAGAAACAATTCCACTATATCCGCCGAGCGCATCAATTTCACGCACAATTTGTCCTTTCGCTATTCCGCCCATAGCCGGGTTACAGCTCATTTGTGCAATATTTTGTAAGTTCATGGTAATCAACAGCGTTGTGGAACCTAAATTAGCTGCCGCAGCGGCTGCTTCGGATCCGGCATGTCCACCTCCTACTACAATGACATCATAATTATCTAAAAACATAGTGTTGATTTTTTAAAATAATGTTCCACGTGGAACACATGTGTTTTTATTAAAAAAGGGGTGCAAAAATAAACAAATCCATTTGGTGTAGCAAGTCTTTCTATATCAATCTTGAAAGTGCTAAATCTTCTTCCTTTCTCATAATTTGTTGTTCTGATTCAGTGCTATCTTTATATCCGCAAAAATGTAAAATTCCATGAATCATCACACGATGCAATTCTTCTTCAAATGGTACACCAAAAGCAATTGCATTTTCTTGAACACGATCAATAGAAATATAAATTTCACCGGAAATCAACTTCCCCATTGTGTAGTCAAAACTTATAATATCTGTATACGTATCGTGATTTAAAAATTCCTGATTAATCTTTAGCAGTTCTTCATCGGAACAAAAAACATACAAGATATCGCCTTCTTTATAACCGCGTTTTGAAATTTCAGAAGAAATCCAATCTTTTAAATTGGTTTCATTATTAAGCGAAAAGTCTATATTATATTGAATATCAATCATTTAATTGATTAAAATAAGAATTCACCCGATATCTGTATTGTGGTCTAAGCGGAAGCGCTTCTCTGTTTAATATTTCAGTTGTATTAAAATACTGTCTGATCTGTTCTTCTGTTAAACGCAACGTATTCTCGTATTCATTATAATTAGTTTCGCCAATGCGTTCTTCTTCTTGTCCTTGTTGGAAGTAAGCTTCATCAAGTTTAAGAAGTTGATACTGCAATTTTCTCATATCTTGCAATACATTCCTATCAAAACCTCGTTCCAGTAGCTTATTCTCTACGCCTTCCATTTCATTTAATAGCTGTTGTGCATTTCCGGGCATTCCGGCTTCACGTAATTTGTTCTCAAGCTCCAACCGCAACTTTTGTTGTTGTTTGTATATTTCATACAGTTCTTCACTCCAATTTTCATTTAAATCCGATTCGTTACCCCCATTCCCTTGCCCGTTTTGATTGCCTTCAGAACCGAATCCTTCACCGGACTCAGAACCTTCTCCTTGGGAACCCTTGCCTTCACCTTGTTCGTTTCCTTCGCCTTGTTCGCCTTTTTCAATACCTTGTTCCATTTGATTTGACAAACTTTCCTGTTGTTGAATGATATCGGGCAATTGAAATCCACGTCCGCCGCCTTCTCCTTCACCGGAACTTGGAGTGCCTTCACCACTTCCGGTGCCCATCTGCATCTGCATTTGCATATTCCTTAAAATATCGTCCAAAAGTACAGCCAAATCGTTTGCACCTTTAATCACGTACTGCTGGCTGGACAAACCTTGTGCCATTTGATTTTCTGCCAAACGTTCAAGTGATTTGTCGATATTGTAATGTGTTTCAGTCAAAATTTCATTAATGGCATCGCCAATCATCGGTTGACGAAGTGAGAGCGCAAACAAACTGTCATCGATATGTTCAAAGTTTTGTTTTAAATCATTTTGTAAAACAAGTTTCTGACCAAACACAGGATTTCCAAATCTTAAGTCTCTAAAAACGCCCAATAAATCTTCTTGCTCAAAGGAAAAAACAATCAAGTTTGAGAGAATTTGTCTTAACATTTTAGCATCTTCCTCTAAAGTTTCAGCAGATCCGCTTTGCATTTGTTTCTGCATTTTCTGAGCCATATTTTTCATCATTTGTCCGGCTTTTTGCTGATTTTTTCCGGCATCCTGAGGTTGTCCTTGTTCTAACTTCTCTTTGGCTTCATTTTGTTCCTTGCTGATGTTCTCCAGACTTTCTTCATCTTTGGGAATGTCAAAAGGCTTTTGTAATGCTTCGTTGTCTTTATGAAGCTGGTCCATCTCTTCCTTCAATTTGTCAAAACGTTCGTTTAATTCGTCTTGCGCTTCTTTGGATTTGTCGGTAAATTCATCTTCCGCAAGTTTTTCTTGCTTTTCGCCCAATTCTTCCAATTCACGAACTAATTTTTCAGCTTTCTTTTCAACGTAATAACGTTTGGTTAATTCTACAAGTTGTTCCAAATTTCGTTCTTGATTTCGCTTTTCGTTAGCCAATTTTTCCAAACGATCCGATAATTCTTCTTTATCAATTTTTTCTTGTAGTCGTTGCAATTCTTCTAACAGTTTTTCGCTTTTTTCCAATCGCTTCTCATTTTCATCCAAGCGCTTCTCAAGACTTTGTTTTTGAAAATCATTTTCATTTTCCGGTTGAAATTCTTCCAAATCCTTTTTCAACTTTTCAGAAAATTCTTTCATCATTTTTTCTTGCTGTTTCTGACGTTTTAAAAAGTTTTCCAGTTTTTTTCTATCGTTGTAACTCAATTCGGATTTCTCCTTTTGCAGTCTGGAAAGCTCATCCAAAATTTCTTTGTCTTTTTGCATCTCCTGTAAAGACTGATCGAGTCCGCGAATGGATTCTTGTTGATTTTCAAGTTGCTTTGCCTCGATTTCATCAGCATCCATTTTTCTAAAGTGGAAATTCTGTGATTTGGTTGACTTGAAATTATTAATCGCATCATTATCAAAAACTTCAAAATAATATTCGTAACTCATTCTTGGTTCCAATTCAATATCACCGGGAAATTGAAAAGCAAACTGATCAAAGTTTGAGGTTCCGACAGGAATATTTTTTCTTTTTACTTGAGATTCGTTCCCTACCGGATAATATACCAATTGAAGCTTAGACAATCCATAATCATCAGAAACTTGACCTAAAAATAAAATGCGCTCCATCGAAGTGGAATCTATTTTCGAATCAACTTTTATTTCAGGATATTGATCTCTAATCACATTTAACGAAAATGACAAACGCTCGTAGTCTTTTAAATTCTCATTGGACGAACTGATTGAATAATCAAAATTTCTAAAAATTTGTTTGTCGATGCGATAGTTGTCACCTGTTCCTTGAAAATTCAAAACAGAATCTTTTGTTTGCAGCAAAACTTCCTTGGTATTTTTGGTTGCAACAACCCATTCCACTTTTGTTCCTTCGGGAATGGTTGCGTTTCCGCCACTTTTGATTGTTTCGTTTTGCTTTTTAGTATGCGGCGGATAGGTAAGATTCATCGAAAAATCTAAAACAGCAGGAACGGCCAAAACTTCCAACTCGTAATATTTAGAACGAACTTTATCCCCGTGAAAACTAAACTCAATGGACTGCGCAGGTTGTTGAAAAGTATAGGAAAAAGATCCGAGATTTTCAGATTGCATTAAATGAAATTGTCCACCGTGTTCTATCATTACAGTTTCCGGAACAATATTTCCATCTGTCTTTACTTGAACCGTAAAAGACTTATTTTCAAGAGTTTGAAGTTTGTCGTTTTCAATAACAAAAGAAAAAGGCGCCGGAGGTTCATAAGCTATATCATAATTCACGACGCGCTGATAACTTCCGCTAAAAATGTTCTCTTCAGATGAAATATTAAAAATCACATATAGAATGACAGGAATGGCAAGGTATTTTAAATACTTCCTGTTCTTTTTAAAATCAATTGCCTTTTGGAAAGGAATCGGAGAAAGTTCATTGGATTTTTGTTCAATACTCGCAAGAAGCAGTTCATTTTGTTCTTTGCTCCTTTCCAATTGAAGCACATTCAGTAGTTTATCAGCTACTTCAGGAAAATGAGTTCCAATGATAACTGATGAAGTTTCATAATCAATGCCTTTTCTAAATTTAAATAATTTGGTTAGCGGATAAATTATAAATCTGATGAAAAGGAAAACTTCAACGGTGATGAATGCCCAAAACAACCATTTTCTTCCGGACGGACTCAACCATAAGAAATGTTCGATAAGCAACGTAAATAGGAAATAAAGCAGACCGATAGCCAGAAAAAGTATGCTACCACGAATAAGTTCATTGGTATAATACTTCCTGATAAATCCTTCTAATTTTTCCTTAATTACATCAATTGCTTTCATTCACTTACGTCTTCTTCTAAGTCTCCAAATTTATTTAAATTATATGCGATAACGAAATTTATATGAATTCCGTATTCGCTGCAAATAGTCAGCCAAAAATCATAGGGTTATGAATCTTGATAAATCTAAGTTTAATATCCGATATTCAAGTTGTAACTTTGTCGGCATTCTGAATTATTTATACTATGACTAATCGCGTACGTGTTCGTTTTGCTCCAAGTCCCACCGGTCCCTTACATATTGGTGGAGTGAGAACGGCTTTATTTAATTATTTATTTTCAAAAAAACAACAAGGAGAATTTTTGTTAAGAATTGAAGATACCAATCACAATCGGTTTGTACCCGGTACTGAAGAATATATAATTGAATCATTGGAATGGTTGGGAATTTCCTATGATGAAGGTCCCGGAAAAGAAAAAGAAGCAGGTCCTTATCGTCAGAGTGAGCGAAAAAATAGGTATCGTGCATACGCAGAAAAACTCATCCAGTCGGGAGCGGCTTATTACGCATTTGACAGTCAGGAAACCTTGGACCAATTACGAAAAGAAAAGGAAAGCCAAGGCGAAACCTTCAGCTACAATTGGGAAAACAGAAACCGGCTTTCAAATTCACTGGTTTTGTCTGAACAGGAAGTTCAAAAAAAATTAGATTTAGGCGCTCCGTTTGTAATTCGTTTTAAATCTCCCGAAAACGAACAATTAATTTTGAATGACCTTATTCGAGGAGAAATTAAAGTGGATTCCGCAATTTTAGATGATAAAATCCTCTTCAAAAGCGATGGAATGCCCACATATCATTTGGCAAACATTGTCGATGATCATTTGATGAAAATTTCTCACGTAATTCGCGGTGAAGAATGGTTGCCCTCGCTCCCGCTTCATTATTTGTTATATCGAGCTTTTGGATGGGAAGCCCCGAAATTTGCACATCTCCCGCTGATTTTAAAACCGAGCGGTCACGGAAAACTGAGTAAAAGAGACGGTGACAAACTCGGATTTCCCGTATTTCCGTTAGAATGGAAATCAGAAAGTGGCGAAATTTCATCCGGTTATCGAGAAAACGGTTATTTGCCGGAAGCAGTAATTAATATGTTGGCGTTTTTGGGATGGAATCCCGGAACCGAGCAGGAATTGTTTTCATTGGAAGAACTCATAGAAAATTTTGACCTCAGAAAAGTGAATAAATCCGGAGCAAAATTTGATCCTGACAAGACAAAATGGTTTCAAAATCAATATTTTCAGAAATTATCAACAGATGAAATTACCATTCATTTCAAAGAATATCTTGAAAAAGAAAAAATCGATTACACCGTAGATGTCCATAAAATCGTAATCTTATTAAAAGAACGCGCAACTTTTATTTCCGATTTATGGGAACAAGGAAGTTTTTTCTTCCAAACGCCAAGCGCATACGATCAAAAAGCAATAGACAAAACGGTAAAACCTGAAACTGCAGCTTATTTGACACGTGTGAAAGAATTAATTGCTTCGGTTAATGAATTTAGTTCAGAAAATCTTTCAGCTGTTATCAAAGGTTGGATTAGTGAAGAAAAAATCGGTTTCGGAAAAGTCATGATGCCGTTGCGATTGGCACTTGTTGGCGAAATGAAAGGACCTGATGTTATGGATATTTTATCCGTTTTGGGAAAAAAAGAAAGCTTAAAACGCATTGAAAATCTTATTGATAAGATAAAGTAAATTTTCACCAAAAGCTAAAAGTGGAATTGAATATCTGTATTTTTATCTCGATTTAATATTGTATATTCACGAAATCTTAAATTTAAAAGCGATAAATTATGAGCTTTATCCTATACCCGTTACTAATTTTTGGTCTGTTCATTTTACTTTCAGGCTTATTTACCGTAAAACAACAAACAGCCGCTATTATCGAACGCTTTGGAAAATTTCAAAGCATTCGCAATTCGGGTCTGCAATTGAAAATCCCTTTGATAGACAGGATTGCCGGTCGCATCAACCTCCGCATTCAGCAATTGGATGTTATTGTAGAAACCAAAACCAAAGATGATGTTTTTGTAAGATTAAAAATTTCTGTTCAGTTTCAAGTACTTTCTTTAAAAGTTTATGATGCATTTTACAAGCTTCAAAATCCGCACGATCAAATTACTTCGTATGTATTCGACGTGGTACGTGCAGAAGTTCCCAAAATGAAATTAGACGATGTTTTTGAACGAAAAGATGACATCGCAATTGCGGTTAAATCCGAACTAAACGAAGCGATGAGCGAATATGGATACGATATTATTAAAACCTTGGTTACCGATATCGATCCGGACATCCAAGTAAAAGCTGCGATGAACCGTATTAATGCTTCCGAAAGAGAAAAAGTTGCCGCAGAATATGAAGCAGAAGCCGAACGTATCAAAATAGTTGCCAAAGCACGTGCAGAAGCAGAAAGTAAACGGTTGCAAGGTCAAGGAATCGCCGATCAACGTCGTGAGATTGCGCGTGGATTGGAAGAGAGTGTGGAAGTTTTAAACAACGTCGGGATTAATTCACAAGAAGCATCTGCGCTTATTGTGGTAACGCAACATTATGACACCCTTCAAGCGATTGGCGCCGATACAAATTCGAATCTTATTCTGCTTCCCAATGCTCCCGAAGCAGGAAGCAATATGCTAAACAATATGATTGCGTCATTTGTTGCCAGTAACCAAATTGGGGAAGAGATGAAAAAACAAAATGAAAAGAAATTAAAAGATAATCCCACGGCTACACCTAAAATTAGACCTCAAGAATCCTCAGAAACAAGGTATGATGAGGACGAGGAAGATGCTCCAATATAAAATTCAACTTATTAAACAAACTTTTTTTCAATTTGAACTGAATACAATAAACGTTAAGTGTTATTAATGTAATTCAAATCATTTCTGTCTATTAAAAAATATTTTTCAGACGGTCAAGAATTTCCGGTCTCAAAAATGTTACAATCGATTCTTTCCACATTTCACCGGCTATAATTTTGTAACAATAAAGAAACAAAATGTAACAGGGAATGTAACAAACGAACAGGATTTTTGCGCTAAATATAATAGACAAGAAAATGAAAAAATTATTTGTACTCCTTATGAGCAGTATTGTACTCGTAAGTTGTAATAATTCGCAAAAATCTTCCGAAGATTCAACAGAAACAAAAGCGGTTTCAACGCAATCTGTCAGAATCAAAGGGTCTGAAACGGTGCTTCCAATCTCAGAAAAAGCAGTTCAGGTTTATTTAAAAGACCACGAGGGCGCTAACCTTATGGTCACCGGAGGAGGAAGTGGTGTGGGAATTTCATCTTTATTGAACAAGAGCACAGACATTGCACAAACTTCAAGAAAAATCAAGTTTTCAGAAAAACAAAAAATTGAAGCAGACGGGCGAAATCTCAAGGAAGTTATCATTGCCTATGATGCATTAGCGGTCATCGTCCATCCGGAAAACAAGGTTAACAACCTTACTCGCGAACAATTGGAAGATATTTTTACCGGTAAAATAAAAAACTGGAGTGAATTGGGCGGAGATGATCTTGAAATATTGCCTTATTCCAGAGAAACATCTTCCGGAACTTATGAGTTTTTTAAAGACAATGTCATGTCCGGGAAAAACTACGCATCCGGAATAATGAGTATGCCTGCAAACGGTTCTATTATTCAATCTGTTGGACAAACAAAAGGTGCGATTTCATACGTTGGTGTGGCATACATTAACCAATCGGTTCAGCCGGTTTCTGTTTCCTTTGACCAAGGAGAAACTTTTGTTGCTCCCACTGCTGAAAACGTAAAAAACGAAAGTTATCCAATTGTAAGACCCCTGTATTATTACTATTTAGTAACACCGGAACAACCCGAGAAAGAATTTATGGATTTTATCCTATCCGATGAAGGTCAAAAAATTGTGGAAGAAGTCGGTTATATCAGTATTCGATAATCGATTGGATTTTATAAAATCGTAATGCACAAACAAAAAATACACCGACGCATTTTAGATAAAATCACGGAAAAATTATTAACCCTTAGCGGTGCGCTTACAAGTATCATCATTGTATTTATCAGTGTTTTTCTTTTTACTGAAGGAATTGGGCTATTTAATACTCCTGACATCGAAGAAGGTTATGCATTATATGTCAACAGTGAAAATCGTATCGATAACCTGAGTCCGGAAGAAACCAAACAAATTTTCGATGCTGAAGTTACTTCCTGGAAAGCTTTTGGAGGGGAAGATGTGGCTATCAACGTATTTAGATTGGATGCTATTTTTAATTTTTATTCCGAAAATGAGTTGGGAGAAAATTACGAGCTTCTTCCGGAAAAATTAGGAGAAGTCATCAGTCGAGAAAAAGGAATCATTGCTTTTCTTCCAAACGAATATGCACCGCAAGGATTGCAAGTCAGAAAATTAGAAACAGCTACAGTAACTCTTGAAGATTATTTTTTAGGAACCGATTGGATTCCTACCGCTACACCCGCTCCGTTGTTTGGGGTTTTGCCATTGGTTTTGGGAACTTTATTGGTAAGTTTTGGTGCCATGATTATTGCGTTACCGTTAGGATTGGGTGTAGCTATTTATCTTTCGGAGCTCGCCGGAAACAGAGAACGTAAACTTATGAAACCCCTCGTTGAGTTGCTCGCTGGAATTCCTTCGGTAGTATATGGTTTTTTTGGTTTGGTTATCGTTGCTCCTTTGGTTCAAAAAGCATTTAATCTTCCCGTAGGCGAAACCGCTCTTACAGGAAGTATCATTTTAGCGATTATGGCATTGCCCACCATAATTTCTGTTGCGGAAGATGCCATGAGAAATACCCCATTGGGAATGCGTGAAGCCAGTTTGGCATTGGGTGCTACAAAATGGCAAACTATTTATAAAGTGGTGATTCCCTATGCCAAATCCGGAATTTCTGCTGCCATCGTTTTAGGAATCGGACGTGCCATCGGAGAAACGATGGCTGTTTTAATGGTTACCGGAAATGCTGCAGTAATGCCTACTTCATTTTTTGAATCTGTCCGAACCATACCGGCAACAATTGCAGCGGAACTAGGCGAAGCTCCGGCAGGGGGTGCGCATTATCAGGCATTGTTTTTACTGGGCGCAATTTTGTTTGTATTTACATTGATAATTTCAGTTTCGGCAGAACTTATCTCAAAGAAAAGACATTCGTAAATGAATAAGAAAGTAAGTCAAAATATCGCATTTTTTATCTTTAAGTTCTTCGGAGTGTTGGTTATCGGAATCCTGTTCAGTATAATTGGTTTCATCGGATACAACGGAATTCAAGTAATCAGTTGGGAGTTTTTAACCGAATTTCCTAAAGAAGGCATGACTTCGGGAGGAATATTTCCTGCAATCGTAGGAACATTTTATTTGGTTGTAGGAAGTCTCATCTTTGCATTTCCGCTTGGAGTGATGTCTGCTATTTATACCACCGAATACGCCGGAAAAGGATGGATTGTAAGAATCATCAGGATTATGACTAACAATCTTGCCAGCATTCCATCTATCGTTTTCGGATTGTTTGGGATGGCATTGTTTGTTAACAAATTAAATTTCGGAGATTCCATTTTGGCGGGTTCCTTAACCCTTGGTTTGTTAGTTTTACCATTAATTATCAGAACCTCTGAAGAAGCATTGTTAGCAGTTCCGCAAAGTTATCGAGAAGGAAGTTTGGCATTGGGCGCAACCAAATTGCAAACAATCAGACGCATTGTTTTGCCTGCGGCTTTTGGGAATATCATCACCGGATTAATATTATCAATCGGAAGGGTATCGGGTGAAACTGCTCCCATTTTATTCACCGTTGCAGCCTACTTTTTACCAAAATTACCATCAGGAATATTTGATCAAGCTATGGCACTGCCCTATCATTTATATGTGTTGGCAACAAGCGGAACGGATCTTGAAGCTTCCCGACCCATGGCGTATGGAACCGCATTAGTACTTATACTGATTGTATTAATTATGAATTTAATCGCTTCATTTTTTAGAAAAAAATTATAAATAACAACTCATGATTGAAGCTAAAAATATTGACTTTTATTACGGCAATTTTCAGGCATTGAAAAATATCAGCATGAAAATTGAACCAAAAACCGTTACCGCATTTATCGGTCCTTCCGGTTGTGGAAAATCTACATTCTTGCGAATTTTTAACCGCATGAACGATTTAATCAAGGATACGCAAATGGAAGGTGAATGCTTGATAAACGGACAAAATATTTACGACAAATCAATAAATATCGACAATTTGAGAAAAGATGTGGGAATGGTTTTTCAAAAACCAAATCCGTTTCCAAAATCCATTTTCGAAAATGTTGCTTACGGGCTGCGCGTAAATAATATGGGAGATAAAAGCTTTATCGGACAACGCGTGGAAGAATCCTTAAAAGATGCCGCTTTGTGGGATGAAGTTAAAGATAAACTAAACAAATCTGCCTACGAACTTTCCGGCGGACAACAACAACGCTTGTGTATCGCCAGAGCGTTGGCTGTAAAACCTTCAATTATACTCATGGATGAACCTGCTTCTGCGCTGGATCCAATTTCAACTTCAAAAATTGAGGAATTAATTCACAATTTAAAAAATCAATATACCATTGTCATTGTTACACACAATATGCAACAAGCAGCGCGAGTGAGTGACAATACCGGATTTTTTATGTTGGGCGAATTAATCGAATACAGCAACACGAAAAAAATGTTTCTAAATCCTGAAAAAGAAACTACGCAGAATTACATTACAGGAAGATTTGGATAATCTTATAACATATTGAATTTAAAGCAAATGAACCATAAAGAAGAAGAATTAAAATTATTAAAAGACGAAATCATTCAGATGTGGAAACTGGTGATTTCGCAGCTTGAAAAAGCAAAAATTGCTTTTTTAACGAATGATGTCGAGCTTGCCCTGGAAATTGCACAAACCGAAAAAAGAGTGAATTCTATGGAGCTTAAAGTAGAGCGAAATTGTGAAAATTACATTGCGCTTTATAACCCTGTTGCCATCGATTTGCGGTTGGTGCTTTCTATTATGAAAATCAGTATCAGCCTTGAAAGAATTGGCGATTATGCCGAAGGAATTGCGCATCATATCATCGACAGAGATTGTAATAACATCGATAATGAACTGATTGAAGAACTGGAAATCGAAAAAATGTTCGGTGTATTGCTTAACATGATTACAAATGCTTTGGTAATTTTTGATTTGGAAGAAACAAAGTCTTCAAGGAAAATCTTGAAAAAAGACAAAGAAGTAAATCGAATCTATAAAATGGCATTTGAACGATTGGAATCGTATGTATTAAAAAATCCAAAGGATGCATTATGCGGATTAAAATTGATTCTTTTAATTCGAAAATTGGAGCGTTTTGGAGATCACTCAGGAAACATCGTGGAAGAAATTGTGTTTTTTCTTGATGCCAAAGTGCTTAAACACAAAGGCAAACTTGAATAATGCTAACGATTTATAATTCAATTAATTATCAAAAGCAATCAATCGCTGAATGGAATTATTCCTAATCGTTTTTGCAAGTGTGTTCTCTGTGATGAACCCCTTGGGAACCGTGCCGATATTTGTCGCGCTGACATAAGAAGACAGTCGAAAAGAAAAAAACAAAACTTCGCTTTTAACTGCAATCAACGCTTTTGTCATCTTATTTTTGTCATTTTTAATCGGAAGATACCTACTGATTTTCTTTGGAATTTCAATCGAATCGCTGCGCATTGCCGGCGGGCTGGTAATAGCTTCTTCAGGTTTTGCATTATTAACGGGCAGTTTTAACAAACACAAGGGAATTGAAAACGCATCGATTAAAAAGGACATCCATACACGTGAGTCAATATCTATCACTCCGTTAGCAATTCCTATGTTAGCAGGCCCCGGAACAATTTCATTGTTGATTTCGCTGCAAAAGGAATACCTTCAATTGTCGCAGCAACTCATCATCATCGGCGCTTTGGTGTTGGTTTGTGCTATTATTTATTTCATGTTGAGAAATTCACATTACATCGTCAAACTTCTGGGCGCTTCAGGTTTAAATGCCATTTCGCGCATCGTGGGATTTATTGTCATTGCAATCGGAATTGAATACATCAGCTCCTCAATCATTACCATTATTTCTAATCTTTAATTTTTTGTTACGCACTAATTCCTTCCCTTTTATTTCTGTTAAAAACTCTCCATTTAGGATTCTTAATTCTGGGAAGTGTTATAAAAATTAATTGAAGTGAAGTTTTATCGTAACAGTTTAGAAACAACTGCATACGACATTTGCAGAAAATTTAAAACTTTCATTATCTGATGATTAAAAATAATATATTCAGACAATTAGCCTTCTTGATGCTGTTTTTAAATGCCGGATTTGCTTTTGGACAATCCGGGGTTATAGAAGGACGCGTCATTGACAAAGAAACGCAAGAACCACTTTTTGGCGCATCCATCATCTTAGAAGGAACTACCGTAGGTGCAATGGTGGATATGGACGGACATTATGTAATTGCCAATGTGCGTCCGGGAAATTACAATTTATCAGGCTCCTATATATCATACGAAACACAAACTGTTGAAAATATTGAAATTAAGCCGGGAGAAACCATCCGTATCAATTTGGAACTCGAAAGTCAATACAACACTTTGGAAGCAGTAGGAATCGTAGCAAAAGCCAATCGCGAAACGGAAACTGCATTGTTGTTGGATCGAAGAAATGCCATATCAGCAACACAAAGTATCGGAGCCTCTGAATTGTCGAGAAAAGGAATCAGCGATGCACAGGCTGCCGTTTCTTCTGTTTCCGGAATATCAAAACAAGAAGGTGTAAAAAATATTTTTGTCCGCGGTTTGGGCGACCGCTACAACGCTACCCTGCTTAACGGCCTCCCAATTCCTTCCGAAGATCCGGAATACAAAAACATTTCACTTTCTATTTTTGAATCGGATGTTATTAAAAATATCGGCGTCGAAAAAGTTTTTACTTCTTCATATAGCGGAGATGTCGGCGGTGCAATTATCGATATCAGCTCTAAAGAATTAGTCGGAAGACGCGCTCTGGATTTCAGTATTTCCGGAGGTTTCAACTCCAATACCTTAGGCGAAACTTTATACAATCCCGATGGAGCTGACTATTTCGGTTTTTCAAATTCACTACAACCGACTCAGGGACTTTTTGATTTTCCCAACAGTTTGGATCCCTCCTCCCTTTCTACGCCTATAAATCACAGCTTCAGAATTTCCGGAGGGAAACGATTTTTAATGGGAAATAATCCGTTGACTTTTTATGTAGTGGCAAGCCATTCCGTTGAAAATATGTTTACAGAAGAAGTGGTGAAAAATATGACCAGCAACGGAACGATTTATCAAAATCAAATCGGAAAAAGATATGGAAATAAGACAAATCAATTAGCCTTGGCAAATATCAATTACGACATAAACAACAAACACTCAGTTGCTTATAATTTTATGATGCTTCATGCGACTCATCAATATGTGGGAGATTATTTGGGAAGGCATTCAGAGAAATTTCAAGATTCCTACAACGAAAGTGGATTTAGCAGACGTCAGCAAATAAATGAAAACCTTTTGTTTACCCACCAACTTTTATCGAGATGGCAATTGAATGACAAGTTCGATTTAACTGCAGATTTTTCATTAAACACCATCCGTGGTTTGGAGCCTGACCGTCGTGAAAATTATTTGTCAGAAAAAGAAAACGGTACTTACGGATTGACAGGAAGCAATCGACAAAAGCGATTTTTCTCTGAACTTACAGAACACGATTACAATACCAAATTTGTTTTAAGTTATTCATTAAATGACGCTTTAGAAAGTAACAATTCAAAAATTTTATTGGGATATCACGGGCAATTCGCTACCAATGATTTTGAATCGATAGAATATAACTTTTCACACATTCCGGGCGATGTTCCCTTAACAAATTTTTCATTAGACCAACTTTACAATGAAGAAAACTATAGCAACGAAAGCTTTAGCATGACCGAAAGCAATCCGAACAAATATTCGGTTGAGATAAACAATCATTCTGTTTTTGCACAAGGAAATTATCAGTTTACTAAAGCTTTTAGTGCAAACCTTGGTTTCAGAATGGATTTTGTAAACCTTCACGTGGAGTATGATGTTCCCGGTCAAATGGGTGAAAACAGCATAGAAAATCCTTATTATCTGCCCAGTTTGAATTTAAAATATGATATCAACGACAACAATTCCCTTCGTTTGGGCGCCAGCAAAACCTACACCTTACCGCAATCAAAGGAAATTTCACCATTTCAATATGTAAATATCAGTTTTGCCAGTGAAGGAAACCCAAATCTTTTACCATCAGATAATTACAACATCGATTTCCGATGGGATAATTATTTAAGCGCTTCGGAACTATTATCCGGAACTGTTTTTTACAAGCGCATTGAAAATCCGATTGGTAGGGTTGACAAAGGAAACTCTGCAGGATTGCTTACTTATGAAAACATCAGTGATGTAGCCGATGTAATGGGTGTGGAAA
This sequence comes from Bacteroidota bacterium, assembly GCA_012522045.1. Lineage (GTDB taxonomy): Bacteria > Bacteroidota > Bacteroidia > Flavobacteriales > Flavobacteriaceae > JAAYLC01. Next base: position 45,337 of record JAAYLC010000247.1, read on the forward strand.
TAGAAGTGCGAAAAAATTTGTTAACCACAGAAAATCTTGAAAATCAAAAGAGAAACAAATTGTCTTTAGGAACAAACGCTTCGTATATTTTAACGACTACTAAATTAAATTTGACCAATACCCCGGAACGCACATCCGAATTGGAAGGCGCCTCTCCTTTTCTGTTAAATGCCGATTTAACCCATCAATACACCAATAAGGGAAATGATTGGACTACCTCCCTTGTGTTTAATTATTTCAGTGATCGCATTCACACCATTGGAACCATTGGTTATGAAGACATTATGGAAGAGGGAACGGCGACCCTGAATTTAATCTCTTCGTATAAATTCTCAAATAATATGGGAATCAGTTTGAAAGTTTCCAATCTTTTGGATTCACCGATAGAACTCACGAGAAAAATCAGCAGTTCCAACGAAAAAATAACGCTTAACAAGTTCAATCGCGGAATTAATTTCAGTCTTGGATTCAGTTTTGAAATCTAACAGTAACATTTTTGTGTAAAGCTTTCAAAAACAGCTCAAAAATGTAACAAAATGATAATAATAATTCAAAGACAATGTAACAAGACAATAGGAATTTTGGCACAAATAAAATCAAGTAAATAATTGAAAATGAAATTAATAAACAAAAACCAATTTTTATTTAACCCCTTAACAGGAATGACTATGAATTTTAAAAAGAAAATCATGCGTTTTAACCCTATTGCAGCATTAATAATAGCAATAACTTTAGTCTCATGTTCAAATGACGACAACGGAAACGGTGGATCAGAAACTCCTCCGACAGCTTCGGAATTAGTAGGAAGCATCACGGGAAACAAAACTTTGGATCCTTCCATCACTTACACCATTACGGGTCCTGTAATCGTTGAAGACGGAGCTGAATTAACCATTCCGGCGGGAACACGAATTGAAGCAAGAAAAGGATTTAACAGTTACATTCTTGTGCTGCAAGGTGGAAAAATATTTGCAAACGGTACTGCAGAAGCGCCGGTTGTAATGACTGCGGACACTCCAAACGCTGAAGAAGGACACTGGGGCGGGCTTGTCATCAATGGATATGCGCCTTTGGCAGGTGGAACTATCGGTAGTACAGAGATTAGCTCTGCTTTTGAATATGGCGGATCGAACCCCGGTGATAGTTCCGGAGTATTAACTTATTTGATTTTAGACTATACCGGTGCACGTTCAAGTGCAGACGTTGAGCACAACGGACTGACATTAAACGGAGTTGGAAACGGAACCAAAATTGAAAATATCTTTGTTAGAAATGCAGCAGATGACGGTATCGAATTTTTCGGAGGAACCGTAAACGTAACCAATCTTCTGGTTGTTAATTCTGATGACGATATGTTTGACTTTACTCAAGGATACACCGGAACCTTAGAAAATGCCTATGGAATTTGGGAACAAGGTTTTACCAGTTCAGAATCTGACCCGAGAGGTATTGAAGCAGATGGTAACTTAGACGGAAACTTCCCTTCACAAACAGGACAATCCGATTTTGTTATCAGAAACATTACTTTCGATTTGCGTTTAAGTAAAGCCAACGACAACGATCCTTCAAATGTTACCAATAAAATGCAAGATGTTATCAAGATTCGCCGCGGTGCAAAAGCTCATATTACCAATGCGTTGGTTAAAGGAACCGGAACTGCTATTGATTTGATTGATTTCAGCGACGGAAAAGGAACCGGTGATTCAGGATCTTCTATCAGTCTTACCAACCAATTGACAAATGATCACATCGGAAAAACGATCAATCCAGAAGAAGGATTCCCCGGAGCTGTAATAGAATCCGGAAATACAGGTTGCCCAACATCAATATTTTCTTGGACCAACTATAATTTCTAAGAAAGTGAAACTTAAGATAAGTGAAACTATCGTGATTATTTAATTAGCTTTAGAGAATGCGCAAATGAAAATTTACGCATTCTCTATTTTTTATTTGATACAATAACTTTGTATTTTTAGAACAAATTGAGCGACATAACTTATCATCGTTCAAATATTAAAAAATCCATGGATAAACAAAAAATTTTACTGGTTGATGACGATCAAAACATTTCAGAAATTTTAGAATTCAATTTAAAAAATGAAGGCTTTGAAGTGAAAGCCGTCGCATCAGCAGAAGAAGCTTTAAAACAACCTATCTCAGAATATCAACTCATCTTATTAGATGTCATGATGGGCGGCATGTCCGGTCTTAAAATGGCCGAAAAACTACGAGGCAAAAACATTCACATTCCAATCATATTTTTAACTGCAAAAGATACAGAGAACGATATGCTTACCGGTTTTTCAGTAGGAGGAGATGATTATATTCCAAAACCGTTTTCAATTAAAGAAGTCATTGCGCGAATCAAAGCAGTCTTAAAACGAAGTCCGGTAAATACAGAAAGCATCCCGGAAAACGGCCTCTTGGATTTAGGTCCTATTGTCATCGATTTTAATTTAAAAGAAGTGATTGTCGACACGAAGAAAATTGCATTGACAAAAACTGAATTTGAGTTGTTGGCATTGCTTGCACAAAATCAGGATACTATTTTTTCGCGTGATAAAATAATCAGTCAAGTTTGGGAAGATACTTATGTAAATGAACGAACGGTGGATGTTCACATTACACGTTTGAGAAAAAAATTAGGCAAATATGGCGACGCTATTACAAATCGTTCGGGTTACGGTTACCGATTTAATTTAGAAAATGTATGAAGTTAACGTTTCGTCAGCGACTGTTTTTATATGTTGCTTTACTTTTTATAATTGTTACCGTAGGAATTGCATTGTTCGAAAATTCCCGTGAAAGACAATTTAAAACCGAAGCGTTAACAGAACAACTTGAGATTTACACCGATGTTATTCAATCGCAACTAACACTAAATAACGATTTTCAAATTTCTCAAGTTGAAAATGTCCAAAATGTCATGCCGCCGGAATTGCGAATCACCATCCTAGATTTATCCGGAAATGTGTTGTTTGACAATGCCGTTGAGAATGTTGAAAGGTTAGAAAATCACATTGGCAGAGAAGAAGTAATTGATGCGCGTACAACCACTACCAATACGGGATCACACATCAGACTTTCAGAATCTACAGACATCAAATACCTGTATTTTGCAAAAAAATATTCCGGCAACTATGTAAGAGTTGCTTTGCCTTACGACATTGAGGTGCGCCAGTTTATAAAAGCAGATAACTTATTTCTATATTTTCTAATAATTATCGGTGGCGTTTCGCTGTTTCTCATTCATAGAATTACTCACCAATTTGGTTCATCTATCAAACGATTGCACAATTTTGCAATGCAACCCTCCGATACTTCCATCAATTTTACGGATGATGAAATTGGAGTTATCGGAAATAAGATTTTAGAAAACTATAAACAAATTGAAGCGCATAAAAAAAATCTTACCTTAGAAAAACAAAAACTACTTCAGCATATTCAGATTTCCGAAGAAGGAATTTGTTTCGTTTCCAGTTCGGGAAAAGTAGAGTATCACAACGGATTGTTTATTCAATATTTAAATCAATTGACAGACGAACCCAAGAGTGAAGCATATGAAGTATTGATAGATCCTACCTTCGAACAACTTCATGATTTTATAGTTCACGGCGAAGACAATTATTTTGATACACAAATCAACAAACACGGGAAAATATTCTCTTTGCGTGCCATTATTTTTGAGGATAAGAGTTTTGAAATTATTCTTACCGACATTTCTCAACAAGAGAAAACTCAAAAACTAAAACAAGAAATCACCGGAAACATTGCTCATGAATTGCGTACACCGGTAACAAGTATTCGCGCTTATTTGGAAACGGTTTTAGACCATGAGCTTCCCGATGATAAAAAGGAATATTTTATCCGTCAGGCGTATACACAAACGATGACTTTATCAGAAATGATTAAAGATATAAGCATTATCAGTCGTGTAGAAGAAGCACCAAATTCATTTGATTTGGAAGCGGTTGATATAAGACATCTATTATCGAATCTAAAAAAAGAAAAAGCTACAGCTTTGGCAGAGAAAAATATGAAAATGCAATGGGATTTGCCGGAAAAATGCATCGTTAAAGGAAATTTGAGTTTATTAAATTCAATTTTCAGAAACCTCATTGAAAATTCCATACGGTATGCCGGAGAGAATGTAGTTATCAATATTTCCGTGTATAAAGAAGATGAAAAGTTTTATTATTTTTCATTTTACGATACCGGAAAAGGGATTCAAAATGAAACTGCCCTCAACCGTATTTTTGAGCGTTTTTATCGCGTTCATGAAGGCAGAACACGAGATACAGGCGGAAGTGGTTTGGGACTGTCTATCGTGAAGAATGCCGTGCTATTTCACAAAGGAATGATAACGGCAAAAAACAGGAAAAACGCAGGATTGGAATTTATTTTCAACTTACACAAATAAAAAAATGCCCGATGAAGGCATTTTAAAGAGTATATGATAAGGAATTGAGACACTTTAAAACAATCGTTTCACTAAGTTTTTAAGGGGTCTGTATTTTACAAATCTGTTGATAACACCTGCCACAACCGTATGTTTAATTAAAGGGCCTACAGCGGCAGCTATTAAATTTCGAGGAGCTAATTCTTCTGATATCGATTCTTTAGTATCGTTAATACTTAATTTTAATTCTTCCAACTCAATTTTGGTTTTGAGTCGGAGGTATTTTAAATCACGATCTATTTCATCAAAATTTTTATACTTCTTCATGCGCCTATTTTTAACGTCTTCCCGATGTATCAGCTCTATATCTTTCATCTTCTGTTCGATTGTGTAAACGATTTCTTTCTTTTTCAATAACTTCTTCAGGGGTGAGCTCTTCATCATCAAACAAAATTTCTGAAAAATTCTGAATGATGAGTTTTTCGATTAGTTTTCTTCCAAATATAAGCATCACCAGTAAGAGTAAGACAAAAAATGCACCGATTAACAAAAATCCTGCATAGGAATTTCCTATAATTTCTCCCAGCCACAGTGCAAAACCGATAGAAAGAAAAACAAGTATAAACAGAGATAGCCCTCCGAAAATAAACAGATTAATAAGAGCAACTATCATTTTCATTGAAATTTTAAAGGCTCGCAACTTGTAATACTCAATATTGCTTTCTATAAAATTTTCAAATCGAATGACAATTTCCTGTAACTTGTTACTTAGATTGTTAAAAAGCATGCGTTCTGCGTTTATTTAACTTCGGATGGGGTTTCTTTTTCAGTTTTCCGTTGTTGCCAATTTGAATTTTTCTTTCTCAATTCTTCTAATTTTTCTTCCATTGCCAAAAGCACTTCATCTGCTTTGCTGCTGGCGGCATAAAGCGTTTCGTTTAAACGCTCTTCAAAATTTTCTTTGGCAATTTTTGCCTTTTCACCTAAAACCGAAGAAGCATCATTTACCTTTTTTTTTATATTTTTTTGTGCATTGCGCGCTCCTTTTCCAATTTTTTCGCGAGTTTCAGAACCTTTATAAGGAGCAAATAAGATTCCGATGCCTGCACCAATAACTGCACCTGTTAATAATGCCAATATTGTTTGTCCGGTGTTTGAATTCATGGTATTCAGATTTAAAATTAGTTAATAAACCAAAGATAATTTAATGAACTTAGGTTTATTGTTAACAGTCGGTTAATTATCGAACGATTTTTAAAATTAAGAGGAACCGTAACCGATAACCATAGCTTTTAATTCATTTTGATTGGGTTTTTCATCAAAAGATACCCATCCAGAAACTTCAGAATCTGCAGGGATATAATCAAATTCCAACAACACCGATTCCTCTGAATCGTCATCTTTTGAAATTTTCACTTTGACCATTTTGGCAGTGGTATTGCCTTGGTTTTGAACCACCACCGGAACGCGATAATTTTGACTTGCAACTTCCGGAATTCCTAATGTGACAATCAAATCAGGAGGGGAAGATTCTCGGGTAATTATTTGATAAATCAAAACACCGGCTACAACCGAAACCATAATAATAGAAATGATGGTAACCACAATTTCCAGTTTACTTCTTTTTTCCATGAGTTTGAATTTATTCTTTTATTAAAAACCGACCTGCTGAAGCTCCTAAAGTTGCAGGAAGCGCTAAAACTATGACCTGCGCTATGATTCCGTATAGGGAAACGCCGTCAAACCGATTAAAAATCCAAAGCATAAAGAAAGAAACTGCAAGTGCTATAGAATACATAATTGCGGTGCCAAATACAACTTCTTTCATAGAACTTTTATGTCCGTTCATTTTTTTTGAACCTTTAAAATTAATGTAATTTAAAATGGCTGCACCCACTGCAATTGAGAATATAAAAATCATGAGTATTTTAAAAGGGTTGGTTTCAAATCCGATGATTGGGACGTCATCCGTTGGAGCAATATTTGAAGCAATAAGCACCGCGCCGCAAAATGCCAAATTAACGGATTGCAAAAAAAGCTGTTGGAATCTGAATTTTCTTCTTCATCTTCTTCTTCAAAATCATCTTCATCGTCAGGCAAAGCGAGTTGTTTTTTTCCAATGGATATTCCGATAGCCACGTTTACAGCCTGAATTATAATTTTTCCTTGAATTTCATACAATGACAAATCGCTGTGAATTCGTCCGGAAATAAACAAGATAAACGATACTAATAAGAAAGCTATTCCCATTTCCTCAAAAGATTCCAGGATGTTTTCTTTAAAATTGTCTTCCCTATTAAACCCGGCATATTTGTTATAGGCATACAACAAAAAAAAACTTACAATTAAATAAATCAGTAATTGATAAGGTTTAAACACGAATCCGGCTTGCCAAAACTCAAGAGTATAAAGCATCGAAAGGCTAAAGAGCAAACCGCCTGCAATTCCTCTTCCGTACTCTTTTAATGTATCTTGATTTGTAAGCACCTTATTTTCTATATGTTGCTAAAAGAAAAATTAAAGATATGCCTATTCATTTAAGATGTTATATTCTTTAATTAAAATTTATGACTCCGAAGTGAATCACTTATTAAAGAATAAGTAAAAATGAGGATTGGATGTTGAAAATAAAAAAAGCTGCCTCGTGGTGAGACAGCTTCTTGAATTAATTTGATTAGTTATGAGAACAATGGGTTAGAAGTCGTATCGAAGGCTTGCATTCCACGTTCTTCCGTTCCCCCAGTAATAACCGTAAGAATCTTTTTGGCTCAAATAACTTTCATTTGCCAGATTGTGAACATTCGCTCGGAAAGTTACGTTGTTTCCTCCGAAATTGAATTTGTATGAAAGACCGGCGTCTAATAACGTAAATGCCGACAAACGCTCTGCTTGGTAAACTTCACCTCTTAATGCGGCATTGATTACTTCGCGCGTATCTACAAATCCATACAAATCTGTATAAATATTATAATCTGCATCTATGGCTAATCCGTCGATGATTTCATATTTAAAACCAAATCCGAAAGAAGTTTGTGCAGCGTTCCCCACTTTGGTTCCTGTTAAATCCAGTGTTCCTTCATCCAACACCTGATTGTTTTCCTCAGAACGCGTTTGATAAGGTGTGGTTCCGTCGTATTTCCAATTTCCGATACTTCCGAATGCGCGAAGCATAAACACAGATGAATAGCGGTATTTACCTTCAAATTCGAAGCCTTTATGAACTTGTGTAACTCCCGTAAATCTTTGAACTCTATTTAATTGTTGATTTGGATTGGAACTGTTGGGATCGCCCGGTATAAAATTGTAAACAAACCTGTTTCCCCATTTTGTATAATATCCGTTTAAATCCAGACTGACATTTCCGGAACGAATTCTATACCCCGCTTCAATTCCGGTAATTTCTTCATTGTCAACCTCATTGATTCCGGAAAGAATGTAATTTGAATTCCTGATGTCTTCAAAAATATTATCTAAATAAGGCTGTCTTGAATACTGACCTGCATTTGCAAAAATAGTGTGTCCGTCAACAAACGTATATCCCATTCCGCCTTTTATATTGTATCCGGTTTTATTCACTTTTTCTGACTTTCCAAGTCCATTCACTCCTTCAATCTCCACTCCGGTGGCACGTCCTTCTCTTTGATAACTTTGAGTACTTACAGCACCTTGAATAAAAGCTGAAAACTTTTGTTTTTTATACTCTGCTTGTCCAAAAGCTCCTATATAATTGATGTATTCGGTATACTCGTAATTAAACCGTTGATCTTCACTTGCCGAGTTAAAAAGTGCAGCCCACGGATTTGCTTCGAAAGTCTCGGTGATTACATAATTGTCGGGACGCATTCCGTCAAACCCAAAATTGTCTGCATAACCGTTTAATCCCAGCAAATCATTCAACTGATACCAGTGGTTTCCACTATACATTCGCGAATCAATTCCCACATTGAAATTAAAATTCTCGTTGATTTCATTTTCATAATTTGTTAGGAACCCGTACCAATTGTGATTATTTACAGACATTCTTCTAACCATTGAACCGGCGTCATAACTTCCGATACCGTTGTCTGCTCCTTGGATGTTATTCTGTACAATGGCATCAAAATCAATGTTTCCAAATTCATCTCTTACAATATTTCGTGAACTTCCTGCAGGTCCGGTACCACCACCGCGTCCCCACGAAGCGTATAAAACCGAAGAAAGGAAACTCTTTTCGTTAATTTCCCAATCCCAATTTAAATTGGCAATAGGTTTGTGATAGTAGTTTCTACGAAAGGTATAGCGTTCGCCATCTTTAAAACCTGAGTTGTCATTGTACAGTTTTCCATACTCCTCATACACTTCAAGTCTTTTAGAATAATTTTGATCGTGAAATTGCGGAGCTCCTGTTAAAAGGAAATTAAATGAATGTTTCTCGTTAGGCATATATCCGATTCCGACAAAATAATTTTGTCCTTGACCCGTGGTTCCTTCTGCAAATTTTCGATGTGCCTGCCAGTGATCAAAAAGGAAGGAATATGCCCATTTTCCTTGCAATCCGGAGTTGTAGCTGACGGTTCCTTTCAAATAACTGTCATTACCACCCATAAAACGTACAAAACCGCCTTCTCTATTATCGGCAACACGCGAAACAATGTTTACAGTTCCGCCTACAGAAGAAATTGCAAGTTTGGAAGAACCAAGTCCCCGCTGAACCTGAACTGCATTGGCAACATCTGACATTCCTGACCAGTTTGACCAATACACGCGTCCGTCTTCCATTCCGTTAATAGGTTGACCGTTTAATAAAAATGCGGTATTCGTCTGATCAAATCCGCGCAAGAACATTTGTGAATCGCCAAATCCTCCGGCTTGATTTGAGACATAAACACTGGGAGTACTTTTCATAATTTCAGGGAATTCGACGTTTCCGATTCCCTTTGTTTGAATTTCAACGGAACTAATCGTAGATACTGCAATAGGCGTTTGACGATCCGAAGCCATATCAATCACACCTCGCCCGACTAATATCACTTCTGCCAAAGCATCAGAATCAAGTTGAAGTTTAATTGGACCTAACTCCTCAGTTCCGGAAATATTGGAAAAAGAAACCGTTTGAATGGAATATCCAATATAGGAGATGGTCAATGTTCCTGATGTTGAAGCCGTAGAAAGTATAAAGCTTCCGTCAAAATCGGTAATGGTCCCATTTGAAGTCCCATTTTCCACAACATTGGCACCTGCCAAAGGAATGTTAGTCTCAGAATCAACTACGCTTCCTTTAAGCGTGTTTTGAGCAAATGTTGCTGTACTCAGCATTACAATGAACAATAATAGTAATTTACGCATATAATTAAAGATTAAAAATTTCTATATAGTAGGATAATATCAGATACAGGGAATCTGTTTCTTTCAATGAACTTACTGTCCGCAAAAGAAAAGAATAGAAATTTCTATATGGTTAAGGATAAGTTATGATTCTATTTTCTCCCAAGAATCACGTAACGGCACTGTACGATTGAAAACAATCTTAGAATCGGTTGTATCTCTATCGACCGTAAAATAACCCAAACGTTGAAACTGAAATTTATCTTCAGCTTCTACCTTTTCAATACTTGGTTCAGCGTAACCTGTCACAATTTTCAATGAATTCGGATTGAGAAATTCTAAGAAATCTGTATCTTTTTTGGCATCCGGAGCTGCTTCAACAAAAAGCCTGTCATACAAACGGACTTCTGTTTCAATAGCGTGCGGGATGGAAACCCAATGAAGTGTGCCTTTAACTTTTCGCTTAGAAGCTTCAGTTCCACTTCCGCTACGGCTTTCTTCATCATAAGTACAATGTATTTCTAAGATATTTCCTGCTTCGTCTTTAATTACGTTAGTGGCTTTAATAATATAAGCATTTTTTAAACGTACTTCTTTGCCGATGGTTAAACGGAAAAATTTACGATTTGCTTCTTCTTTAAAGTCTTCGCGTTCAATATAAAGTTCTCGAGAAAAGGGAACTTTACGCGTACCCATCGCATCATCTTCCGGATTGTTTTCGGCTTCTAACCATTCTACTTTATCTTCCGGATAATTGGTTATGACAATTTTTACCGGGTCTAAAACAACCATAATGCGCGGTACTTTTTTATTTAAATCTTCACGGATATGAAATTCTAAATGAGAAACATCAATTAAATTTTCTCTTTTTCCAACGCCGATACTTTCTGCAAAATTTCGGATGGATTCAGGAGTATAACCACGACGTCTCAAACCAGCAATTGTCGGCATTCGAGGATCATCCCAGCTCTTGACAATTCCCTTTTCTACCAGTTGAGCCAATTTGCGTTTACTGACCACGGTATGACTTAAATTTCTTCTTGCAAATTCACGTTGTTTGGGTCTTAATTTGGTCGGATCGTAAATTTGGTCGAGAAACCAATCGTATAATTCCCGGTGTGGTAAAAATTCCAGGGTACAAAAGGAATGCGAAATTTGTTCGATATAATCGCTTTCCCCGTGTGCCCAATCATACATTGGATAAATTTTCCAGTCTGTCCCTGTTCTGTGATGAGGTTTGTGGAGTACGCGGTACATTACCGGATCCCGCATCAGCATATTCGGTGATGCCATATCAATTTTTGCACGTAGCACATGTTGTCCTTCCGGAGTTTCTCCGTTTTTCATTTTTTCAAACAATTCCAAGTTTTCTTCGACCGAACGATCTCGATACGGGCTGTTTGTACCCGGAATTTGCGGTGTTCCTTTTTGCTGCGCGATTGCTTCGGAAGATTGTGAATCGACATAGGCTTTTCCTTCTTTAATAAGTTGAACTGCCCAATCGTACAGTTGCTGAAAATAATCAGAAGCATAACATTCTTTTGCCCATTCAAATCCGAGCCATTGGACATCACGTTTAATGGCATCGACGAATTCTTGTTCCTCTTTAATCGGATTGGTATCGTCAAAACGAAGATTAACCGGCGCATTGTATTTTAACCCGAATCCGAAATTCAGACAAATAGAAGTGGCATGACCGATGTGTAAATAACCATTTGGTTCAGGAGGGAATCGAAAGCATAAATCTGATAATTTATAATTGTTTCGTAGATCTTCTTCGATGATATGCTCTAAAAAATTGAGGGATGCTTCTTCTTTTGCCATAACAAAAAATGATGGCGCAAATTTACAAAAAAAGACTGAAAAAAATACGCACTTTTGTTGTAGTTTTGAACATCTATTTTACACACAAAATTGGACAAAATAAAGCTTAAAAATATCCGTGTTTATGCCTATCACGGATGCTTGGAGGAAGAAGGAGTTATAGGTTCTGATTACCGTGTTGATCTTACGGTATATTCTAATCTTACCAAAGCTTCAAAAACGGATTTGCTTTCAGATACGATTGATTATGTGCATCTTAAATCAATCGTAAAACGTGAAATGTTGATTCGGTCAAAACTTTTGGAAAATGTAGCTCAACGTATCATGGAAGCGATTTTATCCGAATTGAAACTCGTTAAAAAAGTAAAAATTTCCATTGCAAAAAAAAATCCGCCCATCGGTGGAGATGTATCGGAAGTGCGTGTAATTATGAAAAGAGAAAGATAATTTTTAACAGTTTGTTGCCGATTCTGGTATAAGTTTCTATATTTGCAATCGTTTTTTAGAAAACTTTCTTTCAAATACGGCATCGTGGCCGAGTGGCTAGGCAGAGGTCTGCAAAACCTTCTACAGCGGTTCGAATCCGCTCGATGCCTCCAAAAACCTTCAAGTTATTTTGAAGGTTTTTTTATTCCTTGATAACAGGCGGAATGGGTTTGTCTAAGGGATGCGATTGTCCCGGAATCGTATCAAGCCCTGCTTCTAAGCCTTGCGGAAAAATTCCTTGAATCAATAAAAAAATTCCGAAAATCACTATAAGAATACTTACCCACTGCTTGGTTTTAAATATCAACCTCCCGGATAGTCTTCTCATAACGCGTTTGGCAAGGGTGATTTTTATGAGATCGGTTGTAAAAAAAGTAATCAATACGGTTGCCAGAAACCAAAATACACCGGTGTCTGTGGTGGTGAGTGCATTTGCCATTACCAACGTTGCAATCCACCCGATTAAAACTCCGAAATTGACAAAATTCAAGAAAAATCCTTTAAAAAATAGATTTCTAAATTTTCCTTTGACTGCTTTGGTGTAATACTCTCGCATAATTTTAAATATGGAGTTATTAACCCGAATATAGGTAATGACTCCATAAGCAATCAAAACAACCCCTCCGAAAATCAACAACGCCGGATCGTGTTGTATTTTTTCCAATATTTTATTTGTACTGAAAAAAGCGATTATGATAAATACGATATCTGCGGAAATAGCGCCTAAATCAAAAAAAATAGCAGCTCTGATTCCTTTTGAAATTGCTGTTTCTATTAATGTAAAAAAAACAGGACCTACCGCAAAAGAAAGTAAAAAACCATATAAAACGGCATATATCAGACCATCTGTCATAACATTCATCAACAAAATTTAAAAAGGGAAAAATAGCGAATTTAGTAACTAATTGTTTTCATTCATTTCCCGATGTCCTATTAAATAAAAATCAAGATGTTTCTTTACTAAATCTGCATTTTTTACTTTGACGTACACTTCATCTCCCAATTGATATACATTTCCGGTACGTTGGCCGAAAACAGCAAAATCATCGGCATCAAAAATATATCTGTCATCTTTTAAATCTTGCAAACGTACCATTCCTTCACATTTATTGGAAATAATTTCTACATAAATTCCCCATTCCGTAACTCCCGAAATTACGCCTAAAAATTCAATTTCTCGTTGATGCATCATATATTTTACTTGCATATATTTAATGCTGTCACGCTCTGCATTAACGGCCAAATTTTCCATTTCACTACTGTGCGCACATTTTTCTTCATATTCATCTTCAGAAGGTGATTTTCCGTTCTCAAGATAGTGAAAAAGAAGACGGTGTGCCATAATATCGGGATAGCGACGAATGGGAGAAGTAAAATGACTGTAATAATCAAAAGCAAGTCCGTAATGACCAATATTGAAAGTCGTGTAAAATGCTTTGCTCATACTCCGAATGGTCAGTGTATCTATAAGGTTTTGTTCTTTTTTACCTTCTACATCTTTTAAAAGTTTGTTGAGTGAATTTGCAGTAGATTGGGCAGTTTTTGTATTTATCTTATATCCAAAACGACTGATAATTTTCTGTAATGCAGCTAATTTTTCATCGTCGGGTTCATCGTGAACTCGGTAAACAAATGTTTTCTTAGGCTGTTGTTTTCCAATGAATTCGGCAACTTTACGATTGGCAAGAAGCATAAATTCTTCAATTAATTTATTAGCATCTTTGCTTTCTTTAAAATATACACCTGTAGGTTCGTTATCTTCATCCAACATAAATTTGACTTCTACTTTATCAAAAGAAATAGCACCTGAACGCATCCGTTGCTGACGTAGTTTCTGAGCCAATTTGTTCATGCTGCAAACCGCTTCTACAATTGGTTCTGGAACTTCATAAGCGGTGTCTTGTATGGAAATATCTTCAGGAATCAGAATTTTAGAATAATTCTCAGTTGGACTATCGTAAAATTCTTCAATAATATACTGTGCTTCTTCGTAAGAAAATCTGGCATCACTCAGCATCACAGTTTTCCCAAACCATTGATTGATTACATGCGCTTTGGAATCGATTTCAAAAATGACCGAAAACGTATATTTTTCTTCGTGAGGTCGTAAAGAACACGCCTGATTGGATAATATTTCCGGCAACATAGGTACCACCCTGTCTACCAAATAAATTGAAGTGGCACGCTCATAAGCTTCTTCGTCTAAAATAGTTCCGGGTTCTACATAATGCGAGACATCGGCAATATGCACTCCGATTTCAAAATTTCCATTATCCAATTTTCGAAAAGACAATGCATCGTCAAAATCTTTAGCATCTTTAGGATCAATTGTAAAAGTCAACACATCGCGAATGTCTTTTCGTTTCTTGATTTCTGATTCTGAAATTTTTGTATCGATCCGGTTTGCAAATTCTTCCACTTCATTTGGAAATTCTTCAGGCAAGCCGTATTGCGCCAAAATGGAGTGAATTTCTGTGGCATGTGCTCCGGGCATTCCGAATACTTTTATCACACGACCGGTAGGTGAATCAGCAGTTTCAGGCCATTCTTCAATGGCTACCAAAACTTTTTCACCATCTTTTGCGGTCCCTATTTTGTTAATGGGAATAAAAATATCGGTTCGCATTTTACTGCTTTCAACTTCGACAAATGCAAAATGAGCAGAAATTTTAATGACGCCTACAAATTCTTTTTGCTTGCGTTCAATGACTTGCGTGATGGTTCCTTGTAATTTTCCTGCTTTTCGTCGTTTGTACAAATAAACCTCAACCAAATCGCCGTGCAAGGCTCTGTTTAAATCTTTGCTTTTAATCAGAATATCTTCATCCAGAGATTCAACAATCACAAATCCATATCCCGATGAAGTCATATCTAAAATTCCGGTATAGTAATTCGTATCTTTTGCCAGCTGATATTTTCCTCTGGAGACTTCTTCTACATATTCTTTTTTTATCAGTTTTTTTATGCTTCGTGTAATTTGATTTCTACTTTCAGCATCATCAACACCTAATTTTGCGGCAATTTGCTTATAATTTAAAGGCTGACTCGAATTCTTTAAAACCGATTGAATCTGAATTGCATAAGCCTCTTTTTTGGATTGTTTTGATGATTTATTTTTATTGTTTTTTTTCTTATTCATGCATTTATATTTATGTAAAAATACTACATATGTAGATATGTATTCATATTTTTATCTTATTTCATTTTGAACTTGCTTTAAACCCTTTTGTATGACAAATTTTCATACCGTTGCTATCTTTCAATTTGCTGCAGAATATGCAGTTTTAAAATTGTTGTTGGAACAAGAAAATATACGTCATTTCTTTCAGAATGAAACTTTTTTAAGCGTCCTTCCTTTTTATCCGATTGCCGGCGGCGGAATTCAACTTAAAGTTCACCAAGAAGATGTGGAACGCGCCAAACAAATAATCTCTGATTTGAACGATTCTTCTCACTTGAAAAAAGT